>DJQL01000061.1:0-3205 GCA_002437565.1 Prevotella sp. UBA6387
GAGAGCATGTACTCCATCGCGCAAATGTATGGCATAAGGCTGAAGAGCCTTTACAAGATGAACCACATGAGCCCGGACGACTCCATCGTAGCCGGGCAACAACTTAAAGTTAGATAACAATGAAAAAAATTCTTTTCTGCATTGCCTTCGCGTTCACATGCTTGTGTGTCAACGCGCAAGACTTTGACAACTGGTTCGAGGACAAGACCCTCCGCCTGGACTACATCTTCTCGGGCAACGACCACGAGCAGCATATCTCCGTAGATGAGCTTTGCCAATCGCCACGCTGGTATGGCAAGCGTCAGCGCCTGAGCGAATTGCCCATGGAGGGCAATGGACAGATAACAATGCGCGACCACGCCACGGGCGAGGTGATATATCGCAACTCTTTCTCCACCCTCTTCCAAGAGTGGCAGACTTACCCAGAGGCGAAAAAACTCAACAAGAGTTTCGAAAACGTCTTTCTCGTGCCAATGCCAAAACGCCCGGCAGACATCACCCTCGACCTGCGCAACAACCGCAGACAAGTGAGCTCGTCGCTCACGCACGAGATTGACCCCAACGACATACTGATACGCCATATCGGTGAGAGGTCGGTGACACCTTACGTCACCTTGCAAAAGGCCGCCGACACCACACGCTGCATCAGAATAGCCTTTGTGGCAGAAGGCTACACCAAGACCGAGATGCCACGCTTCCTCGAAGACGCGAGACGCGCGACCGGATTTCTGTTTTCTTACGAACCTTTCAAGAGCTCAAAAAACAAGTTCAACATAGTGGCAGTGGAATCGCCGTCAAAGGAAAGCGGTGTCAGCATCCCCGACAAGGGCATTTGGAAGAACACCGCATTGCTTTCCAACTACGACACATTCTATAGCGACCGCTATCTCACCACACTGCACCTTAAAACCCTTCACGACTGGTTGGCGGGCATACCATACGAGCATATCATCGTGCTCGTGAACACCGACCGCTATGGCGGTGGCGGCGTGCTCAACAGCTATGACCTGTGCGCGGCCCACCACCCCACGTTCCGTCCAGTGTTGGTACACGAATTTGGCCACAGCTTCGCCGGGCTCGCCGATGAATACGCCTACGAGCAAGAGCAGATTCTGCTCTATCCACACGACGTGGAGCCATGGGAGAAGAACATAACCACAAAGGTTGACTTCAAAGGCAAATGGGAGAACCTCATAGGCAAAGACCCCAAGGCCGGATTCTACGAGGGAGCCGGCTACAGCACAAAGGGCATATACCGCGCCTATGCCGATTGCCGCATGCGCACCAACGAGAACCCGGAATTTTGCCCTGCCTGCAAGCAGACCATACAGGGCGTGATAGACTTCTACACAAAATGATCTTGTATCTCTCAGACACTGGCAACACGGGCTGGGCAGCCAAGACCATAGCGGAGGCAACTGGCGACAGACTCCTTTTCATTCCCGAACTGGCGCGCTCAAAGCAATACGAGTTCATGCTTGCGGAAGGCGAACGGCTTGGCCTGTGCTTCCCGGTGCATGGCTGGCGGCCACCAATAATCGTGCGAGAGTTTATCAAGCACCTAAACGTCAACGCTAAAGGACATTATGTTTATGCGCTGTGCACGGCTGGAGACAATATTGGCGAGACGATGGACATACTTCGTGACAACCTGAAAGCCAAGGGGTTGCCATTGGACGCCGAGTTCTCGCTTGTCATGCCGGAGTCGTATCTCGGATTGCCTTTCTTCAACGTTGACAGCGCGAAGAAAGAAAAGGCGAAGAAAGAAAAAGCAGCCGCAGAACTGAAAGGATATGTCCAAGACATCATAGACCGCAAGGCGGCAAGTCATCTCGTAGCCGGCCGTTGGCCTCGAATCAACTCCCGACTGCTCGGTAGTTTCTTCGAGAAATATCTCATCACCGACAAGAAATTCAAGGTAGACAGCGACAAATGCATAAGATGCGGAATATGCGCAAGCGTATGCCCCACCAGGAACGTGATTGGAGGCAAAGGCCTTGAGCCACAGTGGAAGCACGACGGCTCGTGCCTTGCCTGCTTCGCCTGCTACCATCACTGTCCAGAGCATGCCATAAACTATGGCTCGCTGACAAAAAACAAGGGACAATATTTCTTTGGCCGGGAAAACCATTGAAAGTTGGCTTCTCTTAATTACTTAAAAAGCCAAAACGTTTGCCGTGTCAATAAAAAAAAGTATCTTTGCGCTCTGAAAATATCAACACACAATGCCTGAAATATCAGTACGTGGCCTTGAGATGCCACAATCACCAATAAGAAAGCTTGCCCCATTGGCGGCGCAAGCAAAGCAACGTGGCATAAAGGTATATCACCTCAATATCGGCCAGCCAGACCTGCCGACCCCACAATGCGGTCTCGACGCGCTGAAACACATCGACCGCAAGGTCTTGGAGTATTCCCCATCGCAGGGTTATCTCTCTTATCGCAAAAAACTGGTAAACTATTACGCCAAGTACAACATCAATGTCTCTCCCGACGAGATTATCATTACCTCCGGTGGCTCCGAGGCTGTGCTTTTCGCTTTCATGAGTTGCCTGAACCCTGGCGATGAGATTATCGTCCCGGAACCAGCCTATGCCAACTACATGGCATTTGCCATATCCGCCGGAGCCAAGATCCGCACAATAGCCACCACGATAGACGAGGGGTTCTCACTGCCAAAGGTGGAGAAGTTTGAGGAACTTATCAACGACAAGACGCGCGCCATATTGATATGCAACCCCAACAACCCAACGGGCTACCTATACACTCGACGCGAGATGAACCAGATACGAGACTTGGTGAAGAAATACGACCTGTATCTCTTTTCCGATGAGGTGTATCGTGAATACATCTACACGGGAAGCCCTTACATCAGCGCCATGCACCTAAAGGGGATTGAAGATAACGTGATACTTGTCGACTCAGTGTCCAAGCGCTACTCTGAGTGCGGCATACGTGTCGGCGCATTGATTACCCACAACAGCGAAGTCCGCAAGGCCGTGATGAAATTCTGCCAAGCTCGCCTCTCTCCGCCTCTCATAGGACAAATCATAGCCGAGGCGTCTCTCGACGCTCCGGAAGAGTATTACCGCAACGTTTACGATGAATATGTGGAGCGACGCAAATGCCTCATCGACGGGCTGAACCGCATTCCCGGCGTCTACTCGCCAATACCCATGGGGGCATTCTACACCGTGGCGCAACT
>DJQL01000061.1:3337-4285 GCA_002437565.1 Prevotella sp. UBA6387
GCCTATGTACTCAAGAAAGAAGACCTCAGAAGAGCGCTCGTGGTATTGGCAAAGGCACTTGAGGCATATCCAGGGAAGACCATGTGACTCACGACGTGGACGTAATGACGTGATTGAAATAATGTGAGGAGATGAATTTTCCACTCTACATAGCAAAAAGAATATACGGAGACAAAGGCGACAAGCACAAGGTGTCGCGCCCAGCCATTTCCATTGCCACGGCAGGCGTAGCAATAGGCTTGGCCGTGATGATAGTCTCGGTATGTGTCGTGTTGGGCTTTAAGCATACCATCCAGGCCAAGGTCATCGGATTCGGGTCGCACATACAAGTGACCAACTTCGTCTCACAAACAGAATCAGAACAATATCCCATTGCAGCGAGCGACAGCATGATGAAAGCAATACGCTCGATAGGCGGGGTGAAACACGCCGAGAGATTCGCGTACCAGCAAGGAATATTGAAGACCGACAGCAACTTCCTTGGCATAGTGCTCAAGGGCGTGGGAAGCGAGTGGGACTCTACTTTCATACATGAGAACATGGTGACAGGCAGCATACCACGCTTCTCCGACAGCTCTTCATCCAACAAGATTCTCATTTCACAAAGCATCGCCAACAAGTTGAACTTGAAACAAGGGCAGCGCGTTTTCGCATACTTCATAGACAATGGCGGCGTGAGAATACGAAGGTTCACCATACAGGGCATTTACCAGACCAACCTAAGCCAATACGACTCTTACATGTGCTTCACCGACCTCTACACGACGGTGAAACTTAACGGTTGGGAACCCGACCAAGTGTCGGGGATAGAGGTGACCGTAAACGACTTCAACCACGTGGACGACATTGAGAGGAAATTCATCAAGCAGGTCAACAAGCGGCAAGACCATTACGGTGAGACTTACACGTCACAAACCATAAAGGAGATTAACCCGCAAATATTCAGAT
>DJQL01000138.1:0-14022 GCA_002437565.1 Prevotella sp. UBA6387
GATGGGAAGTGTCGTCAAGCTGGTTCCTTCTGCCAAAGACACCAATGACACCACGCATAGCAGACAGCAGGGTGGGATATTTCACCTATGGAATGCCAGGCTTGACCGTAGACGACAACTATGAGCTTGGCAGCATGGCCATAAGGTGGAGACTTGAACCCAAAGACGAGGACATGGAGAAATATCGTCGGGGCGAACTTGTTGAGCCAAAGAAGCCAATAGTGTATTATATATCTCGCACCGTGCCAGAATATCTTAGGCCATATTTCATCCAGGCCGTTAACAACTGGGAACCTGCTTTCAGGAAAGCGGGATTCAAGAATGCCATCCATGCCGAAATGGCTCCCGTCGACTCTCTTTACGACGAAGGCGACGTGCGCTATCCACTGGTGTCTTACAAGGCATCGCCAATACCAAACGCATACGGACCCGCGGTAGTGGATCCACGTTCCGGGGAAATCATAACATCGCACATTGGCATATACCATTCCGTGCTCGACCTCGTACAGAGATGGTATTTCGTGATGTGCTCACAAGTTGACCCACGGGCAAGGAAATATCCTCTCGACAAGAAAATCATCGGCAAGCTCATGGAGACCGTGCTGACCCATGAGGTGGGCCACACCCTCGGCTTGCGCCACAACTTCATAGCCTCGACCATCTACGACCCCGACAGCTTGCGCGACGAGAACTTCGTGAAGGCACACGGGCTGGGTGGAAGCATAATGGACTACCAGAGATTCAACTACATACCGCAGCCAGAAGACAAAATCACCGACTACGACAACCTCCTGCCACGTGTAGGCGATTACGACAGGTTCGCCATACAATGGGGCTATACGCTCGACCCAAGCACGTCGCTGGCGAAAAACACCAAGACGCGCAGGCAATGGGTCACCGAACAGCGAGCCAAGCACACGTGGGCAAGATACATAGAGGAGACCACTCTCGGTGACCCACGCGTGCAGAGCGAGGACAGCGGTAGCGACGACATCAAGGCCAACACCTATGGCATGAGGAACCTGAAATACATAATGGACCATATGGAAGAGTGGACCAACACGCCTGACAGCGACTGGTATCCTCTGCGCCGACGTTACCTGTCTGTCCAGAACCAATACTGGAACTATATAGAGCATGTGATACGCTACATATCGGGCAGCATGGACGACAACTGCGATAAGGGCGAGCAGCTGTGCATACACCAGCCAGTGCCTCTCAAGGACCAGCTCCGGGCCTTGGACTTCATAGATGAATACATGATCAAAGACCAGAAATGGCTTTGGAGGCCGGAGCTGATGAAGAAGACGGGAGTTGACTGGAGCTACGACCTCTCCAGGGCATCCAACAAACTGGCGAAAGTGTTCTTGAAATATGGAAGCGTAACCGACGAGAACCAACAAGAGGACGCACTCTCCACCGACAGCCTGTTCAACTTCATTTTCGACAAGGTATACGCTCGGTATCAAGCTGGCCGGAAGCTTTCTGTCCACGAGCGCATGCTTCAGCGCAACTTCCTCACCGACCTCACGCTCAGCGCTGAAAACCTTACCACATTCGGCACGGGCGTAGGACTGCAACTAAAGAAGATGCTTGAAAAGGTGAAAGCATACGCCGTGCAAGGGGAAAAGGGCGCGAAAGACGACATCACGAGAGCCCATTTCGCCACCATAAGAAATTTCATCACGACATGGCAAACAGGTGACAACAAAGCACTATTGACTAAATAAAGACATGAAATACACTATACCAACACTCGTGGCGCTGATGGCACTGTCCATGCCAGCGTGCGCCCAAGGCAAACAGCAAGCAGACAAGACGACCGAGGCCAAGGCCGACACGTTGCCATACACATACAAGAGCTTCATGGCCCTACAAGGCATGAAAGTAATAAAAGGACAGGAGAATGCCGACGGATTGGCTCTCAACATTTACCGTAAAGACGACAATTACTATCTTGAGATTCCGCGCAAGGCCTTGGGCAAGGACATCTTCGCCCTCGCGATGACCTACAAAGGCAGCAGCTACCTGTCGCCCGTGTCGGGATCGTTCAGGGTGAAGGAAGGCGCCAACAAGCACTCACTCTATCTGACCTACAACCGCAGCCTGGACACCCAAGCCGACTCCACACACGCCAAAGCAGCCAACGCAGCCATGATGGAGGCCATACACGCAAGCAACATGGAGCCGATAGACATGAGCCTTACGGTAGTGTCGAGGGGCGAGGACGGGAAGTCGTTTATCGTGGACATCTCATCAAGCATAAACTCCGCGCGAGGACTTTTCGACGTGTCCAAAAACAACTCGCTCAACCATCCCGACATGCTGCGCTCCAAGATATTGTCTGTCGACGCCATAAGTGGGGGAGCCGTATTCGACCTGTATCGCTCGCAAAGCGACATGGTAAACGTCACCATGACCGCCCAAATGGAACAGGCACAAACCACGTGCTTGAAGTTCGTATTGCAACTGCTGCCAAGCAGGAAAGAGCGGCTGAAGCTGAACAACCCATTCTACGGCTTCAACACCATTGAGCGGCAAGAGTATGACACAAAGACGTATGTGTCGCGACGCAGACAGTATGTTAGCCGATGGAATTTCGACGAGGGCCCTGTCACGGTCTACATCAATCCCATCACGCCAAAGCCATACAGGGAAAGCATCGTGAAAGCCTTCGGCGAATGGGTGCCGGCACTCAACGCCGCCGGCGTGAAGAAGCCGTTTGTGTTCTCTTCTGAGCCGAGCGACGCGCAGATGAGCTACCGCCACATCTATGTCGACTGGTATGGAGCCACCAATCCCACCAATGACGTAGTGCGCGACGGAAAGTCGGGGGAAATCCTCGCGGCGAGAATAGACGTGAACAACTGGGGAATGGATGAAAAGCTGACCAATTATTACATCACCTGCCGAAACATCGACAAGCGCATAGCAAAGGACATGAACAGCGTGGGCGTTTTGCAAGACATGATACAGGCTCTTGTGGCAGGCCAGGTTGGCGAGGTGCTCGGATTGAAGCGCAACGACAATGGCTATCGCCAGTTCACGCCTCAGCAACTGCGCTCCAAGCAGTGGCTGCAAGCAAACGGCACCACGTCGTCGGTGACAGGCGGACTTACTTTCAACTACATAGTACAGCCAAAAGACGGCATAGGCGCAGAAGGATTGTTTCCCAAGGTGTCGGTCTACGACCGTGAGGCAATTGCCTATCTCTATGGCAAAAGCACAAGCGCGCCTCAAGGCAATGCTGGTTTCTTCTTCCAATACAACAAGTCCGACTACAAGACAAGCTGGAAAAATCCCAAGGACTATATTTCCAACGACTTCGTGGAGGCGGCTCGGCTCGGCATAGAGCAGCTGAAACAGTTGTACAAGTCGATAGACAAGGATATGAAGCAGTTGCCAAACAGCCAGAACAGCATATCGCAAGAACGCACGGTTATTCTAAAGACATTGGGGCAATATCAGCAATTGATAAAGAACGCGACTTCCGTTGTTGGCGACAAGAAGACTTACCCCATACAGCGAAACGTTAACGAGACTCCCAACGCCTACCCAACCAAAGCATACCAAACAAAGGTACTCGATTTCTTAAACCGTGAGATTCTGCATGGCGTGCCTTCATGGACAAACGACGAAATTGCCAAACGCGTTTGCGGAGGCAATATAGATGGCATGATGCGCGCCGTGGCCGTTGAAGTGTATAAAAACCTGCTCGATGAGACCAAGATAAACAATCTAATCTCTGCCGAGGACGATATGGGCGACAAGGCCTTCAAGGCCAAGGATCTTTTCGACTTCATTGACCACAACTTGATGTGCGACTACAAATCAAACCAAGCCGTGCCTGAGTATATACAGCTTATACAGGCCAACGTGTTGCCAGACTTGGCGGAAAAGGTGTTCAAGACAGACGTATCCACCGCAATAGGCAATGAGGGAGCGACCATGCTGCACGCCTATTTTGTCAACCTCGCCAACAAGGTTGACGAGCTTTCAAAGACCAATGTCGACGAGGATACTCGTGAGAACTACAAGTTCATCGTGATGCGCCTGAAACGCAACTATTTTGACAAGCAACACTGATGCATAGACTGCAAATTCTCTCTGTTTTATTTTTCATCCAGACAGCCCTTGCCGCCCAAACGGCGGCAAGCGGCATTGTCTTGTCTGGCGAGACAAAGGACACCGTAAACGTGGAGCGTTACGATGACCCCAACCTTGAGCCGCTTGTGAGCAGCCTGGAAACCGTGCCTTGGTTCCACAAGAGCAAGGACATTTTTTGGTATACGTGGCACAAGGCTGGAGAAGACTCAAAATACTATGCCTGGGAGAAAGGCAAGGGTAAATGGGAAGTGACACGCAAGCAAGCTGACAGCCTGGTGGCAAGCCGTTGGCCGAAAATAAACCCTTACGGCACAAGCAACGATTCGGTTTGGAGGCTGTCTGTCGACTCTTCAAGGAACCTCATATTGGAAAATCTCAAGGCACACACCAGCACGACGCTGCTTCGTGGCGTGGAGAGTGATTATCCTTTTGAGATTGCCGACGTGAAATGGCTGGCAAAGGGCAAATTCGTCTTGCCACGCGTTGACCATCGCGGTGTCAGGAAATTTGGCATGATGTGGTGCGGCGACTACAACACGCCTATGACATCTACCTATGAGTATGAGATTCCTGGCGACACGATAGTGAAAACCACACATTATTATGTAGGCGACTGCAAGCGTGGGACACTGCGTGAGGTCGACGTAAGGAAATGGAAATGCCAGGAGATAGTGGCGCAAAAGGCGGAAAACGTGTATAACCGCATATATTTCTGGAGAAAAAAGAAGACACGCGACGTGGCCCAACTGTGCTCCATCGATGGCGAGGGGCAACTGCATGAACTAATCACGGAAACTGCCAAACCTCGCATCAACCCAGATATGTTCGAATGCGATATTGTCAACAATGGCAACGACATATTCATCTGGAGCGACCGCACTGGATGGGGGCACATATACCACTACGATGGCCAAGGACACTTGCTCAACGCGGTTACTTCCGGCAATTGGACAGCGGGCCGCATATGCGCAATTGACGAAAAAGCTAAACTACTGTTTTTCTACGGCTATGGACATGAAACAGGACGAAACCCTTACTACCAGCACCTGTACAGGGTAGAATTCAATGGCAAGGGCTTGAAACTGCTGACACCAGAAAACGCAGAACACAAGACTTTTGTGAGTCCCAACTGCAAAATCATAGTGGATAATTATAGCACCGTGAGCGAAGCTCCCACCATCGTAGTGAGAAACTCAAACGGCAAGAAGCTCGACGTGCTTGAAAAAAGCGACGTGAGCAAGCTCTACGCCTATGGATGGAAAGCTCCCAAGCAATTCAAGGTTAAGGCTGCCGATGGAAAGACCGACCTCTACGGGCTGATGTGGAAGCCTTACCACTTTGACCCTTCAAGGAAATACCCCATCATATCGCAGGTATATCCCGGGCCATTCACGGAAACGGTGTGGAACGACTTTACAGTCTTCGACAAATACCACAATGCCGCTCTCGCCCAACGTGGTTTCATCGTGGTTGTCTTCGGTCATCGCGGAAGCAGCCCCCTGCGAAGCAAGGCTTACAACACCTTTGGCTACGGCAACTTGCGCGACTATCCGCTTGCCGACGACAAGGCCGGCATAGAGCAGATAGCCGCCAGATACGGCTTCATAGACATCAGCCGCGTGGGCATCGTGGGCCATAGCGGTGGCGCGATGATGGCCGCCGCGGCAATAATGACCTATCCCGACTTCTACAAGGCGGCCGTGGCAAGCTCGGGCAACTACGACAACAACGTCTACAACCGCATGTGGGGCGAGACCTATCAAGGCATAGCTGACGACAACGCCAAGTTCAAGGTGAAGACGATACAAGAGCTCGCGCCTCGGCTCAAAGGGCACTTGATGCTCGCCACGGGCGACGTGGACCAAAACGTGCATCCCATACACACGCAAAGGCTGGTGGAGGCGCTCATCAAGGCAAACAAGGACTTTGATCTCCTTGTATTGCCTGGGCAACAGCACCACTACGACTTCAACCATCAAATGTATTTTGAGAGGCGCAAAAGAGACTTCTTTGAGAGGTGGCTCAAGTGACGCAAATATGTGGAAACATGGGGGAGCTAATTGCAAAATGAAAATATTATTGAGAAAACACTTGCGAATATAAAACATTTGTACTATTTTTGCAAAAGCGATAAAAGCTAAACAAAATAATATTTCACCTTTCAAGTGTAAGTCATGAAAAAGACACTGCTCATCTTAAACATCATTATTTTCGCCTCATTGCGGCTGTGTGCCCAACAACATTTGCCCAGCAACCCTACGTTCAAGAGGGTATTCACCTACGGCAAGGCGATAGGCACAAGCATCCAGGACATGGAAATATCTGGTGACACAGCTATAAGCTTCAGCCACGCAATGGAGGAAGTGTATCTCATAGACCTCAACAAAAAGAAGAAAATAGGCAAGCTGCACATCGAGACAGACCCTAAAGTGCACTGCAACACAGTGTCGTTTGGATCACGATATACCCCGACCGACAAGTGGCCGCTCCTCTACGTGGCACAATACTCAAACAGGCACACGTCGAACGTGTACCGCATCATTGGCAAAAAACTGCAACTCGTGCAGACCATAACATGGGCTGGATACAAAAACTCACTTACTGTCTTCGACAATGCCGATAAAAGCAACATCTACGTAATTGCATGGAATGGAAGTGAAGACCGCAATCCGCGAATCTTTAAGATAGCCACTCCAAGTATAAAGGAAAGCGAGCTGACTATAGATCTAAGCACAAAAACAGACTATTTCACTTTCAACTACATAAACAAGTTTGAGGTGGTGCAGGGAGTTACCGTGAAAGACGGCATAATGTACCAAGTGAGAGGATATAAAAACAATGGCCAACTTGCCGTGTTTGACCTGAAAGCCAAAAAGCAAGTGCGTCTTTTCAGCCTTCCACCCTTGGGCATTTCAGCAGAGCCGGAAGGTGTCGCTTTCCAAGGCGACAAACTATGGATATGCGACCAAGAGAGCAATATGTTTGTAATGCAATAATAATACTCTGCATAAACCCGAAAATAGACAATGGCATAAAACTCTTAAAAGGCCGCCCCACATCAAGTTGTGGGCGGTCTTTTTGCTTATTGGCGCTGGTCAACGCCTCTCATTGTCAACGAGATGCGGCGGCGACGACCATCAACCTCCATCACTTTCACGCGCACGTGCTGATGAAGTTTAACGACTTCGTTTGGGTCACGCACAAACTTATCGGCGAGTTGTGAAATATGCACAAGGCCGTCTTGATGTACGCCAATGTCTACGAACGCCCCAAAATTGGTTATGTTGGTCACGATGCCAGGCAGTTCCATCATTGGCACGAGGTCTTCCGGGGTATGCACACGAGGGTCAAACTCGAAGGTCTCGGCCTGTCCACGTGGGTCACGCCCAGGTTTCTCCAATTCCTTCATTATGTCTGTAAGCGTCGGCAAGCCCACGCTCTTGGTCACATACTTGTTGATGTTCACCTTCTTGCGCAGTTCTGGATTCTTAATCAGTTCCTCCACAGAGCATCCACAGTCTGCCGCCATCTTCTCCACGATGGGATAACTCTCAGGGTGTACGGCTGAGGCGTCGAGCGGATTCTTGGCATTGGGTATGCGCAAGAAGCCAGCGCACTGCTGAAAGGCCGCCGGGCCGAGCCGTGGCACTTTCTTCAATTGGGCACGCGAGGTGAAAGGGCCGTTGGCCTTGCGATAATCCACGATGTTTTGGGCGAGTACTGGACCAAGGCCAGAGACATAAGTCAGCAAGTTCTTCGATGCCGTGTTCACGTTCACGCCGACACCGTTCACGCACAGCTCAACCGTCTGGTCAAGACTATGCTTGAGCTTGCCTTGGTCAACATCGTGCTGATACTGCCCCACCCCAATGCTCTTAGGGTCAATCTTTACCAGTTCGGCGAGAGGATCCATAAGCCTACGCCCTATCGACACAGCACCTCTAACGGTGACGTCCTCGTCGGGGAACTCTTCTCGTGCCACCTCAGAAGCGGAATATATGCTCGCCCCATCCTCAGAGACCACATAAGTGGGGATGTCCTTGATCTGCCGCAAAATGTCGGAAGTCTCTCGCGACGCCGTTCCGTTGCCACAAGCTATGGCATCCACACGCCACTTGCGCGCCAAGTCATCAAACTGCTCCAAAGGTGACATACCATTTCTCGCGCGACGGTCTCCCACGGCAAACACCACTGTATGATATAGTAAGTTACCCTGCGCGTCGAGCACCACGACCTTGCAGCCAGTGCGTATGCCAGGGTCAACGCCCATGACACGTTTCTGTCCGAGTGGTGCCGCGAGAAGCAGTTGCCTAAGGTTTTCCTTGAATACGCGTATCGCCTCGTCGTCGGCACTTTCCTTGCTCAACGCGGCAAACTCATTTTCTATTGATGGCTCAACAAGCCTTTTATACCCATCCTCAACAGCCTCGGCCACAATGGTCTGGCAAGGGCCAAATCCACGCACATAGTGACGCTTGAGCCTTTCCACGTTGGTTTCGTCATCGCCTTTTATGCTCACTCTCAGCACGCCTTCCGCCTCACCACGGCGCATGGCGAGCAAGCGATGCGACGAACAGCGGCGCAACTCCTCTGAGAACGCGAAATAATCGCTGTATTTCTGAGCCTTGTCGTCATCCTTCATCTTTGGAATGACTCGTGACACTATCGTCGCCTCGCGCTGGAAGTTGCGACGCACAGTCTGCCTCGTGCCTTCATCGAGAGAGATGTCCTCCGCTATTATGTCTTGCGCGCCCTTTATGGCCTGTTCTACGTCTTTCACGTCGCCCTTGACAAATCGCTGAGCCGCCATGTCGGGATAATGTTCCTTTTGGATGAGAATCAAATTGGCGAGAGGCTCAAGCCCCTGCTCGCGCGCCACTTGGGCACGTGTCCGCCGGCGTGGCTTGAAAGGCATGTAGATGTCCTCTATCTCCGTGGCATCCCAAGAATTCTCTATGCGGTGCCGCAGGTCGTCAGTGAGCTTTCCTTGCGACTCAATCGTCTTCAAGATTGTTTCCTTGCGCTTCTGCAACT
Organism: Prevotella sp. UBA6387; assembly: GCA_002437565.1. Taxonomy (GTDB): domain Bacteria; phylum Bacteroidota; class Bacteroidia; order Bacteroidales; family Bacteroidaceae; genus Prevotella. The sequence continues at coordinate 9,142 of DJQL01000138.1, forward strand.
CCTTCAACTTCTCGTAAAGGTCGCTCACGGCAGCCACCTGTACCTCGTTGAGGTTCCCAGTGGCCTCCTTGCGGTAGCGGCTGATGAAAGGTATCGTCGCGCCAGCGTCGAGAAGTTCTATGACCGCCGACGCTTGTTCCTGCCTGATACTAAGGCTTTGTGATATGATTATGGAATATTGGTTCATTTCTTATATGATAAAGGCTATTATAACATACGGTTTCATTTTCTTATGACCTCGCGGGCTTTCTCTATCATGGAATCAATGCCACGGTCAATGTCGCCGGATGACAGGCCGACACTCACGTCAGGATCCATTCCGTCCTCGGTGCTGCGCATGTCGGTGTCGTAGATGGGACAAGCCGAGAAACGTATGCTCCAGCCGTTTGGCAACTCAGAAGAAAACGGCAACCCGGCTCCCCCTCCAGTTCGGTCGCCAACTATGACCACGTCAGGGAAGTGTCGCATGTATTTCACGAACTCGTTGGCGGCAGAGAACACCGATCGGTTGACAAGCACCACCACGGGCTTGTGCCAACGTATGCCCTTCGCGGGCTTGAGCACCTGCTTTTCCAATCCGGAGAAGTCTTCGTGGCCTTTGCCTGTCTTATGCCGCATATAGCCCACAAGGGTTTCCTTGTCGGTGAATCGGGCGGCAAGGCTTTCAGCCGAAGTCAACATTCCTCCGCCGTTGTCGCGAAGATCGATTATCAGGCCGAGACACGGCTGAAGATAAAGGAAAATGTCGTCGAGGTTGCCCGCGCCAAAAGAGTTCTCAAAGGTGGGGACACGCAAATAGCCTATGTTATCGTCAAGGATACGATAGCGCATGCCGTTGGATATGCGATAGTCGGTGCCAAGATACACACGCACGAGCGAGTCGCTATAATTCTTAGGGTAGTTCTCATGGAACCCCCAATAGCGACTGTAATCGAAAGACGCAAAGAGGTTCACGTGCCCATCGCGCAATTCGGCGAGCATGTTGCCAAGCACTTCAAGCTGTTGGCTTTCGCTCATGCCATAATTGAATTGCGGTTGATAAACGGCGTGTATGGAATCCCAATCTATGCCTTTCTCCTTAAAGAAACAATAATGCTCGTCCATGATGCGCCACAAGGCCTCAAAGTTGCCTTGCAGAGAGTCATCATACTCATCCTCGGTAACGCACGCCGCGAGCATGAATGGCAAGATGAAAACAACAAATAGGTTCAACAGTCTTCTCATAGATCAATACCTCCATCCTATTGTCACCGCATGGGTATATTGGTGATATTTCAAACTGTTGGCGCTCAATTGCCTTATATCGTTGAGATAACCGATGGTGAACGTCGTGCTCCAAAGACGGAAGTCGAACAACAGTTGTTGTTGAATCTGAAAGCCCGATGCCGGCGACGTGAACACCACGTTGTGGTCGTAGTTTCCTCGCGTGAAAATCTCGTAGTAGCTTTGACCATAGTTTGGCGAAAAGGCGATGCCCAAGGCTGGCGCCGAAGCCTCATATCGAAAGGCAAAGGGTCTGCCCTTGACATGGAACCGCCACGTCGCCATGACTGACGGATCTACGCTCAACGCGAGTTTCAGCTGTGCTGGGTTGTTGCTGTTGCGGGTGTTATAGATACCGCCCAGCATGAAATCGCCAAGGAGTCCGACTCGCACGTTTAGCGTGGAGCGATCCATGTTGTAATGCCAACCAAAGCGCAGGTTGTACATGGCGCCTAAAAAGGAGTTGGCATTGCCTCGCGTACCGGCTTTCGACAGCAACGCTTCTTGCGACACGAACGTAGACCACTTGCGCATCCCCATGCCGCCAGTGCCGGCGCTATCGCTTTGCCCCACGAACTTGCGGTTTAGCCTTTCCTTGTTGTAGCGCAACTCCAGGCCTGTTGCCTTTTCCTGCGAGAGGTAGGTGTCGAGAATGTCCACATGACCAATGCTTATCAAACTGGCTTTCTCTTTTTGGGCCTTGGCCGCCACGCTGACCAAGAGCAAGGACAACGCAAGAGCCATGTGGTTGGCCGCGCGGCGGCAGTCAACCAAACGGGTGAAGGGTCTTATTGTGCCTTTTGCCATCAGCGTATCTTTGTTTATTTTTCTTTATCGTCGAAGAGGTTGAGCTGCCCGGTGATCTCGTCGATGATTTGCTGGCGCGACTTGCCCGCGTCAGGATCAAGGTTCTCATTGTCTTCACCAGACGCGTTGGCGTCGCCATCATCTTGTGGCTCTGGTTGCCTGAGCGGTTCCAGTTCCTCCACGCTCTCCACCTGCCAATTGCACACTCGCTTGCCCTTTGCCTTGAAGCTCTTGACACCGACAAACCGCTCGGCGTCTATATCCATGGGCGGCCTCACTGCGTCGGCTCCGCCAAACGTCACACGGATGTTGGGACAAGGCGTATCGGACAGAAGCATCAATCGGCTCTCGCTGTTTTCACCTACAAGGTTTTGCGGCATCTTCCTCGCGTCGAGCTGGAAGCGCTTGAGATAGAGGTAGCCGTTGTTGTCGGCATCCAGGAGAAGGGCTGTCCAAACCTTGTGTGGGTCATATTTCTCGATGAGCGTGATGTTGTCCTCGAAATGATTGTTGAGGTCGAAGTCGGTGAGGTAATAGCTACCGCCATTGAGCATCACCAACACGGAGTCGTCGTCGTTGAACTCCCCGAGATACTTGCCGTGGGCATCGTAGTTGAGCCGTCGCACGTCGCCATCGAACCACACCTTCCGTCCACCTAGCGTGGAGTGCCCATGGCTTTTCAGCGTGATGCGCTTTACTTGGCGTTTAGTCAAGAGGTTGCCTCTCACCGTTTTCGCCTTGATGAGAATGTCCGACAGGTCTTTCTCTATGAACAGTGCCTGCCGCTTGTTAGCCAGGTCTGGCTCGAGCGTCACCTTTATTGTCTCCGCCTCACCGTTGGGGTTGGCCGTAAAATAGCACACGCGTGAGCCGGGCGTGCCCATGGTGAGGTCATACTCGCGGTCGCGTATGATCGACGTGACATTGAATCGCTTGATATAATAAGGGCCTTTCTTGCCATCGCGATACACCACATTGTAAATCGTGCGCGTGTCGTTCTTCTTGAACACCTGCGCCCACAGCACGTTCTTGCCCACGAATATCTTGTCGGCGACCTTTATGACCTTGTATTTACCATCCTTGAAGAAGATTATTATGTCGTCGATGTCCGAGCAGTTGCACACGAACTCGTCTTTCTTCAATCCCGTGCCTATGAATCCGTCCTGCCTGTTGATATACAGTTTCTCGTTGGCGTCGACCACCTTGGTCACCTCAATGGTGTCGAACGAGCGCACCTCCGTCAGGCGTGGGTGCTCCTTGCCATAAGTGTCTTTCAAGTGTTGGAACCACGCCACCGTGACATCTGTCATGTGCGCGAGGTCATGCTCGATGCCTTTCAGCTCAGCCTTTATCTTGGCCATGAGCTTGTCGGCCTTGTCCTTGTTGTATTTCAGTATGCGCTGCATCTTTATCTCGAGCAGTCGCAAATAATCGTCATTGCGTATCTCGCGCAAGAGCTTGGGCTTCCACGGCGTGAACTCACTGTCGAGGAACTGCAATACCGCTTTCTGGTCGGCGGCTTGCTCAAAGGCCTTTTGCTTATACATGCGTTCCTCTATGAATATGCGTTCCAGACTGGCGAAGAAAAGTTGCTCCTCCAGTTCTCCCTTGCGAATCTGAAGTTCCTTGCGCAAGAGTCCCATCGTGCGGTCGGTGGAGTGCTGCAACACTTGCGAGACGGTGAGGAATTGTGGTTTGTCGTTTTCTATGACGCAACAGTTTGGCGAGATGTTTATCTCGCAGTCGGTAAAGGCATAGAGGGCGTCTATGGTCTTGTCGGGCGACACGCCCGGGGCCAGCACCACTTGTATCTCCACGTGGCGGGCTGTCATGTCTATGACCTTCCTCGCCTTTATCTTTCCTTTCTCTATGGCCTTGGTTATGGAGTCTTGCAGCGAGGCGGCCGTCTTGGAATACGGCACCTCGCTGATGACCAGCGTCTTGGAATCTCGCTTTTCTATCTTGGCCCTGACACGCACCATGCCACCTCGCTGGCCGTCATTGTATCGCGCCACGTCAATGGCCCCGCCCGTGGGGAAGTCTGGATACAGATGGAATTCCTCTCCGTGAAGATAGCTTATCGCGGCATCGCAAAGCTCATTGAAGTTGTGTGGCAACACTTTCGAGGACAGGCCCACGGCAATGCCCTCCGCACCTTGCGCCAAAAGCAACGGGAACTTCACTGGCAGCGTCACTGGTTCCTTGTTGCGGCCATCGTAAGAGAGTTGCCACTCGGTGGTCTTGGGATTGAACACCGTCTCCAAGGCGAACTTCGACAGGCGCGCCTCTATGTATCGTGGCGCCGCGGCACGGTCGCCGGTGAGTATGTTTCCCCAGTTGCCCTGCGTGTCCACGAGCAGGTCTTTCTGCCCGAGCTGCACCAAGGCATCGCCAATGGAAGCGTCGCCGTGTGGATGAAACTTCATGGTCTCGCCCACCACGTTGGCCACCTTGTTGTATCGACCGTCGTCCATTCGCTTCATGGTGTGGAGGATACGACGCTGCACTGGCTTAAGACCGTCCTCAATATGAGGCACGGCTCGTTCCAAGATTACGTATGAGGCGTAATCGAGAAACCAGTTCTTGTACATGCCCGATAGGTGGTGAACCGCGCTGGCATCAAAGCGGTCTGCTGGCTGATAGTCTGAATGTTGGTCAACCGTAAGCGCATCGTCTTGGTTGGTATCGTTGTTTTTTGTCTTGTCGTCGTCCATGTGGTCGTGTGATTTCTTGCAAAGTTAACTAATTATCTGGCAAAACTCGTAAACAACCGTAACAAAATTCACAAAAAAACAACCGCAAAAGCATGAC
>DJQL01000138.1:14108-16025 GCA_002437565.1 Prevotella sp. UBA6387
CCATCACAAAATAATGGCGCAAATGCATTTCAAAACTTGTTAAATTCGACCAAATTGCGTAATTTTGCTTCCGAATGGGACAAGAGAAAGAGTTTAAGCGGCTGTTCCGCGATTATTACCCTCAGCTTTACGCTTTCGCCTATGGCATGGTGAGAGACGAAGAGGCTTGCCGTGACATCATCGGCGACGCCTTCGAAATGTTGTGGGGACATCTCGGCGACATCAAGGATGGCAACGAGCGCGGCTTTCTCTATCGCGTCATCAGAAACAAGTGCATAGACCGCATCCGCAGCAGCGTCTCACGACAGAGGTATGAGGTCTTCTACAAGACTTTCTACGGCGAGGACGACGACTCCCTGTCCCGACTCATGGACACGGAAGCCAAAATAGAAAAGATGCGGATGCTCATAGGCACGCTCACGCCACAGACACGCACCATACTTGACGCTTGCTACTTCAAAGGCAAGAAATACGCCGAAGTGGCCGAAGAGCTCGGCATAAGCACAAGCACCGTGAAGAAACACATAGTGCAAGCGTTGAAAATATTGAGAAAAGAGGTTAAATAAATATAATAAAGTGTGACCTTTTGGGTTGCCATTACGTCTAATAATAAAAGATTTCGCTTAATTAAGATATTTCACTTACTACGATGCAGATAATGGGCAAAGACGATTTATTGCTCCGTGCCGTTGACGCCATTGAGCCCAACGACATCAGGGACGATGAGCTTCTCGCGCTTTTGGCGCAAGAAGGGGATGCTTTGTCCGCAATGCAAGACGCGGAGTGCATGCGCCAAGCCGTGTTGCGCGACAACATGGAGCGATCCCTGTCCAAAGCCGACACGGAGGCCGCTTACTCCCAATTGATGAGACGCATCGAGGCAAAGTCGAGCCAAAAGGCCAACACCGTGACCATGGCTAAATGGTGGATGGCGATAGCTGCCACGGTTTGCCTTGCATTCATAGTGAGCGCTTCGCTATGGCAGAATTCCGCCAGTGATCAAGCATTGATTGCAAACGAGGCTCCACAAGCCACCACGCAATTGAAGACGGCACCTGTGCAACGCAAAGCCACTGGCAACACACAAGTCGCAACCGTCGCAAACACGAAAAACGCTGCCATACCACAGAGGCTTCTCAACGCATTGGGACTTGAGCCCTCCGACGTGGCCACTGAAAGCAACACCATAACGACAAAATCGGGAAAGAGCGCCGATATGGTTCTGCCCGATGGCACGAAGGTGTGGCTGTATGCCGACTCGAAAATCACGTACCCCAAGGCGTTCAGCGGAAAGGAGCGCACAGTCTTCTTGGAAGGGCAGGCTGAGTTTGACGTGACCCACGACCCCGACCATCCTTTCGTGGTGATGACAAACAAGCTCGACGCTCGCGTGCTGGGCACAGAAATCAACGTCAGTGCCTATCCCAACGAGGCTGGACACGTGGCCTTGATACGGGGCATCGTGGTGGTATCGACCCACGCTGACGGCAGTTCCGTGAAGCTCGTACCAGGACAGGGCGTGACGGTAGAGAACAATGGAAAGCTCACGGTGAAAGAAGAGAATATGGCGTGCTACCTTAAATGGAAGGAAGGCCTCCTCTATTTTGACGACGTGACCTTGGCAGACGTGGCGAAGAACCTTGGCAAGTGGTACAACATACCAATTCGTTTCGAGGACGCCAAGTTGCGCAGCACACGTTTGCATTTCAGTTGCGACCGCAGCGAGAGCCTGCCACGTGTCATTGAGCTCATCAACCATTTTGGCTATTTCCAGGCGGCTATGAAAGGCGACGCGCTTTGCTTCAGTGAGAAGAAGTAAGGCGCGCCGCCTTACTTTTTTTTATCCTTTCACAAAATACTTTTATAAACAACCCTAACAAAGATGGTTAAAATCGAAGATTTATGGAACGTAATCCA
>DJQL01000138.1:16082-17140 GCA_002437565.1 Prevotella sp. UBA6387
TGGATTACGTTCCATAAATCTTTAAAGATATTTGGATTACGCTGAGTTTTTGAGTATATTTGCAGAGAAAACAAATGACACGGCATAATAATTAAAAGACCATGCGTCGTTCGCGCGCGCCTACCCCAACGTGCCTTTTACGGTTGTCACACGCGACAACTATTGGGAGTTCCTCTCCCAAAACGGCAATTGACAAACTCCAACCATCATCGCAATTATCTCACAAAAATAATAAACAGACAAATGAGAACATGGATGCTAAGACTGGCAATCGTTGCCGTCATGCCAACTCTTATCACGTCGATTTCGGCACAGTCGAGCGACTTGCAAGTAAAGGTGAAAGAGGCCTTCCTCCAAAAGCTCGCAAAGCAGGAAGAGACGGCAACGAAAGGTGCCGACGACTTCAGGAAAGGCTTTTCTGCCGACACCGAACTGCGACAGGACATCAAGGGCAAACACATAGCCGACTACCAGAAAATGGTTTGGACAGCTTGGCGTGAGGCCAACCGCGACTTCAAGGAAGAGAAGTTGATCGATCCACACGCGTTGAAGGACAAGGAGCATGGCACGCTGCACATTCCGGCAGCCTTGGAGCCAAACGCCACTATGCCATACTATTTCGGAAACAAGAAGGAAGCCAAGTCGCCAGCGCCACTGTTTCTCTACCTGCATGGCTCAGGGCCAAAGGCACAAGAATGGGAAGCGAGTTGGCAATGGGCGCAAATGTTCAACGACGCGCCATGCCTATACTTCATACCGCAGATTCCAAATGAGGGAGGCTACTACCGATGGTGGCAACTGTCAAAACAATACGCTTGGGAGACCCTGCTTCGCCAAACCTTGGCAGATAACTTGGCAGATGCCAACCGCCTGTATGTCTTCGGCATATCGGAGGGCGGATATGGCAGTCAGCGTCTCGCCTCGTTCTATGCCGACTATTGGGCGGCGGCGGGGCCCATGGCGGGTGGTGAGCCATTGAAGAACGCGCCGGCGGAGAATTGCGCCAACATTGGCTTCTCTTTCCTCACAGGCGCCGACGACATGGGGTTCTACCGCAA
>DJQL01000124.1 GCA_002437565.1 Prevotella sp. UBA6387
TCGTAAACTATATGTGAGAGCTGCTCCACGTTGCGTTTCAAGATGTCCACCAACGTGCGGTCATCGGCCCGCAACGACGTGCTGCCGGCAAGTTTCCTTATCGGTCCGTCGATGAGGGTCAGCGGCGTGCGCAGTTGGTGACGCGCGTTGTTGTAGAAAAGCGTCTGCTCACGATTTATCTTCTTCTCCCTTCGGTTTATGCGCCTCGTGATGACCACCATGCGCCATACGAGCAAGACGATTATGACGAGCAAGGCCATTGCCATGATGCTCACAATGGTTATGGTGCGTTGTGTGTTATAGAGGCCGAGATAGTTTTCAAGCTTGTCTTGCAACACGAGCAGGTCATGGCTTTGCCTGAGCATCTCCATGCTGGTTTGCTGTATTATGGAAGCGTTGTCGGGCGTGACGATGACGCTTTTCATGAAGTTATCTCGCTTGAATTTCCTGCCTTGCAAAATGTCAAGCGCTAACCTCACTATTTCCTCACCATGGGTGGGATAGATGTAAGTGCCGGCAAACTTACCATTCTCCACGGCCTCTATTCCCTCGCCCTTGCCTGGCAAGCCGTCTATGCCGAGAAACATTATCTTTCCTGCCACGCCCTTATCCTTGGCGGCATCATAGGCCGCGCTCGCGGCGAGGTCGCTATGGCAAAACACTATGTCGGGCAAGGGGTTGCGGTCGAGCCAGTCGGCCATTGTCTCGTGAATGACCTCCGTGGACCAATCGGTATCGACAAAACTGTAATCAATGTTTTCCCGGCCTTTCATCACCGACGCGAACCCCCTGTGGCGGTCGATGGCTGGCGAAGACGTGGTGCCTCCTGTCAACTCAAGCACCCGTGGAACGTGGTCAAGCGAACGCACGCGCAACAGCGACAAGGCGTAATGACCCATGGCTCGCCCAGCTTCCACGTTGTCGCCGCCAATATACGCCGTGTAGTCGTCGCTGCGCACCTTGCGGTCGAAGAGCACCACAGGTATGCCATTCTTCCTTGCCCTAACTATGGCCGGGGCTATAGTCATGTCGTTTGGCGACACCACTATGAGGTCGACACCTGAGGCCACAAGGGAGTCTATCTGCTTCACTTGCAGGCGAGAGTCGTTGTTGGCGTTGGCAATGCTCACCTTCACCTCGTTGCCATAGAGGTGTTGAGCCGATAGCATCTCGTCGTTGACCTTCTCTCTCCACTTGCCACCAACACACTGCGATACTCCTATCCTGTACTTATAGGAATGATCGCCAGAGCACGAAGACAGCAGCAACGCGGCGACAAGGGCGAATAGGCTTGCGAGCCTTATTTGTGCAAGCCAAGGGCGTTTAAATATAGTTGTCGCCATTCCTCAATTGCACCTCGTTGACATACTTGCGCACCAAGGCCGAGGAGTCTTCCTTCTTGCAGATGAGCAACACGTTGTCTTTCTCCGCCACGATGAACCCTTCGAGACCGCTGATGATACCCAAGATGCCCTTTGGCAGCTTTACCACGTTGTGGTGGCTGTTTTCCATGTACACGTCGGAATCGACGACCACGTTGTCATCATGGTTCTTGGGCAAAGCCTCGTATATGCCGTGCCACGTGCCAAGGTCGGCCCAACCGAAGTCGCAGCTCATCACGCATACGTTGTCGAGCTTGTCGAGCACTCCTGCCTCAATGGATATGTTAGGATACGACGTGAAGCTCTCCGACATGTAAGCCGCCTCCTGCTCAAACGTGGCATTGGGATTCTGCTTGTCGAAAGCGGCGAGCACGGTAGGCAAGAACTTGGTGAACATCTTCTTGGTAGTCTTGGTGTTGGCGACGAAGATGCCGGTATTCCAAAGAAACTCGCCACTGTCCATGAACATCTTGGCGAACTCCCTGTCTGGCTTCTCCGTGAAGCTCCTCACATTGAAGATGTTTTTCTCAATCGACTTGTCGGTCTGTATGTAGCCATAACCCGGCTCTGGCCGCGTTGGCTTCACGCCCATAGCCACGAAGGTGTCGTGGGACGCGGCGAAGTCCATTGCCGCCTTCACGTTCTTGTTGAAAGCGGACTCATTGAGAATGAGCTGGTCGCTGGGCACCACTATCAATACCGCGTCCTCGTTCAGCTTGGCCACGTGATGGCACGCCCACGCCATGCTTGGCGCGGTGTTTCGCAATATCGGCTCCACGAGAATGTTCTCCCTCGGCAACTCTGGCAGTTGCTGCCTCACGATGTCGAGATATTGCGCGTTTGTGCTGAGCAAGATATGGTCGGGGGATATTATCCTTGCCATCCTGTCCCATGTCTGCTGCACTTGCGTCCTGCCGGTGCCAAAGAAATCCAGGAACTGCTTCGGACGGCTATCGCGACTGCATGGCCATAGGCGCTGGCCTCTTCCACCAGCGAGGATAAGACAATATTCGTTGTCAGGAAATGACATCATAATAAAGTAGAGATTTATGGTTTGTTTTGTTCAAAGCTACATATAAAAAACGATACCGCAAAGGAATTGTTACACCTTTTCCTTATTTTAAGTTTTCTTTATTCTTTGATATTATTTGCTGTCAGCTAAAACTCAATAGAGCGCGAAAGCTATCTTGCCGCAACCATTTTTCCTGCCGCGTTTTGTCATGTTTCGGCATTCAAGCGTAAAGCCATCGCG
>DJQL01000116.1:0-390 GCA_002437565.1 Prevotella sp. UBA6387
TATAGTTTGGTGTTTTATAATATGTCGCATACATTGACCCCCAACTTTTTTCTTTTCCGTTGTCGTCTATCCAAGGTATAAAGCCAAGCGTTGGAGGATAGGCAGGGTCACTTGGATTATATTTTTTCCAAGATTTTGTAAAGTCAATTCCTTCACGGAAGTCTTCCGGCTCCGCAATGGTATTGTCTTTTCTTTTAGGCGTCATTATCTGGTTGATGAAACTGTATCGTTTTGTTTTCAAAGCCTTAGCCTTGTCTGTTTTCATCTGCGCCAACTCTTTATTGGAGAAACTTATTGCCCAATAGTCGAAGCCGTCGAACTTTACTGACGTGAATCCGGCAACATCTGGTTCGTATGATGGAGTTTCTGTGCCAGTACCAGTGCCGGTGC
>DJQL01000116.1:508-5685 GCA_002437565.1 Prevotella sp. UBA6387
CAGTGCCGGTGCCAGTACCAGTACCAGTGCCGGTGCCACCTTCGTCGCCCGAAGAGCTGCCGCCACCTAAATCTTGGTCTACGCCCCTCAAGTTTTTCATCAAATAGATTTTTACTGGGAAAGAACTCTGCAGTACTTCTGGAGTAAAATAAGGGAACACATGACCCTTGAAGAAGTCTACATAGTATTGCACTTCATCGTCTGGTACGTCATCGCCATAATAAAGTTGTCCTGTACCTACGCTTGTCCACTTGCGATTGAGGTCGGCAGGAGTAATGTCCTTATAAAGCAGATATACGCCATACTTATCGTGTATCTCCTTGATTTCCTCGTCCCAAGGGTTATCACCTTGAGGGAAAGTCATGCGTAGCACCGAGTAATTGCCCGATGGGATTATTGGGTCTTCCGATGGCGCACAAGACGAAAGCATGAGAAAACTTGCCGCCGCGATATATAATAATGACTTTTTCATTTTCATCGGTCTTAATCATTGTCGTTTCCAGCATCGTTGCCAGTGTCGGTGTTATTGTCTGTCGTTTCACCAATACGCTTAGATGCCAATGGGTTCTGCTTGAGATTTATGTTGTTTTCTATGGCCGTTTCTGGTATTGGGACTGTGTATTGAGGGTCTTTAGCCTGAAGCGTATATACTGTTTTTGTGTCTTTGGTGCTATACCACACGTGCTTGATTTCTGGCATACCCCAACGGCGCAAGTCGTACCAACGATGGCTCTCAAAACACAGTTCACGACGGCGCTCCTTATGGATGAACTCCACCAACTTGTCGGCATTATCTATGTCTTCAGGATTAGGAGCATAGTTCTCGGCGAATCTTTTGCTGCGCAATGTGTTAAGAGCCTGAATGGCCTCTTGACGAGCGTTTGCGTCACCAGTTTCCTTCGCTATCATCGCCTCGGCTTCCATATAGTTTAGATAGGCCTCCGCAAGACGGACGCTGCGACCGAAAATGCCAGTTCCGCCAGTAGGACGATACGAGCTGTTCACATTCAGCTTGCCAATGGCCAGTGGCATCTGTTCGCCATTAAAGTCTTTTCTCACTATGTAGCGTTCCTTGCGCAGGTCATCATCGGTGAAGATGCTAAGAAGATCATCCGACGCACGGAAATAAGGAACGCGAGGTTCGCCAGTGCTGCTGCTCTCAGTAACGTAGTCTTCCACCCATCCTGCCCAATCTGCCACATTGCCGTAAGGGAATATGACCTCCGTGGATTGGCTGTATGAATGGTAATTGGTGTAGACACGCTTGGTCTGTCCCGACTCTGTTTCCGTAGTGGGTATGGTGTTCAGGTCAAGCAACTTGAAACGCGTGTCATCCATCACCTTTTTGGCATATTTGGCCGCCTCTTCCCAGTTTTCCATATACAGATAGGTGCGCGAAAGTATTGTCTCCACCATAGGCAGACTGGTACGATAGTTTTGTTTCCATTGGTTGGCCGCTGGCAAGAGATTATAAAGACGCTCTGCCTCAAGGAGGTCTTTTACTATCTGGTCATACACCTGCCTGACGGTGTTGCGAGCCAATGGCTCTTTCTCCACCCCACTGGTCAACTTCAATGGCACTCCAAGGCCATCAGGATCTTCGTTGTATGGTTGACCGAAGATGTTGACGAGATTAAGGTAATAGAATCCGCGCAGTGCATAAGCTTGTGCCATCACATTGTTGATGTCGTTTTCCGAACCTGTCACCGTACCGATGTAGTCGATGATGGCGTTGGCACCCTTTATCTTGCGATAATAGGTATAATACATGTCATAAGATATAACTCCAGCCTCTTTCATCATGCTGAACATGTCTGGCTGCCAAGTGTATGAAGCGAGAAACACGTTCTCGTCGAAACCCGTCTCCGGGTCTTGGTACATGGTGGCCGTAACGTCGTCGTCCATCAAGGTGAGGAAATAGTTGAAGCCGCTAATGTCGTTGCGAGGATAGGCTTCTCCTAAAAGCAACTCATTGAGAGATGTTACATCTTTCGGCACAAACTCGCTGCTCGACTTCGGCTCAAGAAAGTCTCCACAACCCGACAGGATTACAGTGCTTCCCATGAGAGCCATTGCGTATTGTTTTATTTTTTTCATTGTTGTCGCGTAAGTTTAGAATGAGACACTTAGACCAAAAGAGTATATTTTCGGCTGTTTGCTACTGCCTGTCTCTGGGTCGTAGCCGTTCCACTTCTTGCTTGCTATCACGAAAATATTATTGGTATTGGCACTTAATGATATGCCTGTGGCACGTATCAATCGGCAAACCGACTTGGGCAGGTTGTATGACAATGACAGTTGTGTGCAACGCAGGAAAGAGCCACTGACAAGCCGAGCCGTAGATTGCGCCCACATGTCGTAGCGGTTGGTGAACAAGCCGTCTGGAGTGTAGAGGTTCAATTCGTCCAGCACGGAGGTGTAGAGGCCCGGTATGTTGGTGTGCGCCTCGTCGCCTGGCTGCTTCCACCTGTCGAGAAGCTGCTTGCTTATGTTTGACAGTGGACTTGGCATCTTGCCATTGGAGAAAGATGAATATGGATTTGGCAAGCGCTTGGTAGAGCCAAGAATGAGCGCGAAACTTGCGCTCAACTGCAAGTCTTTCCAACGCACACGCGGATTGAAACCACCTGTGAAATAAGGCTCCGACTCTCCGGCATAAACCAAGAATGTGGTTGGGTCAATGCTCTTGTCGCCACCATCCTCGGGAGCTTCCAGTGAGGTTCCCCTAAAGGTTGGCAAGCCAGTCTCATGCTCAAGACCGGTGAAGTCGTAAGCCCAGAAGGAATATAGCGAGTAGCCCTTACGCAGCGGACGGCTGCTGTTACCGCTGATGAAGTCCTTGTGTGTCAACTGATCGGCACGCGCCGTGCGGTCGTCGGTCTCTGTCTTGTTCCAGTTTTTCGACGCGTTGAAGCCCTAGTTCACCGTCCAGTCCTTAGTCTTGATAGGCGTAATGTTCATTGACCATTCAACGCCATGGTTCACTATTATACCACCGTTAAGGCGCAACGTTCCCATGCCGTATTCCTCCGCCACATCTTGCTCTATGATAGCGTTGGAACGACGTCCGTAATATTCGAAGTTCATGCTGACACTCCTGAACAACTGGAGGTCGAGACCAAGGTTCCAAGTCTTGGTGCGTTCCCATTTGAGATATGGATTTGGCAAGCTCGCTATGGTGGCGTAGTATTCGTTGTAGCCAGAGAGCACACCGCCGTACGACGCTATCAGCTCCGGGCTGATAGAGTTGACCACGTTGCCCTGTATGCCGTAGGTGGCGCGCAGGTTGAGCTGGTCAACCCATTTCACGTGTTCCTTGAAAAAGTTTTCCTCCGCTATCTTCCATGAAAAACCAAAAGAATAAGTTGGGTCAAACTGTTTTCTCTTGTCCTGTCCGAATCGGTTTGAGGCATCGGAGCGAATATTCATGTTCACCACGTATCTGTTCATCAATGAGTATGCCGCCGTGGCGAAGAGCGACACGTAGTTTGAGGTGTTGTTGACGCTGTTCCACCCTCCCTCAAAGAGATTCTTGAAGGCGCCCCACCCTATCGACTGTTCTCCCCCGATTGGCACAATATCTTCTGGCTTGGATGGTGCTATCAGGCTCTCGCCTCGCTCTGGCACGTAGCCCCATACGTTTGTTCCCTTGCCGTATGTCTTTGCCGACCGCATCTCGAAGCCAAGCATTCCATTCAAGCGGTGTATGTCGCTGAAAGTATGGCCAGCCACCAGACGATGCTGCATATCGAGTGAGTTCATTGTCGTGTTGTTGTTGGTCAGTTGGCCTCCGTATGGCAACAACGCGGCTTTGTACAACGCGTCCCCAGGCTCAGCCGCACCCACGGCATAGCCACGGTAGTTGCATTCTATGTAGGCTGTCCTTTCGCCCTTGTAGCCTTCCGACGAGTTGTCGCTGTGCTGCATTGACCCCACAATCTGGTAGTTAAGCCATTTCAGGACTTGGAAGTCAAGATTAGCCGACACGTTGAAAGTGTTTCCACGGTTTTTGCTGTAACTATTGTCCATCTCGTTGAACACGTTATAGCCATATGTGTTGTTTGGGCCGAGGGTCTTGTTCAGTTGGTAAGTGTAATAGCTCTTGTAGAAAGCACGCTCTCCGTTCTCCTCAAAAGCAGGCACGGCGCGACTGGTGCTCAAAGCGTAAGATTGTGGGCTCACTCCGCTGTAGCCGTATGAGTTGCGGTTGCTTCCGCTGATGTTGAACGAGGCGCGTATGCGCTTGTTGAACTGTATGCCGATATTGAGACGCGAGGTAAACTGGTTCTGGTTGTTGCCTATCTCCGTGCCTTTCGAGTTGGAATAGCCAAACGAGGCGTTGTAGGTCACTTTCTGCGTGCCGCCCGATATGCTGAGGTTGTGGTTCTGGCTAAGGGAGTTGCGGCAGAGCAGGTCAAACCAGTCGGTGTTGACGGTCTCAAGGCGCTCCATCTGCTTCATGAAATCGGTTTCCGAGATCATGTGCTTGTTGAACATGGCCATCAGCCCCTCATAGGTATAGATTTGAGGTAGGGGATCCGACTGATAGCGTACGCCGGCATCATAGGCTTCCTTTGAGAACTGTATGCGCTCCTTGGAGTTCATGTAGTCGTACATGCCATAGTTGGGACGTTGGCGTATGGAGATATTGGTTGAATAGCGTATGCTGGTGCGCTCGGCTGACCCTTTCTTTGTGGTAATCACTATCACGCCGTTGGAAGCCTTCGAACCATAGATGGCTGTGGCAGAAGCGTCTTTCAGCACGGTTATGGTTTCAATGTCCTGCGGGTTGAGCCAAGACACCTGGTTTCCTATGAGTTCTTTCATGTCCGTGGTCATGGCCGCGCTGGCATCGATGGACAGGGGGTCTTCCTGTATCACGCCGTCCACCACCCAGAGGGGGTCGGTATTTCCAAGTATGGTCGACTTGCCTCGGATAGTGAGCTTCGGCGCGGCACCCACACGTGTGGAACTGTTCACGACCATCAGACCGGCGATTTTGCCCTGTAGCATCTGGTCGATGGTCTGATAGGCTGGCATCATTATGTCGTCGGCCTTCACCGTGGTAAACGCTCCAACCATGTCCTTGCGCGGCAAACGGCCATAACCGGTCTCCACCACCTCCACCTCGTCGAGTTGGCTCGACTTGTCCGCGACCATTGCTATGCGCATGGTAT
>DJQL01000076.1 GCA_002437565.1 Prevotella sp. UBA6387
TGCGTCCATTTTCGGATTACGTGCAGGGGCCGGTCTTGTGCCGGCCCTAAGGAAATGTTCGGCCGATGATTTTTTCAATGGTTGTGACATTTTTTGTGGGCCGGCATAAAACCGGCCCCTGCATCCCGAATGTAATGCCGATGTCCGCTCCCTGCTTGTATCACGATTTTAATATAAAATTATTGGCACATATTGTTATGGTTTAAGATTTATTGCCTATCTTTGCAATACAACATAATACTAATTACTAATTTAAAATCTTACGTCTATGAAAAAAACTTTACTCTTTTTGGTCTCATTGCTTATGACAATGGGAGCTTTTGCTCAAACCACATTGTGGTCTGAGGATTTCAGTAGCTACAAAGCTGATGAAGTTCCATCTGGTGGTACCTACAATTATGTCTGTGAGGGCAGCACAAAAGTCTTTAATGAAGCTCTTTCTGGTGGTACTGCACCAGAGTTGCTTGTTGGGAGAAGTGGTGGTTCTTTTTCCGCAACCGTGCCTACGAATGGTGTGACAGGTACGGTAAACCTTGCATTTAAGTCCAATAAAAACTGGCTAAAGGTAGAAATAAACGGAACGGAAATAAAATGCACACAATCGGGCAATGACTATTCAGCCACAGTAGAAGTCCCTTCTGAAACGGAGAACTTAACTGTAAAGTTCTCTAATTCCTCAAAAAATGCCCGACTTGATAATATTAAACTCTTTACGGGTACAGCTAAGAAGGCCCCTGGTCTCTCGTGGGGTACGGCTTCAAGAACCGTGACCCTTGGCGCTGATGACAACCAGTTCCCGGTATTGACAAACGGTAACAATCTTCCCGTGACTTATGCGAGCAGTGTCGAAACCGTTGCTACTATCGCTTCTGACGGTACAATCACTCTCGGTTCAGCAGGTACAACGGAGATCACCGCTTCTTTTGCTGGCAACGACGAGTATGAGGCAGGCGAGGTTACGTATACGCTTACAGTGAAAGAAGCTTCTTCTGGGGATGCTGACATTAGCAACACTCCTGAAACTGCCTATACTGTGGCAAAGGCAATTGAGCTGATTGCGGCAAACCAGGGTCTCGACACTAAGGTTTACGTAAAGGGAAAGATAGCTTCCATAAAGGAGGTCGATACGGGACAATACGGAAATGCTACTTACGATATTTCTGACGATGGTACAACCGCAACAACCCTTACTGTGTATCGTGGCTACTATCTTGGTGGTGAGAAGTTTACAGCCGAGGATCAGATTAAGGTCGGCGACGAGGTAGTCGTTTATGGAAAACTCGTTCTTTATAATGGCAAAACAAATGAAATCAATACTGGCAGCAGTATCTACTCGCTAAACGGCACCACAGGAATCAACAAGATCGCGTCAGACGCTTCCGCCAATGACGCTCCCGTCTACAACCTCTCTGGCCAGCGCGTGGGCAAGAACGCCAAGGGCGTGCTCATCAAGAACGGCAAGAAATATGTGGTGAAGTAATTCACCGATAGGTAAATACCTCATAGAGACGCTTCGCTAAAGATGGCTTTGGCGAGGCGTTTTCTGTTTACCATAATGCTTCGCGGGGAACCGCCACTGCAAAGCACAAAAACACCGCACCCCGAATGGCGATTTGTCTCAACGACAATAGGGACAATTATAGACAATGTTTTTCATCTCGACGCGATATTCGCATGGCCATGAGATGGTTCTTGAAGTCGTCTCTAATCTCTCAAACAGCCGATAGGCACAACGAAAACTCCATCCTTACGCTGATAGGCATAGTCGCCAACAGCAGTGAGCACCATCAAGAAAGCTGGGGCTTTCATCTTAGTGGTATCTATTTTGGAAGCAAGGGCTGTCAGGGTAGACACTCCTTTTTCTATTGCATTTGCCCCACCTAACTTGATTTCGAAGAGACCGTAGGAGCCGTTGCGAAGATGGAGCACGGCATCGCATTCCAGACCATTCTTGTCACGATAGTGATAGACGTTTCCATCTATAGCATCGGCATATACACGAAGGTCGCGAACGCATAAGGTCTCAAAGAGCAACCCAAAAGTTTCCAAGTCGTTGATGAGGTCGTCGGGACCCAAACCCAATGCTGCTACTGCAATGGATGGATCCACGAAATATCGGGTTTCCGCAGAGCGAATGGCAGTTTTACTGCGTAGGTTAGGATTCCACGCAGGCATGTCTTCTATTACGAAAATCATTTTCAGGGCACCAATGTAGCTTTGAACCGTCTTGTCGGCCAGCGTCTCATCATCGTTTTCCATCATGTCTTTTCGTATGGCTCCGATGCTCACTTGTCCTCCTTGTGAGCGAGCGTATGACCGAAGTAACAGCTTGGTTCGCTCGCTACTTCTTGTAACTTCATCAACCCTTGAAATGTCGGTTTTAACAACAGCGTCGTAATAGTCGTATGCTTGTCGTAAGGCTGCACGTTTGCTTTTGGTTGTGGCGCTTGGCCATCCTCCTCGGCATACAAGGAAAGCTATATCCTCAATCTTGAGTTTATTGTAACCTTCAATTTCTGTATTTCCTTTGAAAAGTTGGCTGATACTTACTTCGCCTGTAGATTCGCCCGATTCCCATAGCGACATTGGGCGCATTGTAATCCACGCAAATCGCCCTGTACCTGTATGGTGGATTTTCTTGGTAGATGCAGGTACAGCAGAGCCTGTTAGTATGAATTGGCCCTCTTCCCTTCGATGGTCAACCTCGAATCGGATGGCATCCCAAATCTGTGGTATAATCTGCCACTCATCTATGAGGCGCGGATTATCACCTTTAAGAAGCATTTTAATCTTCAAATCAGCCATTTCTATATAGCTGTTTTGATTGTCTGGATCCGCCATATAGAGCACGCTTCTTGCTTGCTGTTCGGCTGTGGTAGTCTTTCCACACCATTTGGGACCTTCGATGAGAACAGCACCTACTTCTTCAAGCCTGTATTCCAATAGTTTATCCGCTATTCTTTTTTTATATTCCTTCATATTAAACTCCTTTGTTTTGTTTGCAAATATAGGGGAAAAAGACAAAAATACCAAATTTGGCTATGTTTTTTTACTTAATTTGGCTTGGATGTATTACCTAATTTGGCGATAATTTGATGCGGTATTTGGCTATAAACTATTACGGCGTTTGGCGGTTTGCCATTTTCCCATTTCATCTTGAGGTAATGACCTATCGTAGAGGAAATGAAGGCAATCTTTAAACGCTGACATGCCGGCACGAGGCTTTTAACGTCCCCATGCCGGCATGTCGCTTATTTGTCAATAGTGATATTTCTTTCTCTTTTTGCCTCGCAGGGCAGCTACCGTTACGCGCCAGCCATGCCACGAGAGCGGAGAAGAGCCTCGCCATAGCTGTTCATGGCCTGTGCATACATTGCCGCGAAAGCTGTCAACTTGTCGATGACGATATGCTTGAGATTCTTGTTCTTCATGATAGTTATCCTTTCTACATTAAATAATTAAACATCGCGAGGCGCGCTTGCCTCATTAATATATGAACCTAAATACGTTTGTTAGTGTGGCAAAGTTAGCACCAAAAAGCCTATTTTCCACCGTATCCCCATGGCCAAACATCTGAAACGAGCCTTTTATTGACCAACGTCAAATGAACGCTCTTTGCCATGGTGTCCCTTGTGGCGCCCCCATGACATTTGCGTGTCGCGGAGAAAGGCAGTACCTTTGCAACCGTCGAAAGGAATTCCACGACAAACAAACAATTTACTAATCACATTTTAAAAAGAAAGGAAAAAACAATGAGTGTACGTTACAAGAAAGAAATGGGTAAGGGCGAAGGCGCTCCAGCAGCAAACAAGTGGTATGGTCGCGCGGTGAGCATGGGCCGCGTGAAGACCGTGGACCTCGCCGAGGAGATAAGCCACTCCACCACCGTGACCCGCGCCGACATCATGGCGGTGCTCATAGAGCTCACGCAGGCCATGAAAAAGCACCTGCAAAACTCCATGACCGTGGAGCTCGACGGCTTGGGCGACTTCCGCGTGGGGCTTAAGACCAAGGCGGTGGACAAGGCAGAGGATTTCACTGCCGCCAACATCTACGGCTACCAGATACTCTACCACCCGGAGGTGAAGTTCGTGCCCAGCGGACAGCTCAGCGCCAATGGCAAGCGCAAGGGAACCTACGTGAAGACCTTGCTCGACGGCGTGTCGGCGGAGCTCTTGCCGACGAACGCCGCTGCCTCTGCCGACAATGGCAAGAGTGCCATGGACAACGAGTAGGCCATAGAATATTAAGAACACATGGTTTAACCAATAAAGAAAAGGAAGGATGATTAGAATGAAGAAGGAAACCTGGAAGATGGTAATCAACATGCTCATCTCGGTGCTTACCGCCATAGCCACGACTTTGGGGTTGACCTCGTGCATGTAGCGTAAAAGAAAAGTCCGCCGCTTCTTATGGATAAGAAGTGGCGGACTCTATCATGAACAGGTAGGGACAATCGGGCTCGAACCGATGACCTCTGCAATGTGACTGCAGCGCTCTAAACCAACTGGGCTATGCCCCTGTGTCTTGATTTGCGAGTGCAAAGTTAGGCATTTTTCATCGTCCTGCCAAATTTTTAGCCGTCTTTTTCTTATGGGCAAACGTTTTTTGTTCTTTCCTGATGGTTTCGCTTGTCCATAAGAGTCGCCATAACAACACGGCGTGTCATGCTTGGCAGGAGGATTCGCAAATCAAGGCCACGGCATAGGCGGAGATACCTTCTTCGCGCCCCGTGAAGCCGAGCTTCTCCGTGGTGGTGGCCTTGATGCTGATCTGGTCTTCGTCGCAGCCTATGACCTTGGCGAGGCACGCCTTCATTGCCGGCACGTGAGGGTTGAGCTTGGGTCGCTCAGCGCACACCGTGGCATCGATGTTGCCAACCTTGTAGCCCTTTGTGGCTATGAGGTCTATCACCTTGCGCAGGATGACCTTGCTGTCCATGTCGAGCGTGTCGGCCGACGTGTCGGGGAAGTGGTAACCAATGTCGCGCATGTTGGCGGCGCCAAGCAGGGCGTCGCAGATGGCGTGGATGAGCACATCGGCATCGCTGTGGCCGAGGAGACCCATGGTGTGAGGTATATCTATGCCGCCGAGGATTAGTTTTCTTCCCTCGACGAGTTTGTGGACATCATAGCCCATTCCTATTCTGAACATGTGGTTCGATTTTTTTGTGTAGTGAGACTTCGGATTACTTCTTGAACAAGTCTTTCAGGCCGTCCATATCGAACGTCAAGGAGAAGCGCAGGGTTTGGTCGAGAGGGTTCGACTTGGCCGTGGCGATGACATATCCCGCGTCGAGCTGAAAGGCACTCATCTTGAATCCCGCTCCCACGGTGAAGTATTTTCTGTTGCCCTTGTTCTCGCTCTCGTGGTGATAACCCGCGCGGAGGGAGAACCGGTCGTTGTAGGTGTATTCCGCTCCCACGCTCCACTGTATCTCTTGCAGCTCCTCCTTGAATCCGCCTGGCGCGTCGCTGAAGCTCTTGAAGATGCCGGCAATGCTCGACACGTCGTAATAGTCTTTCTGCACACGCTGCTGATATTCTTCCGTCGTCTCGCCCTCGTCTTGCTTAGGATAAGTGGGCACGAGCAGCTTGTTGGCATCCACGGCAAAGCCAATGGCGTTGTACTCGTCGAGAGGATATTTCAGGTACGCGCCCAGTCGGAGGTTGGTGGGTATGAACTCGCTGTTGTCGCTTCCGCCAAAGGTTATCTTGCTGCCTATGTTTGAGATGTTCATTCCCAATCCGAGCTGGCACTCATGCTCCGCTATGATGGGGTTGCTCTGGTAATAGAGCGCGAGGTCGGCTGCGAACGCCGAGCCCGGCGACGTGTCGGAGGTGTAGTCGTAGGTAAGGTCGGAGTAGATCCACCTCACGGCTGCGGCTATGGAGAACTTCTCGCTGAGCATGAGCGAGTAGGCCACGTCGACGGACATCTCATAGGGGTTGATGGTCATGCCCGGCTCACTGGATCCATGCTCGCCCATGTCGACCTCGCCAAGCGAGAAATACCTCAGAGAGCCCGACACCGCCGAGTAGTCGCCTATGCGGTAATAGCCGGAGAGGTAGCCAAGGTTGATGTCGTTGACGAGCTGTCGCAACCATGGCGTGAAGTTGACGCCTATGCCGGCGCGGCTGATGGCGAAAGGATACTTGGCCGGGTTCCAGTATTGCGAGTTCACGTCGGCCTCCGTGGCCACGCCCACGTCGCCCATGCCGCCAGCACGTGCGTCGGGAGCTATGGTTTGCGACGTCACCGAGGTGTTGATGGGGTTGAACATGTCTTTCTTTTCCTGGCCGCTGGCGGCGATGGAGAAGAGAAGCATGGATATGCAAGCGATGTATTTGATGTAATGTTTCATCTTTTGAGATTAATCAGTTTATCACGATGAGTTTCTTGGCTTTTGTCGCCATTTGGCTGCCGTCTGACGCAAGGCGTACACGGTAGAGGTACACGCCCGTCTGGAGGCGCTGCCCACTGTTGGTGGTGAGATCCCAATCGACCGAGTAAGAGCCGACCTGCGTGCCACTCTCGCGATAAGTCCAGAGCTGTCGGCCGCTCATGTCGAACACGTCTATCGTCACGTCGACAGGGCATCCTGCAAGGCTGTGGCTCACGATGAACGTGGTGCTCGCTGACGCCGGGTTCTTAGTCACGTCGACACTGTATATCGTTGGCTTGAGCGATTTCACCACGTTGAACCTCAGCCGTGCCGTGGAACTGTTGTTCATCGTGTCCCAGGCGCGGAAGACCAACGAGTGTTGTCCAGGTTCGAGCGTTGGCAAGGAGTAGTAAGTGGAGCCAGAGGTGTGCGACCCGAAGTCGTAGGCGAAGTTGTCGTTGAGGTCGTAAGTCTTGTTGGCGTCGCCGTCGACCACGAGTTCGAGGTTATGACCCACGCCGTTGCCCGTGGCGTTGATGCCGCTGTCGTCGGTCAGGCGCGCGACAAAAAAAGGACAAGTGTTCACCTCGTCGCCGTCGTTGAATTCCTGGCTGTTGAGGTAGCAGAAAATCTTCGGCCCCACGGTGTCGGTCTTCTGCACGTCGGCATCGCCCAGCATGATGGCATCGGTGTAGCCGTGGGCAAGCGTGGCGCGGTCGTCGCTCATGGCGAAAGCGTGCAACTGTCCGGAACCACCGTAGCTGAGGTCGTATGGCACCACGAACGAGACGTGGAACTGTCCGCCGACCACGCTGTCGCTGCCACTGAAGATGGTCTTCTGCCTGTCGTGGAAAGTGAACACCGTGTCCTTGACCTCCGCGCTGGCGTTGCCGTGGCAGGTGACGAGCTGCTTGGAATCGAGCACCAGCAGGCTCACCGAGCCTTTCATGGCATTGTCGCCAACCACGTGTCCAGCCACTCTTGCCGTCTGGCCGGCATAGGCATGCGCCGTGGAGCCGCCAGAGACCTTAGTGCCATTGATGGAGTCGATGACCACGGCCCCTGTTGGCTGGTTAAGGGCGATTGCAGGGTCGCCAAGCAAGGAATATTGCAACTTGTTCACGGTAGGGTCGCTCCCAAGCCTTATCACCTCGTTCTTGGCGAGCCGTTGCGCCTCGCCAATGGTCGTGGGCTTGCCGTTTGTGGTGCCGAGCACGTATTTCATGAAAGCCTTGTTGAGGATGTGGTTGTAGTTCTCATACACTGTGCGCGTGGTGCCGAAGACCGCCACGGCACCGCCGCCAGAGTTTGTCATGGCCGTCACGCCGATGTTATCCTCCACGCCGTCGAACGCCATGATGTCGCACGCGGCGAACACCCACAAGGGCAGGTTCTTGTTGCTGAACGCCTTGAAGTCGTCAAGCGTCAGAATCCTCTCGTGGGCCATCTGGTTGGCGCTGCCGTGACCATAGTAGTCCATGACGAGCGCGCCTTTCGCTTGTTGCCTTTTTATGATGTCGGTCACTTCAGGGTAAGTGTTTCCCGTGGCCGATGTCACCTCGTTGTAAGCGTCCCACATCACCTTGCGCACTTGGTATGCTGGACGCATGGCTTGCAAGAGCGTGGCCATCTCGTCGGCGTCGCGCATGTGAATGTTGTCGTTGCCGTCGTCGCCCATCACCATGATGGTGTTTTCCCAGTCGCCGGCGTTGTGGTTTTCCACATATTCAATGGTTTTGTCCACCATCACCTTGGCGTCTTCCTCCGAGTAGGCAGGCAGTCGGCCCACCGCCACGTCGCCCATGTCGAGCTTGCTGGTAGACGACGATGACAGGTTGGTGCCCTCGCCGTCGTCGAGATATGTGAAGAAACCGTCGTCGACATAGCAGTTGATGGCACTAAACGAGTTGTCGCTTTCGTAGGCCAGGAGGAAGTCGTCGGGATTCAGTTTTTTGCATTCGGAGGTTAGCATGCGGTTGTCCCACACGCATGGGCCGAAGAGCAAGAGGTATTTGGGCGCGTCGTTGCTGGATTGCGCGCGGTCGTACAGCATCTTGACATACCTGCGATAAGCGTTGGCGTCGGGCGTGCCGCTGGAGAACTCGTTGTACAATTCGTCGGCAGATACTATTCTCACGCTCAACGCGTCGTGCCGCTCATGAAATTGCGCGAGCCGCCTTGCCTGCGCGAGCCGCTTTCTCGACGAGGGTATGATTATCACCATGTCGGTCTCCTTGTCGGCGTGCAGGTCTTGGTTGGCCACCGCTCCTACATATTCTGGCATTGGAAAGGTTCCCCTGA
>DJQL01000132.1:0-2396 GCA_002437565.1 Prevotella sp. UBA6387
AAAAAAGGGATGTGGAGTATATAGTGGCTTGTACATTTTGGGAAATGTGGATTATGACACAATCTGCTCAATCATCAAGTCGCAGAAGTTTATTGATTATGTCAGCATATTGAAAAAATACAAGAGTGGTGGTTATTATACATTCAGCAGTAGGGACTTGGAAGTATACATCAACTATCAGTTGGGAACGAAGCAAAATTAGAAAAGAAGCAAGGACATGAAGGAGAAAGAGTTTTTGAGGGTAATATCCAATTCTTTTGAGGAGTTCGTGAAATCGGGAACTTCGCGGAGCACACGGAAGTTGAAACCTCTTCACGGTGCCATAGCAGAGGACATAGCCACAAAGCTCGGAGATGAATACACTGTCATATCACAAGGGTACGGCGATGATCGTGAGGCGGATATACAAGGCCGCTATATCGACAAGATGGTGGATATCACCATAATGAAAGGCGCAAAAGCC
This sequence comes from Prevotella sp. UBA6387, assembly GCA_002437565.1. Lineage (GTDB taxonomy): Bacteria > Bacteroidota > Bacteroidia > Bacteroidales > Bacteroidaceae > Prevotella. The sequence continues at coordinate 464 of DJQL01000132.1, forward strand.
ATTGCTGGTATTGGGGTAAAGTTCGTAATGCAAAATTATTCGCAAAATTCCAACAACTACTTTGAGAACATGCTCGGAGAAACCGCAAATATCCGTGCGGCAAGGTGTCCTTATTTCCAGGTGTTTATCATCTTGGATAAGTTGCCTTACTATGATAGTAAAAAGAACATCAAGCGATGGGAAACTTTTTCAGATCATAATGTGGTGAAATATGAGACCCTTTCGCATGATGATGCGAATGTGTTTTTCCATACGCCAAATAAAACATTATTGTATGTCGTTCACATTCCAGACAATGAAGGATTGAAAACAAAGGATGAATATCTGCATTATTATAGGAGCGGCAAGGTTAACGTTTCGTTGTCCAAAAATGCCGACTACGCCTTTGGCGGCTCTGTAATACTGAACGATTACGAAACGTTTATGAAAAAGGTCTTTTACACTGTCAAGGCTTTGTGAATTAATGACTTTAACAATCAAAAAAGACCTCTTTTTGCGAATATATCAATTATTTTCGCTAATTTTGCCAAAGGAGCATTGGCTCTATTAAAAACACAATTATAACTCTATATGGAAGACACTATTCCTTTTGCCTATCAAACACAAGAAGGAAAAAAGGCCGGGCTTACTAATCAGCAAGTTGAACAGCTTATGGCCGTGTACGGCGAGCGTGTGCCCATATCATGCCTTGGCTCTTTTCGCGAGATGCTTCAGTCCACGACCATGAGCTACGGCGAGGTGCAGGTCGTGCTCATGCAGATGAAAGACCCCATGATATCGCTCGTGCTCAGCATCTTGGTCGGTTACCTTGGCGTGGATCGTTTCTATGTCGGCGACATAGGTCTCGGGGTCATCAAGTTGATAACCTGCGGCGGCTTTTACATCTGGTGGCTGGTAGACATGTTCATGATCATGGGCAAGACACGAATGAAGAATTATGAGCAGCTCACGCAGGTATTGATGTAGTCACGTATTAAAATAATATCATCATGGACGAAATGAACAACATGCCAATAAAGCCAAACAACTATATGGCGTTGGCCATCTTCACGACCATCTGCTGTTGCCTTCCACTTGGTATCATTGCCATAGTCAAGGCCTCCAAGGTGAACGAGTATTTTGCCTTGCGCCAGTATGAACTCGCTCAAAAGGCTGCCGATGACGCCAAGAAGTGGAGCGTGATAGGCGTATGCGTCGGCTTGGTATGCCAGATAATCTACTTGCTGGTCTACGGGGCGTCTGCCTTGTCGCAAGGCTGATGACGAGGCAGCGGCTATTGGCGGTTTCGGTATTACTGATAGGGTTGGCAGTGCTTTATTGTTTTAATCCTGCCGATTATTTGTGGATGCCGAAGTGTCCTTTCAAGATGATTACAGGACTTCAATGCCCTGGGTGTGGAGGACAAAGGGCTATCCATGCCCTCCTTCACGGCCACTTGGCAGAAGCCCTGCGTTGCAACTATTTCTTGGTCTACGCTGGCCCCTACGCATTCCTTTTCGTGGTCCAGCGATGGATGCTGAGTGGCAAGGCCAAGGCATGGCTTGGAAATGTAATCGAGAACAAGTATTTAGTCTGGTTCTACATTGTCACGTTCCTTGTTTGGATGGTCGTGCGCAATATCTTTGGCATATAGACATTATTACAAATTTGCTATTTCATCGAGGCCAAGACCAGTAGCCTTGACTATACTGGAATGACGTTTGGACTTGGCAATAGAAAAAAGTAATCATCGTATCTTCTCTATCGTGAGCGTCTGGTCACAATAGTCTTTTACGGCAAGGCGGTGGGTTATGAAGATTACCGTGCGCCGCTTGCCGGAGAGAATGTTCGACAGCAGTTGGCGTTCGGTGTCGGGGTCAAGTGCCGATGTCGCCTCGTCGAGCAGCAGCACTGGACAATCGCGAAGCAAGGCGCGAGCTATGGCTATGCGCTG
>DJQL01000132.1:2499-7630 GCA_002437565.1 Prevotella sp. UBA6387
GCCTCCCTCATTTCCTCGTCGGTGGCCGATAGACGGCCCAGCCGCAGGTTGTCGCGCACGGTGCCGCTGAGCAACGTGTTGCCTTGCGGCACATAGGCGAGGTTGCAGCGAGTGAGAGGAGACAGCCTAACCCCTCCATTGCCAATGGGGTAGGACGCAGCCTCGCCCTGGTATATTTCCGCCTTTCCGCCTTTGGGTGCCATGAGCCCGAGGATGACGCGTATGAGCGTGGTTTTTCCTGCGCCTGTCTCGCCGAGGACGGCCGTGCACGTGCCAGGCTTGAAATCGAAACTTATGTCGCGGAGCACCTCCACGCCATCATCATAGGCGCATGATACGTGCTCAAGCCTGATGCCCGTCGGAGCCTTGAAAGCTATGGGCTCGCCCTGCTCGTCGAGAGGGCTCTCCTCAAGCTCCATGAGCCGCTCAGCCGCCGTGAACACTGAGACGAACGCCGGCACGAGGCGAGTAAGGCTTCTGGCCGGACTCTGGATGCGGTTGACGAGTTGTAGAAAAGCCGTCATGCCGCCAAAGCTCAGCGAGTTTGCCGACATGCGCACGGCAGCCCACAGGAAAGCCACGAGGTAACCCAAGGCGAAGCCCAGGTTCAGGATGGTGTTGCTGAAGACAGAGAATGCCGTGCGCTTCACCACCTTATGCCTCAACGCGCCTTGCGTGCGCTCCAGGCGGTTCACCATCACTGTCTCGCTCTCCAATGTCTTGATGAGCATGCGGTGCTGAATGGTCTCCTGAAGCGCGCTCTGCACGCGAGAGTCTTCCGCGCGCACGTCCTTGGTCAGCTTGCGCATGCGGTTGACATAGACCTTGCTGAGCCCCACGAACACGGGGATGATGGCCACGGTGATGAGTGCCAGCACCGCGTCCATGGAGAAGAGATAGCAAAACGCTCCGACAAACATGGCAATCACCGACAACGTGCTCGGAATGGTCTGGGTGAGGAAACTCACGACGTTGGCCACGTCAAATTCCAGGCGGTTGAGCACGTCGCCCGAATGGTAATGCTCCCTGCCGTGCCACTGCGAGCGAAGAATGCGGTCGAGCATGCGCTGCTGCATGCGGTTCTGCGCGCGTATGCCGAGAATGTTTTGCACCCACGTGCTGCTGATGCTCAGCAAGAAGTCGCAAAGAATCAATATGCCCATTACGGCCACGGCCCAATAGAGATTTCCACGCTGTGCGCCACTCGCCACGTCGATGGCATGGCGCACGGCGGTGACTTGTGCAAGCGACACCACGACAGACAGCAAGCCAATCGCGGCATTGAGGCACGCCTGCAAGCGGTTGCCACGCCAGGCATGCCAAAGCCAGTGAAGAATGTCCAAGGCATTGTACTTGGAATCGCGCGGCTTGAAAGCCTTATTGAAGAGTCCAGACATGATAGCTCCCAACTAAACAATATTATCCCCGTTGGTCGGCTCCCCACATGAGCTTTTCCCTCAACAAGGCGAAATAGCGCTTCGAGCGCAGCTTGACGACGTTGACTACATAAGGAGCCTTTTTTATTATCAGCTCAGTGCCCTCGTAGAGCTTCTCCGACCTTCCGTCCACGGCCATGAGGAAATTGTGGTTTCTACTCTCCACGGCAAGACGGATCACGGTGGTGTCGTTGAGCACGATAGGGCGTATGTTAAGACTATGCGGAGCCACGGGGGTGAGGCAGATGCTGCCACTGTTGGGCACTATGATTGGGCCGCCATTGCTAAGGCTGTAGGCCGTGGAACCAGTGGGCGTGGAGACTATGAGGCCGTCGGCCTGATAGGTAACGAGGAAATCGTCGTTGACATAAGCGCGGATGGTTATCATCGAGGCACTGTCGCGCTTGAGAATGGCAATGTCGTTGAGGGCATAAGGACTGCCCTCAATGGGGAGAGAACCAGTGGTGTCGCAAGGGTTGACATTCACCTGGATGACCGTGTGCTTCTCTATCTTGCACGTGCCGCCATACATCTCGGCAAGCGCCTCCTTGAATTCCGTGGGCAACACCTCGGCAAGGAATCCCAGGCGGCCCGTGTTGACACCGATGACAGGCGTGCCTTTGGCCAGCACCCTGTTGGCGGCCTTGAGAAACGTGCCGTCGCCCCCAATGGAGATGGCATAGTCTACATCAAAGTTGTAGCCATCGAACACCCCGGCGGCCTTGACATCGACATTCAGCTCACGCGAGAGATACTCGTAGAACGGACGATCCACGTATATCTCAGAGTCGCACTCGTATAGGGAAGACAACACCTGCTCTATTCCCACGCTCTTGCCAGCCTGGTACTCATTGCCGAAAATGGCGAAACTCAATTTCTTGTCTTGCATCATTCCAATTATCAGAGCAACAAAGATACGGATTTTATCCTCCTTATCCAGAGAAAAAGATGAAAATAATGGCCACGGGTCGGTGAATGTTTGTTAAAAGCCACTTGCGACAGCCTTTCCTCGGTTTTTTCTCGTATCTTTGTAAGATACAAGTAATATAAGGCAGACTATAACAACAAAAAGAATTATGGCAAAGGTATATGAGTTTTTGGCCAACGGTTTCGAGGAGATAGAGGCGTTGGCTCCTGTGGATATCCTGCGTCGCGGCGGGGTGGAAGTGAAGACGGTGAGCGTCACTGGTAATGAGTTCGTGCAGTCGTCGCATGGCGTGACCATCAAGGCCGACATGGTGTTTGAGGATGGAGATTTCACCGACGCCGACCTGCTGATGCTTCCTGGGGGTATGCCAGGAGCAACCAACCTAAACGCTCACGAAGGGGTGCGCAAGGCCATGAGAGCCCAATACGACGCCGGCAAGCGCGTGGCCGCCATTTGCGCCGCGCCAATGGTGCTCGCCTCGATAGGCGTGCTCGATGGCAAGTGCGCCACATGCTCGCCGGGATTCGAGAAGTACCTGCCCAACGCCACATATACCGCCAACCTCTTCGAGGAAGACGGCCTCGTGACCACTGGGGAAGGCCCGGCCGCCACATTGCCCTACGCATACCACATATTGGGCTACTTCATACCAAAGGGCGCGGTGGAAGACCTCAAGAAGAAAATGCAGTACGCTCACCTCATGGCTTAAAGCCAAGGACAAACAAGCCAAGGACTAAGAGCATGGACTACATAATAATTGTCGCCGGCGGAAAGGGCACGAGGATGGGCACAGACGTTCCCAAGCAGTTTCTCTGCATTGGCGACAAGCCTGTACTGATGCGCACGATAGAACGCTTTTACGACTACGACCACGCCCTCGGTATCATCGTGGTGCTGCCCAAGAATCAACAAGCCGTATGGAGATCGTTGTGCGAGAAGCATGAGTTTTCCATCCCACATAGTGTGGCCGATGGTGGGGCCACACGTTTTGAGAGCTCAAGGAATGGGCTCGCGCTTATCCCAGACGGTGAGGACGGCGTGGTGGGCTTCCACGACGGAGTGAGGCCGTTCGTGTCAAACAAGGTGATAGCCAGCTGCTATGAGATGGCGCGGGAGGAGTACACCGCCGTGCCAGTGGTGCCCGTCACCGATACCTTGCGGCACGTTGATTCGCGCACCACAAGGACATTCACGGTGGATCGCTCGCTCTACAGGGCGGTGCAGACACCTCAGGTCTTCGACATCGCTCTCGCCAAGCAAGCCTTCAACCAGCCAGACCGAAAGACGTTCACCGATGACGCCTCGGTGGTGGAGAGCCTCGGGGTAAGCATAAACACGGTGGACGGAAACAAGGAAAACATAAAAATCACCACGCCATTCGACCTTAAAGTGGCGGAGGTATTGGCTAATTCAGATTATTGAACAGCATATTCGATCAAGACATCATGTATCTCCCCGGCGTTGGGCCAAAACGCAAGGAGATATTGGTAAGTCAACTCAACGTCAAGACTTGGGGTGACTTGATAGAGTATTACCCATATAAATATGTAGACAGGTCAAAGGTCTATCCCATCCGCGAGCTCAGCGGCGATATGCCATTGGTGCAAATCAAAGGGGCCATACAAGGCTTTGAGGAGTTTGGGGAAGGACGAAAGAAACGCATCGTGGCTCACTTCTCTGATGGGAGAGACGTGGTTGACCTCGTGTGGTTTGGCGGAAAGAACTGGGTCTACGACAACTATAAGCCAGGGGTAGAGTATGTAGTCTTCGGCAAGCCTCAACCCTACAACGGGCGATACCAGTTTGCCCACCCCGACATGGAGAAGGCCTCCAACCTCCAGCTCTCGACAATGGGAATGCAACCCTACTATGTCACCACCCAAACCATGAAAGACCGTGGCGTCACGTCGAGGGCCATGGAGAAGATGACCAAGGCGCTGGTGGCGCGCATCCCACAGGGTTCCATTCCCGAGACGCTACTCGAAGACCAAATCAGGAGGCTGCATCTCATCTCAAGAGATGAAGCCTTGAGGAAGATACACTACCCACAGTCGTTGCGCGACGTGCAGCAAGCCCAAGAACGACTGAAATTCGAGGAGCTGTTTTATGTGCAACTCAACATCTTGCGCTATGCCGCGGAGCAACGACATAAATACCGTGGTTTCGCGTTCACTCGCGTAGGAATGCCACTCAATATCTTTTACAAGAACAACCTACCTTTTGAATTGACCAACGCCCAGAAACGAGTAGTACATGAGATTCACGACGACATGCGGTCGGGCATTCAGATGAACCGACTGTTGCAAGGCGACGTGGGCTCTGGAAAGACCCTTGTCGCGCTCATGGCAATGCTCATAGCCATAGGCAACGGATTCCAGGCTTGCATAATGGCACCGACCGAAATCTTGGCGGAGCAACACTTGCATACCATCACAGAATTTCTGCAAGGCATGGACATCAAGGTGGAACTTCTCACGGGAATAGTGAAAGGCAAGAGGCGGACGGAAGTGCTCAATGCCCTCGCCGACGGCACAATCAACATAATAGTGGGGACACATGCGCTCATAGAAGACAACGTGGTGTTCAAACGACTCGGACTTGCCGTGATAGACGAGCAGCACAGGTTCGGGGTGGCGCAACGGGCAAGACTGTGGAAGAAAAGCGAGCGGCCACCGCATATCTTGGTGATGACCGCGACGCCCATCCCGCGCACCCTTGCCATGACCCTGTATGGTGACCTCGACGTGAGCGTCATCGACGAGTTGCC
>DJQL01000063.1:0-665 GCA_002437565.1 Prevotella sp. UBA6387
GCGTTGCCAGGCATGCCGCGCGACGTGCGAGGCAATGGCGAGATGTTTCCGCTCAACGGTCCTTGCTGGTCGCTCTTCTTCGAGTATATCGGCAACATCATCTACGCATTCATCATGCGCCGGTTGCCCACGCGCGTCTTGGCGTGCGTATCCGCCCTGCTGTGCTTGGCGTTGGCCTGGTTTGCCGTCACCGACCAGGCTGGCTATGGCTCAATAGGGGTCGGATGGACTTTGGACACGACAAACCTCCTTGGGGGGCTGCTGCGCATGCTTTGCCCATTCACCATCGGCCTTCTTATGTCGAGGGTGTTCAAGCCTTTGAAAAACGCGCGCGGAGCGTTCTGGACAGGTGCCATCGCCCTGTTGCTGCTCTTCCACGTGCCTTATATCTATTGCGACAGCCAGTTGAGCCTCAACGGAGTGTTCGAATCGGCATGCGTCATCGTCATCTTCCCTGCCATAGTTTGGCTTGCGGCGTCTGGCAAGACCACCGACAAGACTTCGACAAGGATATGCCGTTTCCTTGGCGACATTTCCTACCCGCTATATGTCGTGCATTATCCCTTGATGTACGCGTTCTATATGTGGCTCATCAAGACAAGGCAATACACCTTTGCCGAGACCTGGCCCATGGCCATTGCCACCATGGCTTGCAGCGTCTGCGT
>DJQL01000063.1:726-2072 GCA_002437565.1 Prevotella sp. UBA6387
TAAGGCTCGTCAGACCTCTTCCACTATCTCCGACAAGTCCTTGCGCACCTTCTTTGGGCAAGGACAGTCGGGAGCCACGTGCCCAATTGGAATGATTGCCACTGCCTCATACCCTTCCCTTGGGAACAGGCGCTTGACAGCCTCAACATCATAGTTGGCGACCCAACAAGTGCCGAGACCGCGATCAGCAGCTGCAAGCACGAGATGCTCTATGGCGATGCCGAGGTCTATGTCGCCATGAGCCTTGTGGTCATCGGGGCGAACCCAACATTCCGACGTGTTTTTCATTGCCAACACATAAACCTGTGCCTGTTGGAACCATGGGCGGTCATAACACTGCCTCACCTTTGCCTTGCCCTCGTCCGACGTTATCAACAAGAACTTCCATGGCTGATAGTTGTGGGCCGACGGTGCCAGCCGCGCACATTCCATCATGTAGTCTATATCAGCCTTGCTGACAGGCTCGGCAGTGTACCTGCGCGCCGAAAAACGTTTTGTTGCTAATTCCTTGAAATCCATGTTTTAATAATCATTAAATTGTCCTAACTATAAAATGTGACAAGCCTAAACCATGGCATCACTTCACGCCACAAAGGTAACAAAAACATATCTCTTCAACAAAAATAAAAGACGATAAAAAAGCCCGTCGGCTTCACGCTTGAATCGCATCGGCTTTACACTTGAATGGCGTTGGCTTTACGCTTGAATCGCATCGCGATTCAAGCGTAAAGCCAACGCCATATGCTAAGGGTGCGTTTTTGCAATGTGTATATTGCAAAAACGCACCCTCTTTTTATTCAATAAGGCGACCTGCGGGTCTACTTGATGGTGTTGTCGATAAAGGCATCGAGGACTTGAGTCTTCTCTCCTACCGGCGTGATGTCGTAGTCGGCGATGGCCGCTGGAATCATGCAGCTGTAACCCTCCTTGAGCACAAGCTCATCGCCAGTTTCGTTGACCTTGATTTTGCAGTCTCCCTTCAGGCACATGCAGACAACGAAGCTGTCAAAGCCTTTCATGTCGTAATGATGCTGCTTGTCGAGGTCGCTCACCCTCACGCAGAAATACTTGGTGTCGAGGATTACGTTTGGCGTGTTTGCCTCGTGTGAGTATTCGGAGCTGTAAGAGTCCGCCACGTTGAAGTCGAGAGCCTCTGCCGCAAGCTCGGTGTGCAGTTCGCGAGGCTTGCCGTCAAGACCTGGGCGATTGTAGTCGTAGATGCGATAAGTGAGGTCAGACGACTGCTGAATCTCGGCTAGCATGATGCCGCTGCAAATGGCGTGGACCCTGCCAGCCGGGATATAGAACACGTCACCGGCCTTGACCTCGTGGCGCGCCAGCACGTC
>DJQL01000063.1:2187-8117 GCA_002437565.1 Prevotella sp. UBA6387
GTCTTGCCCATCTTGCCATGCACGCGCTTTGCCATCTCATCGTTGGGGTGAACCTGTATGCTCAGGTCCTTCTTCGCATCGATGAACTTGACGAGCAAAGGCATCTTGCCATTATATTGCTTGCTCACGGCCTTGCCAAGGATGGCCTCCGGGGCGGCGTCGATGACAGAGATGAGGTCTTTGCCTTTTTCCGCGCCATTGCTGATGGTGTCTGGGCTCGACGGGACGGCACTTACCTCCCAACTCTCGCCCACTGGGTTCTCGTGTGGGGTCAGTCCCTTGAATGGGCAGAGACGATCACCACCCCAAATGGTCTCGTGAAGATTGGGGTCAAAAAGAAAAGGATAAAGACTTGTTTTCATTGTATGTTGTTTTTTATGTACTATAACGCTAATGTTATATAACTTGAATCATGTAATGTTTATTGTGTCCGCACCGCGATATTTTTCAGGAAAAAGACGTATCAAGGCCGAAAGGCTTTTGATAATCCTTTTTTGTTGTAACTTTGCATGGCAAACCGATAATGCTTCAAACAAAAAAGAAATACCATGACAAAAGTTTTCACGTCGTTTGACAGCGACAACGATACCAGACGCGACGAACTGATACGCACCATTGAGCACAGCGTGGAGAGGCTCACCCTCGGAGAACTGGAATCGCTCTACTACGACTTGGTGTCGAAAGACTACATCCGCAAGTGACCTCAGCGTGCCCCTCGGCGCGTTTCATGCCACAGGCTTAAAGTTTCGCGTCCTTCTCCTTCAGCAGGTCTCTTATCTCCGCGAGAAGCTTCTCCTCGTTGCTCGGCTCTGGAGCCTTCACGGGTTCTTCCTTCTTCTTGCGCGCCAAACTATTGATGCCCTTCACCAACAGGAACACGCAGAATGCGATGATGACGAAATCGAGGAGGGTCTGGATGAAGTTGCCATAGTTTATCGTGGCCGCGGCCATTTTCTCAACTCCTGGAATCTCCACGGTGGGCAACGTGACCTTAAGGTCGGAGAAGTTAACGCCACCGATGAGCCAACCAATAGGCGGCATGATGATGTCGTCCACTATGCTGCTCACGATTTTGCCAAATGCGCCGCCAATGATTACACCGACCGCCATGTCTACGGCATTGCCCTTGACGGCAAATGCCTTGAACTCCTCAAAGAATTTTCCCATGATATTTTTAATTAATGATTATGTCGCCCTGTTTATTACCGCAATATATATTATAATGTGTAAGCAAACCCCAATTGCTAAGTGGATATTACATACGTAAACATGGCACGCTAAATGTCAGCGCCTCAACCGCTTTTTATTGAAAGATTCTGCTTTTTTATATAATTTAATACTCAATTCATCGGCAAAATTAGAAAATATATTGTATCTTTGCAACCGTAAAAAGGGAAAAATTCTTTAGGAAATATATTTTTGTAACCTTTATAAACAAAAAGTAAAATGGCAAACGTAAAAGTAGCTATCAATGGTTTCGGCCGTATCGGCCGTCTGGCTTTCCGCCAGATGTTCGCAGCCCCTGGTTATGAGGTTGTCGCTATCAACGACTTGACCAGCCCTAAGATGCTGGCTCAGCTCCTGAAATATGACACCACACACGGTGGCTATCAGGGCATCATCGGTGGCGAGAAGCAGCACACCGTAGAGTACAAGGACGCTCAGTATGCTGAGGACGGTCGCACTGTAACTGTTCCTGGTTCTATCACTGTGGACGGCAAGGAAATCACTATCTATGCTAAGCCAAACGCAGCTGATCTGCCTTGGGGCGAGCTCGATGTTGACGTGGTTCTCGAGTGCACAGGTTTCTATACATCAAAGGCAAAGAGCGAGGCTCACCTGAAAGCTGGCGCAAAGAAGGTTGTTATCTCTGCTCCTGCTGGCAACGACCTGAAGACAATCGTCTTCAACGTTAACCACAAGAACCTGACAACTGACGACAAGATCATCAGCGCAGCTTCTTGCACAACAAACTGCTTGGCTCCTATGGCACAGGCTCTGAACGACGTTTATCCTATCCAGACTGGTATCATGCAGACCATCCACGCTTACACTGGCGACCAGATGATTCTCGACGGTCCTCAGCGCAAGGGTAACCTCCGTCGCAGCCGCGCAGGTGCTTGCAACATCACTCCTGCTTCTTCAGGCGCAGCAAAGGCTATCGGCCTTGTTCTTCCTGAGCTGAACGGCAAGCTCATCGGTGCCGCACAGCGTGTGCCAGTGCCAGATGGCTCTACAACTCTGCTTTACGCTGTTGTCAAGGGTAAGGACGTAACTGTTGAGAAGATCAACGAGGCCATGAAGGCTCACGCAAACGAGAGCTTCGGCTACAACGACGAGGAGATTGTCTCTTCTGATATCCTCGGCATGCGTTACGGCTCACTCTTCGACGCTACTCAGACAATGGTAGTGAAGATCGACGACGACACTTATGAGGTGCAGGTCGTGAGCTGGTACGACAATGAGAACTCTTACACTTCTCAGATGGTTCGTACAATCAAGTACTTCGCTGAGCTGAAGTAATACCAAAGACACACATAATCACTAAGATATGTGGAGCCGTCCAGTTGAGCACTGGACGGCTTTTTTTCGTATGTCATCATGCCACACTCTATAAGTACCCTAAATTTGGCACTAACAAAAACAGCTGGCAAAAAGATGCCAGCTGCCAATAGTGGAAATCAGGGAAACCGTTAGTTATAGCAACTCTCGCCATGCTCATATATGTCGAGACCTTCTTCCTCTATGCGCTTGTCAACACGCAATCCACAAAGTTTATTGATGCCCCAGAAGAGCACAAAGCCCGTGGCTGCGGCCCAAGCGTCGATGACGAGGATGCCGAAACATTGCGCTCCAAGGAAGTTGAGCCCTCCACCATACAAGGCACCGCCGTCAACGGCGAAGAGGCCAGTCATCAATGTGCCGAAGATGCCGGAGACACCATGCACAGAACTTGCGCCCACTGGATCATCAATGTGAAGCCTTGTGTCAATGAACTCAATGGAGAACACGAGTATTATGCCTGCTAAAAGACCTATGATTGCCGCGCCAAGCGGACTCACCAAGTCGCAGCCGGCGGTTATCGCCACCAAACCAGCAAGGATGCCATTAAGAGTCAAGGAGAACGATGGCTTGCCATATTTTATCCATGATGTGAACATGGTGCCAAGACCGCCACAAACAGCAGCAAGGTTGGTCGTCAGGAACACGTGGCTTATCGCCACACGGTTTACCTCACCAGAAGCGGCGAGCTGGGAGCCTGGGTTGAATCCGAACCAACCAAACCACAGGATAAACACGCCAAGGGCAGCAGCCATGAGATTATGGCCAGGTATGGCGTTGCTCTTGCCGTTGCGATACTTGCCAATGCGAGGGCCAAGACAAATGGCTCCAAGCAGGGCGAGCACGCCTCCAACACTGTGCACTATGGCCGAGCCTGCGAAGTCGTGAAACGTAAAGCCAAACGTGCGCATCATGAACGATGTAGCATCGCTGTCGCAAAGCCATCCTCCACCCCATGTCCAGTGACCTTCGACGGGGTAGATTATCAACGAGATGAAAAACGAATATACACAATACATAGAGAACTTAGTGCGCTCTGCCATGGCGCCAGACACGATAGTGGCGCTCGTAGCGCAGAACACGGTCTCGAATATAAGGAAGCCCTCCGTGGGCAGGCCTGACGCATTGTTATAAAAAGAAAGGTCACCAAAATTGGGCATGCCAATAAAGCCATGACCATCGCTGCCGAACATAAACCCAAACCCCACGAGCCAAAACAGTACGGAGCCTATCATGAAATCGACAAAATTCTTGAACAAGATGTTTGCGGTATTCTTACTGCGTGTGAAGCCTGCCTCGCAAAGCGCAAAGCCTGGTTGCATGAAAAACACCAACATTGCCGCCAATAGCATCCAAACGGTGTTTATTGATATTCCTAAATCCTGTACACTCATAATCTTTTACTCTTTAAGATGAAAAACATACATTATTTTTCTTGCTCAGCGTTGTAAAGAGCTATGTCGCCACGCTCACCAGTGCGTATTCTAACTGTATCCTCTACTGGTATAACGAAGATACGTCCATCACCTATCTCGCCCGTACGTGCAGCGTCTTGAATGGCCTTGATGGTCTTCTCCACGTTCTTGTCGCGAACAACAACATTCATCAACACGCGCTCAATGCTGCTTGTGTCATACATCACACCACGATAGATACGAGCTTGTCTCATCTTGCCCTCTCCCCTTACGTCATAGTAAGAAAACCATTCAATGTCAGCGGCAAGCAATGCTTCTTTCACGTCCTCAAACTTTGTCTTGCGGATGATTGCCTCAATTTTTTTCATTGTAACCTCTTTTGTTAATGTTATACGTCTTTTTAGCTATCAAAACGATGCTATTTTTTATTATACAGTATCATTATGATTATTTTAAACGCAAAGGTATAACATTATGACATAGAAAAGATAATATACATAGCATTTCATTCTAAAAATTAAGCAATTGTTACCATTTAGCATAAAATACAAGCAAACAGCTTAACAAATGATATATTTACTGCATTTTTCGTGTCATATTACAACTTCAAAGCGAATAACATAAAAACCATGCCTCATTGCAATATGACATAAAATCCATCATAGCCGCACATGATAATTACTGTTGCATGAGAATTTCACTAAAGCCCCCAACCTTCTGCAAACAGCATGTACATTATCCAAAGGTTCGACCTGTGTACTCATAATTCCTTGTAGCTAACCCGGCATAAAATCTTGATATTTATCAAGAATATCAAATTTCGAAATATTTTTCTCCAAAATATTTTGCACTTTAAGAATTTCACCGTACCTTTGCATTCGCAATTCGGGAACGGATTAGCAATAAAGATTTAATATCGCGGAGTGGAGCAGTTGGTAGCTCGCCAGGCTCATAACCTGGAGGTCGCACGTTCGAATCCTGCCTCCGCAACTACAAAGTGGAGCATATTGATTTTTCAATATGTTCCACTTTATCTTTATTTATAATACCGTTTGACATCAAAAGCGTAAATTCCAAGTCAAATATTGAAAATGCTAACAAGCTACTCTCTAAAGCTAAACATCACGTCGTCCAGCGACACTAAGTTTTTAACCTCTATTGCGCAGTGGTCACAGGTAGCTGATTATCTGTCCGCAACATAGGTTTACGCCATAATTTCAAGCCTTTCATAAAAAAACATTTCTAATATTTGGTTATTAAAAATAAAGTATGTACCTTTGCACTCGCTTTAAAACATAAAGCAAAGCGTAGATTCGCTAGCTCAGTTGGTAGAGCACAACACTTTTAATGTTGGGGTCATGGGTTCGAACCCCATGCGAATCACTTTTTACAAAAAGGAAGTCTCCTGAGGCTTCCTTTTTTTGCGTTTATAGTCAGGGAGTTACGAAAAGACGGGTGTGCAAGTGGTTGGTATCAATGCATTTAAGGGGATAGCGGTCGCAGTTCACCTTGCTCTCTGCCTCCAGAGCCTTGCGCATTTCCGCCTCGGCCGCTTCTGCCCTTGCGAACATCGCGTCCTGCACGGCCTTGGTGTTTCTCACGAAGAAGCCCTCAGCCTGTCCCACGCCGCTGACCGCACCCCCCAACTGCCCGAACATGTTGATGAACTCCTGGTATGGCGCAATGGCCTTTCCGATGCAGTCTGGAGGCTCGCGAACGCCATCTGAGCCTTCTTCACCTGCCCAGCATCCGTCTTGGCGAGTTCGGCGTTCATGTTGCCCACGTTGTCGGTTATTGCCTGTGCTAGGGTTTTCGCCTTGGTGTATTCGTCTCCTGTCTTGATGAGCTCCTTCTGATGGTCTGTGAGCGTCACCGAGTTGCCGGATACCGTCCATGCCGTTGCGCATCAGCGTGGAAATAGATGCGAGGCGAGACAACGCCATGTCCATTGCC
>DJQL01000117.1 GCA_002437565.1 Prevotella sp. UBA6387
CCCGCATAGGCAACTTCACGGCACGACCCAAGACCATGGACGCAGACTTGCTCGCCACCGTAAACAAGGTCAAACCCGATGGGCCAAAATACAACCACTTCGGGTTCTTGAAGATGCACAAAGGGAAGCTATATAGTTGCGGAGGAGGATATAATGTCATTAGCGATTTGAATTATCCTGGATACATACAAGTATTGGACAATGGGAAATGGGAAATCTTTCAAGACAATATAACCAGTCAAACCGGCATTCCATACAAAGACGTAGGTTGTCTTGAAATTGATCCAAAAGACGACGGACACGTCTTCGCAGGAGCCATAAACGGATTATACGAGTTCAACAATGGTATTTTCACCAATCACTATTCCTACGACAACAGTCTTCTCAGGCCTACGTTCAGCGATAATAAAAGCTATGTCTTTGTAAATGGGCTCAAATACGATGAAAATGGTGACCTATGGATACTCAATTCCATGAACAATGAACAAAACATACTGCAATATACGGCAGAAAAAAAATGGCAGCCATTCTTCCAGCAAGACCTCAAGGGTCTCGCCATGCTTAGCGCGCCAATCATTGACAGTCGTGGCTTGATGTGGTTTGTCAACTGTAACTGGCAAAAGCCTTCATTCTATGTATATCAAAATGACAACAATAAACTTACCGACTTTGTAGCACCTTTCATCAATCAGGATGGCACACAAATAAGTGATTTATTCAACGTTTATTGCATAGTTGAAGACAAAGACCATAATATATGGGTAGGCACAGACCAAGGGCCATTCATGCTTACAACTGATCAAATGGACGCGTCGTTACCCATATATACGCAAGTGAAAGTACCTCGCAACGACGGTACAAACTATGCCGACTATCTTTTGTCAGGAGTCAGCACTCGCTGCATCTATATAGACAACAGCAATCGCAAATGGTTTGGCACCACTGCCAACGGACTTTATGTCATAGACTCTGACAACATAACCACACTGGCGCATTTCACCAAAGACAACAGCAAGCTTCTATCTGACAACATTTTATCTCTTGCATTTAATAAGTCAACAGGCGAAATGTACATTGGCACAGATAGGGGATTATGCTCCTATACCAGCCACTTTACCGACAATAGCAATGGCATGACCAAGGATAACGTATGGGCTTATCCCAATCCGGTACGCCCAGGTTACGCAGGGGCAATAACTATAACTGGCATCCAAAATGGAGCTTCAGTAAAAATCGTGACCAGCAATGGCTCATTGGTCAACGAGGGAACTGCCGAGAACGGACAATACAAATGGTACGGCCTTGACCGCAACGGACGGCGTGTGACAAGTGGAGTTTACATGGTAGAAATAGCGACAAGTGAAGGTGAGAAAGGAGTGATATGCAAAATAGCAGTCGTAAATTAGTGGCTTCTCTTATCATTTATTTGATAATAAATGTGATGTTTATTGTCAAATACTCCGCAAGGGTAAGCCATAAGCTGTCTATCGTGGTAGCAATCACCTACACCATTTCTGTTTGCATAGCACTCTTTATCCTACAACATGTCAAATTCAAGAAAAAATCGAAATTACTGTTTTTAATCTTATCTTACATCATACTGCTTGCCATTGGGCAAAATCTAATAGATCCATATCAGTTGAAAGTGGACCGATGGTCAGCCATTCATAACTTTCTTCACAACCTTTTTCACGGCATATACCCATACGCTGCCCAAACTCATTTGGGTGGTTATGGCTCACCTTTTCCAATATGGCAGTTTTTCCACATTCCATTCTACCTGCTCGGAAACGTAGGACTTTCGTTTTTCTTTTCATTGGGCATATTCTTCGCGTCCGTATGGAAAAACTTCACTGCCAAGCAATTGTCTTGCATGTGCCTTTTGATATTGCTTTCGCCTGCCATAATGTACGAATGCATAGTAAGAAGCGACTTGATAAGCAATTTTCTTTTATTGGCAAGTTTTGTGAATTATCTGTATTTCAATTCGGCTAATATAGAGAAACACTGGAAAAAAACGGCTTTTGTAATTGGGCTTTTCCTTAGCACGCGTTTATCCACAGCTATACCGTTTTTTATCTATATTTTCCCTATTTACAGCAAATTTAGCAAATGGAAACAAATACTGTTCCCCGTCTACATCCTATGCATATTTATCATAACCTTCATTCCATTCATGTTTTGGAACGGGGAAATGCTATTCTTCTTCCAATACAATCCGTTTATATTACAAACAAGGCAAGGCAGCATGATTATAATACTGCTGCTTATCCCTGTTTATTTTTACTTATCCCTCTCTTGGAAAGGCAATTACAGGCTGCTTATGTGTAATATAGCATTGGCTATGATTACTCTCGTGGCCGTAACGTTCATATACAACATGTACACCACTGACACCTGGAACGAATTATTTCAATCACGCTATGACATAACCTACTTTGACATGTCATTGCCATTCTTGCTTTCATCTATTTCTTCTTCATACGAAAAAGGCTACAGCTTGCCTTGCTCGCCAAGGTAGCTGTCCTTGAAACCAAGGAAATAGAGTATGCCGTCTATTCCCATGGTGTTGATGCTCTGCTGGGCGTTGGCCGCCACGCGAGGCTTGGCGTGGAAGGCTATGCCAAGTCCTGCCTCCCCAATCATGGGCAGGTCGTTGGCGCCATCACCCACGGCAATGGTCTGGGCGAGGTTCACCCTTTCCACCTGAGCTATTAGCTTCAGAAGCTCTGCCTTGCGCTGCCCGTCAACGATGTCGCCTACATAACGGCCCGTCAACTTGCCGTCGTCGCCTATTTCCAATTCGTTGGCGTAAACGTAGTCGATGCCATATTTCTTCCGCAAGTATTCACCGAAATAGGTGAAACCTCCGCTCAGGATGGCTATCTTGTACCCACAAGTCTTCAGCACGCTCATCAGCCTGTCTGTGCCTTCCGTGATAGGCAGGCTTTCGGCTATGTCTTTCATCACGCTCGCGTCGAGACCTTTCAGCAATGCCACGCGCTCCTTGAAACTCTCCTTGAAGTCTATCTCGCCACGCATGGCACGCGCCGTGATCTCACTCACCTTGTCGCCTACGCCGGCACGCTTGGCCAGTTCATCGATGCACTCGGTCTGTATTAGCGTGGAGTCCATGTCGAAACATATCAGCCTCCTCATCCTGCGATACATGTCATCGTGCTGGAACGAGAAGTCCACCGCCATCTCCTGCGACATGTTCATCAGCTCTTTCTGCATGGCCGCCGTGTCGGAAGGGTTGCCTCGCAGCGAGAACTCTATGCACGCCCTGACGTTTCGCTCAGGATGCTTGATGCTCATCCGGCCCGTGAGACGCAAGATGGAATCTATGTTAAGGCCTTGCTCTGCTATTATCTTCGTGGTGGCCTCTATCTGTCGCGCCGAGAGTGAACGGCCTATGAGGGTGAGTATGTATCGGTTCTTGCCCTGGTGGTTTACCCAACTCTCATACTCATCGTCGCTGATTGGGGAAAAGTCTATGTTCACGCCCAGCTCCGTGGCCTTGAACAGCAATTCCTTCATCACTTGCCACGAGTGCATGCCGTCAAGACGCATCAGTATGCCGAGCGACAAGGTTGAGTGGATGTCCGCCTGGCCTATGTCGAGCACTTGGGCACCATACTTGGCCAAGATTGACATGACCGATACAGTGAGACCAGGACGATCTTGACCCGTTATGCTTATTAATATCTGTTCTTCCTTTTCTTCTATTTCATTCATTTGCTGAATATTGTTACTTTTTATCCATATAATTATTTGAAAGACAGCACACTCTGAAAACATTGTATAGAAACAGGCTTGGGTGTTTGCCCATGAGCCTGCGTCTTACGACTGCATTTGTCAACCGAGTTATCCACACTGTTATCCACAATAGATGATGACGTCGCAGACTGTCCACAAGGTGAAGTAGGGCGGAGTAGCCTTTCAGTTCTTTCCTGTAATCATAAAGTGTGCGCATGGCCTCTTCTGTCTTTTCAAGAAAACGCTCATTGGTCTCAAACCTCACGAAAAGCAATGGATTGTCTATGTGAACTATGCTCACTCGCCTTTCGGCCAAGCCTTTTCCGAAAAGGGTGTCCTCATAGCCGTAGGTCTTTATGTTCTCACGAAAAGGGTTGTCGAGCACAACCTGACTTTTAGCCATGAAGTTGCCTGAATGGAAATTATTGTACGGGTGCTCATTGCTCTTGCCCACAGAATAGCCTCTCTCCGCTTTCAGCTCATTCAGACAACGCAGGTTAGACTTGTCTACGATGGCTTTAGCCACTCTCAAGCTGCCCACTACCACGTCGGCCTTGCCTATGTATCTCACGTAAGTGGCTACAAAGCCCTCAGAGGGCATCATCCCTGCGTCAATATATAATAATGTGTCGAACAGTGCCTCACGCGCGAGAAAGTTTCTTATGGCCGCCCTGCCCACGTTCTTTCTTCGCTTTATAAGTCTGCAACCATGCATGGAGCCTATTTCATCGTTCATGGCATCGAAAGACGAGGGCGAACCATCATCTACCACCACTATTTCCCATGGCATATTCAAGTCACGGCATTGGCGCAGCAATGCCGTGACCTGACTCACGCATGAGTCTCGGTAGACTGGGATAAGAATAGACAATCCTTGCATGGGTGCAAAGTTAACGTTTTTCCACAACCTTATTATTATTATCTATTCTATTTTAAAATTTAAAAGAAAAATAATAGTATGATGATAGTCTGTGGATATGTTGATACTTTGTAGGCAGGATATTTGCCCAATAAGATATCAACTTTAGAGTTTAGGTTATATACATTCATTTACAATATCAAGGCGCTTGATAATAGAATGTTATGAGGTTTTCCACAAAATAGCTGATATGTTGATAATCATAAGTAGGATAACTTTTACCTGTGATAAACTGTTGAAAATGCCTTGAAAACGTTTTCACAAGCATGTGGATATCCCCATGGATTGGGCACAAACAATAAGGCTGTGGAAATCGCAATCGTTTTCCACAGCCTTATCCACAGTGTTATCCACTGATTTTATTTCATAAGTTGTTCTCTATTTTCTGTATGATGGCGGATGGGGCTATCTGCCTTAGGCAGGCGTAATCTCCCCTGCGGCATGGCTTGTTGCCGAAGATGGAGCATGGCCGGCATGGCAACGACACCTGCACGGCGTTTTCCTCCTTTTGGTTCCATCCCATGAACCCGGCATAGGGATGCGTGGCTCCCCAGACGCTCACCACCGGCGTGCCAACGAGCGAGGCGAGGTGCATATTGGCAGAGTCCATGCTCACCATCACGTCGAGGTTGCTCATGAGTATGAGCTCCTCGCGCAGGTCGTGGAGCAATTCGGGCACCACGGTGCAATACTTATGCCTCTGCGCCACATCTTTTAATAGGGAAGTTTCTTGGCTTCCGCCACCGAAAAGGAAAACGCGTGCCGATGGATGACGCTTCAGGAGTTCATCGATGACCATCTCCATTTTATCCAGAGGGTAAGCCTTGCCCTCATGCGCCGCGAAAGGCGCTATGCCTATCCATTGTTGGAAGTCTTTTTTATCACCAATTTCCGCGGGCAACAATCTCAACGGGCCCTTGGAGGGGAATATAGACTTGAAGTCTATGCTTTTTATTGGATAGCCCAATCTGGCGAACACGTCTTTATAATTGTCGAAAGCGGTCGGTATGGGCTCCACCACCTTGTCTTTCATGGCGGTGAGCCGCTTTCTCAGGTCGCGGTGCTTGTCTATGTGCGCCACATTGTTTTGACTGAGGTTGAATCTCATCCTCAAGTAGCTCGACCTCAGCACGTTGTGCAAGTCGGCTATCGCCGTGAACTGTTTTGCCGCCAATCTCCTGTACAGCGCGTTGAGGCCTTTTATTCCCTTGTATTCCTCTTTTATGTCGGCCTCCATGAAGCTCACGTTTGGCGCAATGTTCTCGAACAGAGGTCTTGCGAAGGGCTGCGAGAGCATTGTTATCCTAAGGTTGGGATATTCCTTTGCGAGGGCGTATACCACAGGCACCGTCATGGCCACGTCGCCCATGGCCGAGAAGCGTATTATGAGTATGTGGTCGGTCTTCACTTCTTCTGGTAGAGTATGGGATTGGTGCTGGGGTCGTTGTACATCTTCATCTGCCTGTACACCTTCATGTATTTCTTTCCCTCCTTGATGTCGTCCAGCAACTGGTCTATGGCGAGCGACAGGTCTTTCTGCTGCTCCAAGAGCACGTTGAGCTTTCCCTCGCACAGCTCACGGTGCTGCTGCGTGGCATCCTCGCGATTCACCTGCTCCCTCATGTGGTAAATCTTCAAGGCGAGTATCGATAGCCTGTCCACGGCCCATGCCGGGCTTTCGGTGTTGAGGCGCGCCTCAGGCTTGGGCGTGATGTCGGAGAAATGTTGCCTGAACCACGAGTCGATCTGCTCCACGAGGTCAGTGCGGTCCTGGTTGGAGCGGTCTATGCGGTGCTTGAGCTGCATGCCTTCCTGCGGGTCTATGTGTGGGTCACGGATGATGTCCTCCATATGCCATTGCACGCAATCGATCCAGCATTTCAAGTACAGGCGGTTCTCTATCGTGTCGTGCCCGTAAGGATTGCTGATAGGGGTGTCAATGTCGTTTTTCACGTGGTAATCCTCAATGGCCTTATTGAAGATTTCGTTACATTTCTGAGTAAATGACATACTTGAATTTATTGTCTTTAGATTTGTGCAAAATTAATAACTTATTTCGAACTATCCAATCTTTTCTCCGATTAAATATCGAGCCAATAGTGATATATATCAATTGAAATGGCAACGTAAGTGCACAATATGCTATCTATTGTGCATTATTATTTCAATTTTTCAATGTTTTATTTGCGTAATTGCCAAAAAGTTAGTTACTTTGCACACGTTTTTGAGAAAAAATGTTTCGGAAATTCATTTATTAATTAATAAAAAATAAAAGACTACAATTATGTCAGAAATTGAATCAAAGGTAAAGGCAATCATCGTAGATAAACTTGGTGTTGACGAGGCAGACGTTAAGCCAGAGGCAAGCTTCACCAACGATCTTGGCGCAGATTCTCTCGACACTGTCGAGCTCATCATGGAGTTTGAGAAGGAGTTTAACATCACTATCCCTGACGACAAGGCTGAGACCATCCAGACAGTGCAGGATGCCATCAACTACATCAACGAGAACGCTAAGTAAATAGATTTGGCGTCATGCCCAGCGTTTAATGATTGCCATTAAACGCTTTTTTTGTATTAACGAAAGTTTTTCAAATGAAATTGAACAGAGTAGTAGTAACAGGACTTGGCGCTCTCACTCCGCTTGGCAACAGTGTCGAGGAGACTTGGAAAAACATACTTGACGGAAAGAGTGGCGCGGCTCCCATTACGCTTTTTGATGCCTCCAAGTTCAGGACTCATTTTGCCTGTGAGGTAAAGGGTTTCAAGGCTGCCGACTATATGGATCGCAAGGAAGCCCGCAAGATGGATCGTTGCACCCAACTTGGCATGGCATCAGCCATACAGGCTGTGGCCGACTCTAAAATCGACTTGGACACAGTGGACAAGAACCGCGTGGGCGTGGTTTACGGCATTGGCATTGGCGGCATACAGACTTTCCAGGAGGAGGTTATGTACTATGCGCAGCACATTGCCGACGGACCAAAGTTCAGCCCATTCTTCATCCCAAAGATGATAGCCGACATAACGGCAGGACAAATCAGCATTCATTTCGGATTCCATGGTCCCAACTATGTTACGACGAGTGCTTGCGCTTCTTCGTCACACGCCATTGCCGACGCATTCAACCTGTTGCGTCTTGGCAAGGCCGATGTCATCTTGGCTGGTGGCGCTGAGGCTGCCATCACAGAGTGTGGTCTTGGAGGTTTCTGCTCCATGAAGGCACTGTCGGCACGCAACGATGACCCAGAGCACGCAAGCCGCCCATTCAGCGGCAGTCGCGATGGCTTCGTAATGGGTGAGGGCTCAGCTTGCCTCGTTCTTGAGACACTGGAGCACGCCAAGAAGCGTGGAGCACACATCTATGCTGAGATGGCTGGTGAGGGAATGAGCGCAGACGCTTACCACATCACGGCTTCACATCCTGAGGGTCTTGGTGCAAAGCTCGTAATGAGCGAGGCACTTAAAGACGCAGGCCTGAATACTTCGGACATAGATTACATCAACGTGCATGGCACGTCTACACACGTGGGAGACCTTTCTGAGGCCAAGGCCATCAAGGATCTTTTCGGAGACGATGCCTACAAGCTCAACATTTCTTCAACCAAGTCTATGACCGGCCACATGCTTGGTGCAGCTGGCGCTGCAGAGGCAATGTTCAGCGTGCTTAGCGTGGTCAACGATGTGGTGCCACCGACAATCAACCATGAGGAAGACGACAAGGACCCGGAGCTTGACTATAAGCTCAACTTCACGTTCAACAAGCCACAGAAGCGCGAGGTAAGAGCCGCCCTCTCCAACACGTTTGGTTTCGGCGGACACAACGCTTGCGTAATCTTCAAGAAATTTGCTGAATAACTTTTTATGTTAGTCAACATAATAGACCGCATAAAGCTCCCTTTCCGGAAGGAGAAGGAGCTTTATGCTTCGTTACATTCCATCATAGGAGTATATCCTCACAATATCTCTTACTATAAGATAGCCCTTATGCACAAGAGCATAAGGCATCGCAACGACAAGGGAAAGCCTGTCAACAACGAGCGACTTGAATTCTTGGGCGACGCCGTGCTCGACTGTGCCGTGGGCGACATAGTGTTTCGCCACTTCCCCGGAAAGCGTGAGGGATTTCTAACCAACACGAGGTCAAAACTCGTGCAAAGGGAGACTCTCAACAAGCTGGCCAAGGAAATGGGAATATGCAACCTCATACTTTCCAGTGGGCGTTCCAACACCCACAACAGTTATCTCGGAGGAAACGCTTTCGAGGCTCTCGTTGGAGCACTCTATCTTGACAGAGGCTACGATGCCTGCATGACATTTGTGAAGAAGCGTATACTGTCAAACATGATCAACATAGACAAGGTGGCCTACAAGGAGGTAAACTTCAAGTCGAAGCTCATCGAGTGGACGCAGAAAAACAAGGTGCAGCTCGACTTCAAGCTCTTGAGCTGTGGCAAGGACAATGACGGCAACCCCATTTTCGGCTACCAGATACTGCTTGAGGGCGTTGAGGGCTGCAAGGGCAATGGATTCTCCAAGAAGGAAAGCCAGCAAAAGGCCGCCAAGGACACACTTGAGAAACTGAGGCGCGAGCCGCAATTTATCGATGCCGTGTTCAAGGCGAAGGGTGAGCGCACGAAGATGGAGGAAGAACCCGTAAACCCTCTTCCGAACCTTGACTCCACGCAGGTCTTCATGAACTCCACTGCCACTGAAGACGACGATACAAAGCACGTGACGGCTTTCCGGGAGCGTGTTTACTCTGAGCGTGAAAGCGCTATAGGAGATGAGCGTGAGGCCATGCTTTCGCAAAAGGAAGGTGATCGCGAAGACATAATAGCGGCCGCTGAAAATGCCGCGTTCGAGGAAAATAGTCCTGAATAGCGTAAATGGCATGAGAGGCCACATATGGCTCACCGGAAAAAGTTAAAATAAAGGGTTAACGGCCTGCCAGTTGAATCGAGTCGCGATTCAACTGGCAGGCCGTTTGCTTTTAACTTATATCGCAACGCGATTACGGCGTAAAGCCGATGCGATTACGGCGTAAAGCCGACACGATTCAAGCGTGAAGCCGAAACGCCTTAATATGGCATGAAAAAGCAAATCCCCAGCTCTGCGCTCAGAGTTGGGGATTTGTGTTAACCTAAAAACCAATCTTAATTTATTTACCAAAAACTAACTAAGACCTAATGAAAACCTAAAAACTAACTTTAAACCTAAAAACTAAAAACCTATATGAAACAATCTACTAATCTTCAAATGTCATGTGTCTTTTTCGGAATGACCTTCTCGCGAGGGTCGAACCCTTGTCTAGGTTCTTTTCTCCTTTTGACACTGCAAAGGTAGGCAGATTTTAAATAGCCGCAAATTATTTATCGTGATTTATTCGTTTTTCTGCTTTATTTTTGATATATGTCAAAAATATGTGTGCGCACACAAAACAACAAGGCAGTATTCTTATCTCCTAATAGGCAGGTAGATATGAAATAACAAGGCAGTTGGGAATATAAACGAGTGTTAACTATTATATCCATGTGTTTACAGTATTGACGTAAGTCAAAATGATTTGGAAAAAATACATAAACTCTTTGAAAATATTTGGCTCATAATCCTATTCTGCCTAATTTTGCACCGTCAAACGGACAATGTCTTCGGGAGAAGATGGTCTTATTAGATTTTATTTCATATACACAGTTTAGGTTAGTAGATTGTTTCATATAGGTTTTTAGTTTTTTAGGTTTAAAAATTGGTTTTTAGGTTAACGCAAATCCCCAACTCAGAGCGCTGAGTCGGGGATTTGCCTTTTTGTGATATTATTCCTGTTGGTGATGCTGGGATACGTCTTTACTTAATCTTCTCGTAGACATACACTTCATGTATTTCTTCCGTGTAACCCTCTTCCGTGAACGGGCCCTGGCTCATGCCGAGTATGATTTGCGTGCCACGGTTGTTGAGCACCAAGAGGTCGTCGGTCAATGGGTCAACGGTGAGACCCTCTATCTCGCCACAGCGGCGGAAGTCTTTCATCTCGCGGAACAATGTTAGCGGACGTGCGAAAGCGCCACCAGCGATTAGGCCTGTGCGCTTCACCACCTTGCCGTTCTCGTCGGTCTTCACGTTCCATGGGTCTGCCTTCACAGGTTCAGTGCCTTGCTTCAAGCCATAGTATGGAGCTCCGGCGATGTCGGCGATGTAGATGTTGTCGGCAATGTTGTAGGTAGACTCGCCGTCGTCGGCAGAGAAGAGCATCTTGCCATCGGCGATGTAGATGCCTTGGCACCAGTAGGGCTCAGGACGGCATTGCATCTTGGTGTAGTATTTCTTAGTGTCGAGGCTGTAGGCGTAGACATAGCGGCTGTCCACCCAGTCGGACATCCAGATGAGTCCGCTCTCGCGGTCGACGGCGAGTCCGGAGCACTCTACCTGTCCCGACTCGGGGCTCCATGGTATGTCCTCGATCCATTTCAGGGTCTTTGCGTCGTAGACGGAGATGGCTATGTTCTCGCCGCGGCCCAAGTTGAAGTGCTCATTGCCGGTGTAGATTTTGCCGTCGTACACGTCGATGTCGCCAAAGTGGTTGGCCTTCTCCGGATGTGGGAACAAGGGGTCGCTCTTCGACTGCACCCTCTTCTGCACGAGGTTCCAGTTGTGGTCATACTTGTAGAGTCCGCGCGTGTCGGAGAGGTAGAAATAGTCCTTGTCGGCGGCGATGCCCTGGCGTGCCGGTACACGGATGACTTTCTTCAAGCGATATTCAGTGCCGAGGTGCTGGGCGTAGACGCTTGTGCCGATGATGCTGGCGAGCAAGAGGAAAAACAGTTTTTTCATTGGTTACTGAATTTTAGAGTTGATTTATCGATGATTGATTATTGATTCTTTTGACGTCAGAAGGCAAAGCGGCCCATCAACTGTATTTGGTTGTTGCCGTCGTATCCGATGGCTTCCTTAGCCTTTTTGTCGTAGAAGAAGTGATGATAGTTGAACTGTATGGTTACGTTTTTGAAGAGCTGATAGTTCAAGCCGACCAAAATGCGATTGTAGTTGTTCGTAGTGGTCTCGCGGCTCTGCAGCTGCTGGTTGTCGTCGTAGTAGAGGCTGTGGTCCTTGTACATGTCCCAGCGCACCATTGGCAACCATTTGCCGATGTGGTAAGCGGCGAGGAAGTAGGCACCTTGCTCGTCTACGAACTTCACGTCGTCCACTTTCGACTTCATCATGCCGTATTCAGCGCGAAGGTCGAGACCTGTGGGGTCGTTGTACCATGCGCCAAAGACGACACGGTTTAGCGGATTGTACTTGCCCGAGCCCACACCCTGGCCGCCAGCCAAGGAGTTGCTTGAGTACTTGCCATAGTTATATGTAGCCTTCACGTTGAAATACTTTGTAGGGTGCACCGTCACGCTTGCGTAGACATCCTTTGAACTGTTGCTATTGTCTTTGCAAGGCAGTCCGCCGTTGGTCAGCGCCAAGTCGTAGTGCAGGTAGCGGAAACCTTTGCCGCTGTCGAAAGCGTCGCCTATGATCATCACGCCGAGATCACGTCCGTAGTCCACGAAGTTGTATTCGTATGGGTTGCGACATGCCATGCGGTATACTATGTTGGAGAAGTCCACGGTCTCCAGGGTCTTGGGTGATATGTCATAGTTCTCGTAGCCTAATGGCGTATAGAATTGTCCGGCCCTGATTTTGAACTCAGGCAACAGTTTCAAGGTGGCGAAAGCGTCCATCACCTGGATGTTCTTCTGGCCGTTGCCGTTGGTGGAACCCGCGATGCCGTTGAACGCCTCTATCTGCAAGCGGAAGTCAACCTTCTCGCCGACGTTGCCGTCCATTATCAAGCGCAGTCGCTTGGCCTGGAACGACGATGATGAGCGCGCTCCGTCCGCGGTGGTCTTGCTGTAGTTCCAGCCAGTCTGCAGGTAGCCGGAAATCTTGGGCAGGTGGCTGAGTATGCTTTCCCATTTCGATTCTTGCTTGGTCGATTGCTGTTCATTGTCAACAGTTGAGATTTCAGACACATCGTTTGATTCACTGGCAGGATTGCTTTCTGGTGCCGCGTTCAATTGCATGGCCATAGCTGCTGACACAATGAATAGTAATTGTTTTTTCATAAATGAAAGTTTTGGGTTTAGAAATAAAACTTGTCGTAAAACAATATCTTTTATAAAGATAGCTTTTGGTTACTTCACAAAAGTATGTAACATTTTTGAAATTAATATTACAATTTTATTTCTTTAACTCAGAAACTTTCTTGTTTTAACATTTTAAAACTGTTTTATAAAAACATCCACAATGCCCTGAAGCATTGTGGATAAAATGTGTCTTATGAAATGGAATGCTCACGACCGCGTTTATTTCTTGTTGCCCATGCGCTTGTCTTTGCCGTCTTTTTGCGTGGCATCGGCGAGTATGAAGTCGAGCTGTCGTTTCTCCACGTTGGCTCTTGCAACCTTTATGCGTATTGGGTCTCCAAGTTGGTACTTGTGGTGATGCCTACGGCCACGTAGCAAGAAGTTTTTCTCGTCAAACTCATAGTAGTCGTCATCGAGGTCACGCATTGGCACCATGCCCTCGCAGTGGTTCTCGTCTATCTCCGCATAGATGCCATACGATGTGATTCCGGAGATGTGTGCGTCATATTCGTTTCCGATCTTGTCGCCCATAAACTCCACCATCTTATACTTTATGGAATCCCTCTCGGCATTTTGTGCCAGTTGCTCCATGTCGGAGCAATGCTCGCACAGGTCCTCGTAGTGTTTCTCGTTGGCAGAGCGTCCGCCGTTTTGGTATTTTGTGAGCAACCTGTGTACCATCGTGTCTGGATAGCGGCGTATGGGTGAGGTGAAGTGTGTGTAATAGTCGAATCCCAGTCCGAAGTGTCCAATGTTGTGCGTTGTGTACTTTGCCTTCATCATAGCCCTTAGTGTCACAGTCTGCACCACTTTTGCCTCTTTTTGCTCTTCCACGTCACACATGAGCTTGTTGATGCTCTTTATCATGGCCTTTCGCGTACCGTCGGTTTTCACTTTCAGGCCGAATGGAGCTATGAACTTCCTGAGGGTCTCCATCTTCTCAGGGTCTGGGTTGTCGTGTACGCGGTATGGGAACACCTTTGCCTTCTTGCCCTTTGGCACGCGCCCCACGCTCTCTGCCACGGTTCGGTTGGCAAGGAGCATAAACTCCTCAATGAGTTTGTTGGCATCTTTTGAGCGCTTGAAATAGCAGCGTATTGGGTGCCCTTTCTCGTCAATGTCGAAATGCAATTCCTCGGTGTCGAACATCACGGAGCCGTCCTTGAATCTTTTCTTGCGCAGCAGCTTTGCAAGCCTGTCGAGCGTGCATATCTCCCATCCGTATTCATCCTTGAACCCGTCTTTCCCCGGGTTGGGGGCAGGTTCCCCCGTGCCATCCACCACACCGTTGTCTTCCAGCACTTGCTGCGCTTCCTCGTAGGCGTATCGGCGGTTGGAGCGTATTATGGTGTGCACTATTCGCGAAGCCTTGATCTCAGCGTTGTCGTCGAGGTCGAAGATGACGCTGTAGCAGAGCTTGTCCTCATTCGGGCGGAGCGAGCACACGAAGTTGCAGAGATGCTCCGGCAGCATTGGTATGGTGCGGTCCACGAGATACACTGAGGTGGCGCGTTTTTCAGCCTCGCGGTCTATTATTGAGCCTTCGGTGACATAGTGGCTCACGTCGGCTATGTGCACGCCAACCTGGTATAGTCCGTTGTCGAGCTTCTTTATTGAAAGGGCATCGTCGAAATCCTTTGCGTCCTTAGGGTCTATCGTGCAAGTCCATGTGTCGCGGAAGTCCTCGCGCTCTGCCACGTCCTTGTCGGTGATCTCGCCAGTGATTTTGTCTGCCGCGTCCTCCACCTTTTTAGGGTATTTGTATGGCAGTCCATATTGCGCGAGTATGGTGTTCATCTCCACGTCGTTGTCGCCAGTCTGTCCGAGCACGTCCACCACCTCGCCGATTATGTTCTTGTGCTCGCTGTCTGGCCATGCCGTCACTTTCACTACGGCTTTGTCGTCCGTCTTGCCCCCCTTGAGCTTGTTTTTGGGTATGAGAATGTTTTGTGCCAATGTGTTTTCCGTTGTCACGAGGAAAGCGATGTCCTTGTCTACCCTCAACCTGCCCACGAACTGGTCTTTGGCCCTTTGCAGTATCTCGATGACCTGTGCCTCCTTGATGTGGTTACGGCGGCGCGCCATCATCGACACCCTAACGTGGTCTCCGGTGAGAGCCGACATGGAGTTTCGCTCCGACACGAAGATTGGCTTGTCGCTCCCGTCTGGGATAAACGAGTTTTTGCCGTTAGACTTTCTCACGAAGCGTCCCTCCTGCACCTGGCCCTTGGTGTTGAGCTTGTAAGAGTTCTCGCTGACCCTGGTCAGGGCATCGTCCCATGTCATCTCTTCCATTATGTCCATGGCGAGCATTTTCAGTGGATGCGTGTTGAGGCGAAGCGAGTGGAATATTTCTTTAAGAGTCAGTGTCTTGTCGGGTTGCGAACTAAAAAACGCGTCAAGTATTTTGGCAAGCTGCTTTTTTGTCATGCGCTTGCCGCCTCGACGCTCTTTCTTGGATTGATGGTCCTTCTTTCCCATGGTTGTAAAAAGGTTTGAATTATATTTACCTGCAAATTAACGAAAAACTTTTCAACAATCCTAATTAAATCACATTATTTTGCAAAATATTCTGATTTAAGTATTAACTTTGTAACCTAATTGATTATGAAGATATTAATAACCGGTGCCAGCGGCTTTATTGGCAGTTTTATAGTAGAGGAGGCGTTGAGGCGTGGCTTTGAGACGTGGGCGGGTGTGAGAGGCACCAGTTCGCGCAAATATTTGCAAGACCCACGCATACATTTCATAAATCTCGACTTCTCTTCAGAGAGCTTGCTCACTGACGCGCTTCGTGGCCACGACTTCGATTATGTAGTGCATGCTGCTGGAGTAACCAAGTGTCTCCACAAGGACGACTTCTTCAAGGTAAACTATGATGGCACCAAGAATTTGGTAAATGCCATACTCAGTCTCAATATGCCGCTCAAGCGCTTTGTGTACATGAGCAGCCTCAGTGTTTTCGGGGCCATAAAGGAAAAACAGCCTTATCAGGAGATTGACGAACATGACACACCACGGCCAAATACGGCTTACGGCATGAGCAAGCTTAAGGCCGAGCAGTTTCTCGATTCGATAGGCAACGATTTCAATTATATAGTGCTTCGTCCGACAGGTGTGTATGGGCCACGTGAGAAAGACTATTTTGTCATGGCAAAGAGCATACGCGACCATGTGGACTTCGCGGTGGGGTATCGCCGTCAGGACATCACTTTCATTTATGTGGAGGATGTAGTCGAGGCTGTGTTTCTTGCACTTGACCATGGCATGTCGGGAAGAAAGTACTTCCTTTCAGATGGCGACGTGTACCAGAGCTCCACTTTCAGCGACTACATACACGAGGAACTGGGCAAGCCTTGGTGGATAAGGATTACTGCCCCAGTATGGGTGCTGAGGCTCGTCACGCTCGTGGGAGAGTATGTGGGCAGGGCGACTGGAAAGCTGATAGTGCTCAACAACGACAAGTACAACATATTGCGACAGCGCAATTGGAGGTGCAACATTGAGCCAGCGTGTGACGAGCTTGGGTTCACGCCGCGCTTCAAGCTTCGCGAGGGTGTGAGGAAAACCATACAGTGGTATAAGGACAATCATTGGCTTTAAGGGTTTTCGGGTTACGTTATATGTTGTTGTGATAAATTGGGACGTATTGTATAAGAATGTCAATAAAAGATTTGTTCACTATAGATGAAAGACCACGCAAGGGCCTTTTGGCACTTGAATGGGTGATACTCGCTTATGCGCTTATCACACTGTTGGTGGTTTTGTTTTGTCTTACAAAAGTAGACAATCCAGGCGCAATGGTGTGGGGGAGAATGCGTGTGGTGGCAATCACTATGGGATTGTGGGCCGTATATCGGTTTATGCCATGCAAAATGACCACATTTTTAAGGGTGGCCATTCAGATGGTCTTGTTGGGATGGTGGTATCAGGACACTTGCGACATCAACTCGTTGTTTCCCAATCTTGACCATATTTTCGCGTCATGGGATCAAACTATATTTGGTTTCCAGCCGGCGCTCGTGTTCTCTCAGAGATTTGCGCAGCCAGTATTGAGTGAAATTCTCGAACTATCGTATGTGTCTTATTATCCAATGATTATCGTGGTGTGCTTCTTCTATTTCTTTGCGAGAAACAAGGAGTTTGAGAAGTGCTGTTTCATAATATTGGGCACGTTTTTCACCTATTTCCTAATATTCGACTTCATACCAGTGGCTGGCCCCATGTATTATTATCCAGCCATTGGAATGGACAATGTGGTTAAGGGCATATTTCCTGTAGTAGGAGACAGAATGGCCGGACAATGGCATATCATGAAGCCGCCAGGGTGGACAGACGGGTTGGGCTATCAGCTCATAGCAGACGTGCATGAGGGGGAGCGCCCCACGGGAGCGTTTCCAAGTTCACACATAGGCATTGCCTTGGTGAGCCTTTTTCTTGCCATACGCACGCGCAACAAGGCTCTTGTGTTCACGCTCTTTCCTTTCTGTATAGGAATATTCTTTGCCACGGTTTATATACGCGCACACTATGCGGTAGACGCTTTCGCTGGACTTGTGAGCGGACTTGTTTTTTATGCTGTATGGGCTGGCATAGCAAAGTGGAAGGCCATTTAACCACTGTAACACTTTTAAAATAATATAATAAAAAACGACTCATGAAGAAATTATATATAGAGACTTACGGATGCCAAATGAACGTGGCCGACTCTGAGGTGGTGGCTTCGGTAATGAAGATGGCTGGCTATGAGCCTACCGACAACGAGGCTGAGGCTGATGCCATATTCCTCAATACCTGTTCGGTAAGGGAAAACGCTGAGAACAAGATATATCAACGACTCGACCAGCTGTTCGCCGACAAGAAGAAAAAAGGCTTGAAGACTGTGCTTGGAGTGCTTGGATGCATGGCAGAGAGGGTTAGAAACGACCTTGTGGAAAACCACCACGCCAACATAGTGTGTGGCCCTGACGCTTACATGAGCTTGCCGGAGATGATGGCGGCCGCTGAGCAAGGGTTGCCGGCCGTAGACGTGAAGCTATCCACCACGGAGACTTACCGCGACGTGTTGCCTACACGAATTGGTGGAAACCACGTAAGTGGCTTCGTGAGCATAATGCGTGGCTGCAACAATTTTTGCCATTATTGCATCGTGCCTTACACTCGTGGCAGGGAACGATCGCGCGACGTGGAGAGCATCCTCGCCGAGGTGCGCGACTTGCGCGACCGTGGGTTCAAGGAGGTGACGCTGCTTGGGCAGAATGTCAACAGTTATGGTCTGCTGCCAAACGGCAAGCGTCCGGAGCATGGCATAATAATAGAGGAAGAGGGTGGCAAGGAACTCCATGTATGTTCTTTTGCCGAACTGCTGCGCAGGGTGGCTGAGGCCGTGCCGGATATGCGAGTGAGATTCACAACCAGCAACCCGGAAGACATGACGGAGGACATTCTCCATGCCATAGCTGATGAGCCAAACCTATGCAGCCACATACATTTCCCGGCACAAAGCGGCAGCTCTAAGGTGCTGCGTGACATGAACAGGAAATACACTCGTGAGGAGTATCTTGAGAAGGTTGACGCAATTCGTCGCATTATCCCGAATTGTGGACTTACAACAGACATATTCGTTGGCTATCACGACGAGACAGAGGACGACTTCCAGCAGACACTGTCCTTGATGAAGACCGTGAGGTTCGATTCTGCTTTCATGTTCAAGTACTCTGAGCGTCCTGGTACTTATGCCGCAAAGCATTTGCCAGACAACGTTAGCGAGGATGAGAAGATACGCCGTCTCAATGAACTGATACATCTCCAGACCCAAATATCGGCTGAGCGAAACAAGGAAGACGAGGGCAAGGAGTTTGACATCCTCATTGAGCGATTCTCAAAGCGCAGCCACGACCAACTCATGGGGCGCACGGAGCAAAATAAGGCCGTGGTCATACCTAAGGGAAGACACCATATTGGAGAAATAGTCAGGGTGAAAATTATTGGCAGTTCCTCAGCCACTCTCATGGGTGAGCCTCTGTGTTAAGTTTATTGGTGAGTCTTTTCCTGTATAGTAGTATGCCTTAGTTTTAAGAGTCCATTAGTATAATATATGAAAGAATTCCTGCATGTCCTGCGGCGTTTTTTGCCACCATACAAGAAGTATTTAGCATTCTCGGTGTTCTTCAACGTGCTTTCCGCAGTGTTGAACATCTTCTCGTTTGCCGCGCTCATCCCTATCTTGCAAATTTTGTTTCAAGTGGATGGAGGATTGCGCGCCAACGACCTCATGCCATGGGCATTGGACAAGGAGGTGCTGCAAAACAACATGTCCTACTATGTGCAGGAGTTGATTATAAGCACTTCGGCCACCACAACGCTGCTTATCATAGGACTTTTCCTTGCGTTTATGACATTTCTAAAGACGACGGCCTATTTCCTGTCGTCGGCCACGGTCATGCCTATACGCACAGGCGTGGTGAGGGACATACGCAACATGCTATACAATAAGATCACGTTGCTGTCGCTGTCTTTCTTCAGCGAGGAGCGCAAAGGCGACATCATAGCCCGCATGAGCGGTGACGTGCAGGAGGTGGAGAACAGCATCATGTCGTCGCTCGACATGCTGTTCAAAAACCCTATCTTGATAGTGGCTTATCTCGCCACACTTATCATAATATCGTGGCAGCTCACCATATTCACAATAGTATTCGCGCCAGTATTCATTTGGTTCATGGGATTTGTTGGAAGAAAGCTCAAGGCAAGGAGCATACTCGCCCAGAGCCTTTGGAGCGACACCATGAGCCAAGTGGAGGAAACATTGGGTGGACTTCGCATTATAAAGGCGTTCAACGCTGAGAAAAAGATGAACGACAGGTTTGATAGGGTTAATTCAGCCTATCGCAACCAGTTGCTGAAAGTGACAGTGAGGCAGCAGATGGCGCATCCAATGTCGGAATTTCTTGGCACGTTGATGATAATAGTGGTGCTGTGGTTCGGCGGAATACTTGTGCTCAACAAGTCGTTGCTTGACGGCCCAACGTTTATTTATTATCTTGTCATGCTTTACAGCATCATCAATCCTCTCAAGGATTTTTCCAGGGCAAGCTACAACATTCCCAAGGGTCTCGCCTCCATGGAGCGCATAGATAAGATACTGAATGCCGATATAGAAATCAAGGAAAGGAAAGATCCTGTGCACATCAAGTCATTTGACCATGAAATTGAGTTCAGGCATGTGTCATTTGCATATACAGATGTGCATACTGATGAACTTCAATATGTGTTGAAAGATATCAACCTTGTCATTCCAAAAGGCAAGACAGTGGCTCTTGTAGGGCAGAGTGGTGGTGGAAAGTCCACATTGCTCGACCTTATACCGCGATATTATGACGTGCAGGAAGGTGAGGTGCTAATAGATGGAGTCAACGTGAAAGACCTTGGCATACACGACTTGCGCTCGCTTATAGGCAACGTCAACCAAGAGGCCATACTCTTCAACGACACCATCAAGAACAATATCAAGTTTGGTAAAGATGACGCGACAGATGACGAAATCATAGCCGCCGCGAAGATAGCAAACGCATACGATTTCATCATGGAGACTGAGCACGGTTTCGACACCAACATCGGTGACCGTGGTGGTCGTCTGTCGGGCGGACAACGGCAGCGCATCAGCATTGCCCGTGCCATATTGAAGAATCCACCCATCCTCATCCTCGACGAGGCTACGTCGGCTCTCGACACTGAGAGCGAGCGGCTGGTGCAAGACGCGCTATATCGCTTGATGAAGACACGCACAACAGTTGCAGTGGCTCATCGCCTGTCAACCATCAAGAACAGCGACGAGATTTGCGTCATACACGAGGGAAGGATAGTGGAGCGTGGCACCCACGACGAGCTCATGGCAAAAGACGGCTATTACCATAAGCTACACGACATGCAGCAATGATTTTGTTGCAGATATGTTTAATAGCAGCAACGGTTATGGCTCACTTGCCTAATCGTTGCTGCTATTATTATTTCATGGCCTGTACTTTCTCGTTTATAAACGATATTTCGGCAGACGACAGGGCATATTTCTTGTAAAGAAACTCGTCTATCTCATCCACAGGCAGACTCCAGTCAATGTCCGATTTGTCGCTGAAGTCTTGCAGTGGCACATATTTCCATTTTTCTGGAGTGATGTCTTGTGTCGTCTTCAATGCACCAAGAAGAGTCCTTGCAAACTTGGTAGAGACATACTTCATCAATGCCTTGGCTTCGTTTTCAGAGGCAAAGTTGCCTATGCTTATAAATGTTTCTGTATTTCCCACGTGTGGTGCACCAATGATTGGAGGTGTCAAGGTTTCGCCAAACGCTCCTGTGCCATTTGCCTTGGAAAGGAATATCTTATAGCCTTCCAGGTTTTTCACGGGATTGATGTAATCGAGTCTCACATATTTTAGAATTCTGTTGTTGTCTGTGCGCCCTAAGATTAGTACATAATCATAGCCGTCATTGGGCTTTTCATCAAAGAAGACCTGTGGAAGACGCTTGAAAATATTGGTTGACATATCGTATGGATGCCCATTGCTTAGTTGGCTGATTGCTTCTGGATGGTCTTCATGCATCTTATCCGTAAAGCGGTAGGCCGTTCGTGAAACAACAATGTCGCTCATAGACTTGAAATTCTGATTGTTCACCACAGCCTGTATGATTGCGTTCAGTTCGGGGTATGGTGTGAACAAGCCTATTGCGCCATTGTCTACTTCCGCGTCTCGCAGGCTGATGGCCACGCCGCCCTTTATGTCGGTATCATCAAATAGTTTTTCGCTCTTGGCAAAATAATCGCAAATGTTCAAATGCTTGTCCTCCAGCATCTTCTTGTTCCAAGCCTTTGGTGTGCTGCCGGCGTTGGATAGAAACCTTGCAGGATGAATCATCTCAACGACATCGCAAGCTGTGTAGGCACAATCCATAAAGAGGTTATAAATTGGGCCGTTATAAGTCTTCTGCTCTCCCACGGCATTGTCTTGATATGGCGGATTGCCTATGATGATGTCGGTGTTCATGGCAAGAAGTTCTTTCATTGTCTTTTCTTTCTTTTTATCGTTCAACAAATCGTAAGAATTAAAATGTTCTATAACATTATTTACTGGCAGTCCCAACAGTTCATATACTTTACGTGTAAACTCGTAGGTAAGAGGTGATGTCGGGATGGAATATATAGTGTTTTTCACTTTATCTCCAAATGCCTTGAAGAGCGCGTTGGCAAATTCGCCTTGCTTAGCCGCGATGTCTAAGACCTTAGTGCCTTTTTTAATTCTGTCGGCAGGCAAATATCTTACCATCTTATCGGCCACCCATGCTGGTGTTACCACTTCAGACGTAGAGAGCCTACCGAATTTTTTCATGGCTCTGTCCACTCGCTCACCAGCTGGCACCGACTTGTCGTGCGACAATCTGTTCATGTGCGACACTTTGTAGTCTAAATCGCTCAACACGAAAGGGTTAATGACTTTTCGTATGGTCTGCAACACTTTCTTGTCTATGCCAACATTTCGTGCAATGCGCTTGTTTGCCTCGTTGGAATCAACAACCCTGAGTATGTCGTCGAGCGATGCTACCTTGCTATTGGTGAGGAAAGCGAAGAAGAGGATGAGCGAATAGTATGTTGACAGTTTCTTGTGTAAGTTGTCAACATCATTATTGTTGTCGCTCTTTTCCGTGCTTGTTGCCGCAGTGTCACTTTTGTCATCATCATCTTGTTCGGCATCAGTGTCAATGTCGTCACCATCGCCTTTGTATGCGGGCATCTTTATGCCCTTTTTTGAGTTGATGGGATACAATGTCTTCAAGGCATCAAGGACATCGCTTTCTGAGAGCAAGTTATCGTCAATAGGAATCTCCGTTGCTTCATCCATAATACTCTTGCTGTTGGAATAGGCACTGACAGCTTCAAGGATATCATTTGGCTCCACTTGCCGCAACTTGTCCTTGTTCACGACTATTATAGGCGATATTCGCAATTCTTCGGCTATGCGCTCATTGAGTTTGCTGTTGCCTTTTTTGTCGGTGTTCACATTGTAAATCTGAGCCTTAGTCTCTTGCATCTTGAACATACGCCCAGGCTCGAAATCTACAAGCAACGTTTGCGGCTTCATGTTGTATTTGATGACGTGGCCATTGCCGTCTTTGTACTCTTTTATGTATTGGTTTTGCAGACGGAATATGGCTTGGTCGTATTCTTGTGGCGACGCGCTGTCTTTTAGGAATATCATGGTGTCCCATTGCCTTACAGTGGTTCCTGTCAGCATCCTGTTTACCGTCAGCGTGATGGTCTTGACATTTCGGCTTTCACACTGCTCAATCTTGTCTTTCACATTTTGTATGCCCTTGAATATTTTGTCGTCGTCCACTCCGGCAATGTTCAGTATCTCATATTGTCCAAGACGCTTAAAGTCATTTCTGTGAGCCTTTATCAAAGATTCCATGGCATCGCATGAGGCACGGTAGGGTAGTACTATAACGATGTGGCGGCATAGTTTTCCTGCTTTGATGCGACTGTCGTTGAGAAAGCTGAGAATGTTGCCGTCTTCTTTGCTGCCGTCTATTGCCATAAGCAAGTCGAGCACTTCTTGCCCATGAACGAACAGTTTGTGGAGTCCATTCTTGTTTTTCAAGATAGACTTAGGACGCAGCAACTCATTGAGGGCATACTCAATGTTGCTTTTCTTCAGCTCTTTCATCTTTCGCATTGACGAATCGTTAAGGTTGAACGCAAACCGAATCATTTGCGGAAATCCATAGTAAGGGTTGTCCCATTCGTCATCACCAAGATGGTCGGCGTCCCATTGTTCCTTGTCTTTTACAATATCCGAGAATTGGTAGAAGGCGATGATGTCGTCTTTTTCGAACTCACTACCCATCAATATGCGGTATGGTGTGCCAGACAGATGTATCCGAACTCTTGACCGCAAGAGTTTAAGCTCTTCGCTCTTCTCATAATCATCTGATGTCTCAGCATACTTAGCCTCCGACTTTAGCTCGCTCTTGTTTCCCCTCAGCACTTTTCCATACTCTTCAGCTCGTGCGCCATAATGTGTCTCATCGATAAAGAGCATATCCCATTGCCGCGAGAAGACATCCTTGTGCCTTGTCTTGATGGAGTCGCCGCTTAGGTCTTGCAGTGTCAGGAAGACCACGGCACGGTGTCCGTTGTTTAGAGTGTCGTTTATGATGTCTTTATTTCTTCTTAAGCTGTCGGTGTCTATGAAATCAAATCCATCAAAGTTGTTGATGCTTTCAACAGTTCTCTTCCATTCGTCCTTTACATCTGCCTTTCCAGAAACAACAAGTATTGCCTTGTATTTTTTATTGGAAAGGGCGCAACAGAGTGAAGTGAAAGTCTTGCCAAAGCGCATGACGGCATACATCAAGAGGTTTGTTCTGCCTTTCTTTACCGCCTTGGTGAAATTGGACACGGTTTCGGCTTGGTTGGGACGCAAGGCATAAGGCGTGTCACCGCGCCGATAAGTGAATGTCATTGGTGTGGGTCTCTTGTCGAACGTATAGAATTGATACTTGCCTCGGCTCTTCTCGAAATCCAGTTTAATGTCCTTGATGGCCTCTTCCAGGTCTTTGTTGGTGGCATGCTCAAAGAATTCTCTCGAATAGTAGGGCAGGTCTTTAATGTCCGTTGGCAGAAGGCGATGGAAATGCTTTTCATGCTCAAGGAAGTGATGCACTGCGAAATCACGATAATACACTTCATCACTTACTTTTGATATGGACGAATAGGCCTTTTCGAGGTCTGGAAAATATTTGCGCCATTCTGCCAGTCGTTGATCCACAGGACGGTATGTGTCGCCCACTTTCAGGTAGTTTGGTACGGTGCCTGTGGTGAACGCGTATACTTGTGGCTCGACACGCCCTATGATATATTTGTCAAGAATGGTGCCATCCATGCTTATTGCTTATTGTTTAATAGTAGATGATATGGATAAGTGTTGCCCGACTGGAAAGACTTTATCAGCACTGGTATGCCGTTGTGCATGTGTATGTTGTTGGCCTTGCATCCTGGACATGTTTTCCGCTCTTCCTCGCCATACAAGTTGTGGGTAATCACATCGTGGCATGAGTTTGGCACTACGCATTTTAGACCATCCATCTGCCAGATGTTCCATGATATGATGTCGGCAATTTGCTTTAACAATTCGTGTGTGGGGCTCTCGCCGAACTTGTATTCATAGTTGTCGATGAAAGCGTAGAGCAGCGACTCGCGTGCCAACAACAGGTTGTCGCCTTGCCATTCATAGGCAAGGCAATTTTGGTATGCCATGACAGCACCTTTTATCCAATTGTCATGGTTGTCGTTGTTTTCGTTGACGACTCTGAGCTTGCGATCCAAAAATCCTATTCTGTCTTCCAAGCGTATGGCTTGGCCTGTTGTTGTGTCATATCTGCTGGTCATGAATGGAGCCTCGCCACATGTTATCTCCATCCAGCGCAATTTCACATAGTCTTTCCAGGTCTTGCCTTCTGGGAAAGCCACCTTGTCGTGGTTGGTCTCCCATGTCTTGCGGTCTTTGCCAATCTCGCGGTTAAACACGTCTCTTCGCCCGAAGAACCTTTCGTCAATGTTGTTGACCATAAAGTTGCACACCCATGAAGGTGTGAAGATTTCGGCCATTTTCTTTGTGCGTTTGCTTTGTATGACTTTCTTCTTCATCACGCGTGGCATGACGACATCAGCGTGCTCACCCGTGATACGCTCAGCCATTATCTCGTCGTTGTAAGCATATCCGTCACCCAATGGCTCATAGTCGTGGGTAGCCCAAAAAATATGATGCGTTTGACCGTCATTCTTGTATTGTGTCACAGAACGATCGATGAGCAAAATATTCAAGATGTCTATCCCGTAATCTTCCGCCAAGTTGTTCTTTATTGTGTCAAACTCGTTTGCCATTCAATCGTCAGATGATTTCTCTTATTCGTATATCAGCGTTCCCGAAATGCACCAGTAGCTGTTGCTGCCGCCTTCGGGCGCGCCTTGCGGAATCTTCACGCAAAGTGTGTGCTTGCCGGCTTTCAGGTCGCCCACGGGTATGTATTCGGGATTGGTCACCGTGCCTGGACACCAGTTGGAGCGGCTCAGGTCTGATGAGCTGAGGCCGTTGGAGAAGTTGCCGGAGCATGGGTTGTTGTTGCGGTAGGTTCCGCAGTCGTCACGCCATGGTATGAACGTTATCACCTTCTGTCCGTCCACGTAAATGGTGTTGGGCTTTTGGTTGAACTCGTCGCCGCCGTCCCAGCCGCCGTGCCCAGTGGTGAGATAATAGAGGCGTGCGTTCTTCACGTCTTCTTTCAGCTCAAAAGTCGTTGTCAGCGAGTCGTTGAGCATGAATGTGGGGTAGGGCTGTCCTGCCTGTTCCATGTAGTTTACGGTGTTGAACAGTGGCAGTGTCTTCTGCACCTTGTGGTCTCCGTCGGGGTAGTATTTCAGTTTCACGCTCAGCCTGTGGCCCTTTGTGTCCCAGTTGCCTATGTAGGCTCCGATCCACGCTTCGCCCTTGAGCTGCTCGGCAACCGATGTCACCTCTGCCTTATACGTAACGGAGTCTACCCATGTCTGCCCTGGTACCTTGTTGTGGTTGTATTTGCGCACGCCGAATCCAGTGAAGAAGCGCATCAGCTCCAGCGGCACGTCGTATCCTGTCGTCGACGTGAGTCCGTGATAGTCGGTGTCACCGCTATGGAACGACGGCACGCTGTTCAAATCGCGCAGCGCGTCGATAAACGATTGCGCCTTGTCTGTAGGGATCATGAATATGGAACCCGTGCGGTCATACGCGTCGCCATCGGAGTATTGCACGGCTTCCACGAACACCTGGCGGTCGCTCACGCTGTCGGGCAGCTGCACTTTCTTCAGGATCACTGTGCCACCTGCGGCCGCGTAGGTCTTCCCCGCTTCAAGTTGACCGTCGGGCAGTTTGGCGTTGTTGAAGCATATCGTTTGCTGGTCGAACACCGGCACCACGATCACCCCACTTTGGTTGATGGCGTATGAATAGTTGCTCCCGTCAAGGTAATGCCCCCAGTCTGTAGGCAACAATTCTGTAGGCTTTTTCACGGCCTTTATGTTGACAGCCTCCTGAACGGCGTCGCCGTTTCTCACGACGCGCAGCACAAGGCCATCGGGCACGCCGGCCCATGTCTGTGGTGTGCCACGGAAGGCCAAGTCATTGGTATACCACACGTCGATGGTGTTTGAGTTGACTATTGTGCGCACTACCTTGCAGTTGAGGCCAAGGTATTTCTCTTCCTTCACCTCCTTGAATCCCTTGCCATATTCAAACGGAGAGTTGGTGTATACCATCTCGTCGTTTGGCATGATGGCACGGCGATAGCTGCATCGGCGGCTATAGTCGATATAGCTTTCCTGTCGCAGGCGTTTCGTTTTTGGCGCGTCGGCATTTTCCTTTTTCTTGTCCTTCTTGTCTTCTGGCCATACGTTTTCCAGCTTCACCTGGTCGCCGTAAACTTTCATTATGGTGCTTCCGGGACTTACCTTGCCCTTGTATACCGACCGATAGGTCACTTCTATTCCCTTGGCCTTCTTTAGCTTGCTGGCATAGTTTTGCGCTTCGGCAGCCATGCACATTAGCAGGCTGACCATTAGAATGCAGATTTGCTTCATCTGTTGTCTTTTAAATGTTGCGTTGAGTGAAACATTGTGTCATATATGTATGCAAAAATAACCATTTTATTTATGATTGGCAAGATACTACCGCAATAATTTCTCTTGATGGGTGACACATGGAAAAGTGAAAACAATAATCGGGTGATTATTCTCTGAAGACAATCAGAGGGATAATCACCCGAAAAAATATCCTTACTGGCTGCTGAACTCGCGTGCATGCAAGATGTCAGAGCTTCTTGAACTCTGCCAATATCTTGTCGGCGGTGTCTTTCATCTCCTCTTCGGTGAGCTTCACGTGCTTGTGGAAGTCCACGTCGGCCTCCGAGTCGATGGGGATGAGGTGTATGTGAGCGTGGTTAACCTCAAGTCCGAGCACCACCTGAGCCACTTTCTTGCATGGGAACGCGTTGCGGATGGCGATAGCCACCTTCTTGGCGAACACCTCGAAAGCGGCAAGGTCTTTGTCGTCCATGTCGAAGATGTAGTCAACCTCCTTGCGCGGCACCACGAGCGTGTGGGCCTTCTTCACGGGGTTGATGTCGAGGAACGCGTAGAACTTGTCGTCCTCGGCGCATTTGTAGCTGGGTATCTCGCCGGCCGCAATCTTACTGAAAATAGTAGACATGATTTTATCCTCTCGTTTT
The DNA here is from genome assembly GCA_002437565.1 of Prevotella sp. UBA6387. GTDB lineage: Bacteria > Bacteroidota > Bacteroidia > Bacteroidales > Bacteroidaceae > Prevotella. The sequence continues at coordinate 28,123 of DJQL01000117.1, forward strand.
GATAATTACCTAAACCTCTTATTCGGCTATGCTAATCTCGTCGACGCGTACTTTTATCGTGCCGCGCGGAATCTTGATCTCAACCACGTCGCCAACCTTCTTGTTGAGCAAGCCCTGGGCGATAGGAGTCTTGATAGATATCTTGCCTTGCTTGAGGTTAGCCTCGCTCTCCGACACGATGGTGTAGGTCATCGACTTGTTGTTCTGCAAGTTGGTGATTTTCACCTTCGACAATATCTGCACCTCATCGGTCTTCAGGCGGCTTGTGTCCACAATTTTGGCGTGCGCTATGGTAAGCTTCATCTCGTTGATTTTAGCCTCAAGATGAGCTTGGGCCTCCTTTGCCGCGTCGTATTCTGAGTTCTCGCTTAAATCTCCCTTGTCGGCTGCCTCGGCAATGGCCGCAGAAGCCTTAGGGCGCTCCACAGACTCAAGTCTGCGTACTTCGGCCACGAGCTTGTCGTAGCCTTCCTGTGACATGTATGCCATGATAAAAACAGTATTAAATAATTAGTTAAATTATTATTATTTATGGAAACAGACATACGAAAAAGAATTCCGACATTCTTTTTGGAATGTCGGAATTCCTTCTCTTACAAGTGTCTTGTTGTCCTCTTGTTTGCAAAGTTAGCCTTTTATGTTGATATTGGCAAACTTTTGTGTGTGAATTTGCTGATTATTTTTCAGAAAGGAGCTTTTTGGGTGAATGTCATGATCTTTCCTGTTGTCGGGTGCCTGAAAGTGATGGCCTCGGCGTGAAGGTATAGGCGGTCGCTACCGGTACCGTAGAGCGTGTCACCTTTTATGGGGTCGTCCAAGCCGAGCTTGTGGGCGCAATGCAGTCGGAGCTGATGCGTGCGACCTGTCCTTGGCCACAGCCAAAGGCGATTCGTGTCCACTTGTTTATAATATGTCATCGCCTCTCGTCCATGCTCCATGTCCACGACCTGTCGTGGCCTGTCGTCAAGGTCTGGGCGAATGGGCAGTGAGATGACGCCTTCCTTTGGCGTGCCATACGGCATGGGATGGCTCAATACCGCCACATAGCGTTTCCTTATCTCGTGGTTTGCGAATTGCCGTTGCAGGTCGTGGTAGGCTTGCAAAGTCTTGGCTATTACCATCAGTCCGCTTGTGGCCATGTCGAGCCTGTGCACGATGAGCGGCGACGGACTGTCGGGGAATCGTTGCCTCATGGCGGTGAGCACGCTCGCGCGTCCGCTCTTGCCCGGCACGGAGAGCAGTCCGGCGGGTTTGCACGCTATGCAGATGTCGTTGTCCTCATAAATGGTTTGGAGTCGCGCTATCAAGCCATCGTCTTCGCTTTCGCTCTCCAATGGGTTGTCGTCAACGTCCATGCCTTGCAACATCCATTTGAGTATGGGCTTGCATTTGCCATTGCAAGCAGGGTAGAAATGGAGATGATGCCGCACTTCGCCCTTGGGGCTCTCGCCCCACCAGAACATGGCCATGGCCTTAGGGCGCAAGCCGTGAAGGAAGGCATATTGCAGAAGTCGAGGCTCACAGCATTCGCCACTGCCAGCTGGCGGTATGCCTCCACCGCGTATCTCTATCAGGTCCTTGCTCTCGCCCTTGGAGTTGAGCATGCGGAAATGGCGGAAGAGCCACCTTTGCAGGTCATCGCTCTCTTGCCGTCGCAGGGTTCTCAGCCTTGCCAAGCGGTCTTTTTCTTCCAGGATTTCTTTCTCGGATTCCCTTTGCCTGAGCTTCCACCTGTGCAGTTCAGCGTTTTCAAACTGCCGTCGGCTCACGTATTCACCCTCGCTTTCTCCCTCGCGTCTTCCTTTCGTGAAGGTCGGGCGCTTGTCTGCCTTGCGTTCAAGCTGTTGTGCGGAATCAAGGTCCGTGATGCGTGTCGCTTTGGCTTTTATGTCATTGTTCAGTTGGGTTATTTCAGCCTCATGGCGCTTGAAATAACCGTCAGGTTGCAGGTAGTCGAACACGGCTGGCACGAATCCGTCCCAATCGGCACGACCGCATATCTGGCCGCTATAGCCAGCTATGTATTTTACATCTTTTCCCCTTGTCAAGTCGTCGTGTCCATCCACGACCAACACGCCGAACATCTTTCCCTTGCCTATCTCTTTCCTGAAACTGTCGTCCACGCGCTTGTCGCTGAAAGGCGATGGCTTGCCTTCAAGCCAATCGGCCAGTTGCTTGGTCGCGATGAGGCACTCCGGTGATGGGGAATAATAGAAAGGGTTGTTCATGTGTGTCGTGGATGTTCACGTGAAGAGCATGATGAGCATTTGCGCTATCACGACCCTGATAAACATTCCTATGGGGTATACCGACGCATAGGATATGCTTGCCGTGTCGCCCTTGCTGTTTTCGTTGGCGTATCCCAACGCCATTGGGTTAGCCATTGATCCGCATAGGATGCCGCAGATGGTGCCGAAGTCGTATTTGTGTGTATGCAGGGCGATGATGCCTATGATGAGCACAGGTACCACGGTTATTAGGAATCCTATTCCCACCCATGCCAGGCCTTCCGGCCGCAAGATGGTCGTCACGAAGTCCTTGCCGGAGTCGAGTCCGAGGCAAGCAAGGTATAGCGCGAGCCCGAGCCTGCGCAGCATGAGCGACGCCGACCGCGTGGTATAGGATATGATGTGGCTCTTCGGGCCCAGCGCGCCCACGACGATGCCCATTATTATCGGTCCTCCGGCGATGCCGAGACGCAAGCTGCTGTCCATGCCGGGTATGGCTATCGGAATGGTGCCAAGGGCGAGGCCGAGTATTATGCCGAAGAATATGCTGCCAATGTTAGGCTCCTCAAGGGTCTTCACGGAGTTGCCGAAGAAGTGCTCTGCGTTGTCGAGGTCTTCGTGCTTGCCCACGATTGTCACCCTGTCGCCGTATTGCAAGCGCAGGTCATCGCTGGCAAGCAGCTTGATGTCGCCACGCACCACGCGGCTCACGTTGACGCCATATCCTGCCCTCATGTGCATGTCCTTGAGGCGCTTGCCGTTGAGACCGGAGCGCGTCACCACGCAAATGCGGCTCTCCACCTTGGCGTCGATGGCGTTCCAGTCCACGTTGCTCTTGTTCCAGTCGTGGTCTTCACGCTTGCCGAAGAGTAGCTCCAGCGACTTCTCGTCGTTCTTGTTGGTCACCACGAGCATGGAGTCGTTGACGTGAATCACCGTGCTCGCCATTGGCACTATGACGTCTTTTCCTCGCCAGATACGCGAGATGATGAACTTCAGCTTTGTGGTGTGAGCAATGTCGGAGATGGTCTTTCCCAAGATGGCTGGATTGATGGCGAGAAACTGCGCTATGTATGTCTGGTCATCGTCCGACAGCGGCTTGGCCTCCATGTCTTGTGGCTTCACGAAGACCTTCCTTATTATTATCATGGCTATTATCACGCCCACCACGCCGAGAGGGTATGTCACGGCGGTGGCGAGGGCCACGCTGTTGCTTGGCAGCCCGAGGTGTGCGAGGGCTTGCGTGGCAGCGCCAAGCGCGGGCGTGTTGGTGGTGGCGCCGCAGAGCAGGCCTACCATGTCGGGGAGGTTAACGCCCGTGAGTGGGATTAGGACAAGGGAGAACAGCGTGCCGAATATTATCACGGCGAGGCTCCACAGGTTCAGCGTCAAGCCTTCTGAGCGAAGCGAGCCGAAGAAGTTGGGACCAACGTGCAGGCCGAGGCAATAGACGAACATCGACAGTCCGAACGTCTCTATATAGTCGAGGATGTTGTGGTCTATCGACAGTCTCAATTCTCCCGCCAGGATGCCGATGAAGAATACCCAGGCTATGCCGAGCGATATGCCCTTGACCTTGAATTTGCCAAGGAAAAGTCCACACGTGATGATGAGCGATACAATCACCACCGTTTGTATGGAAGAATGGATGGTAAAAAGGGATGAGAAATAGTTCATTGCCTTTTATGGATTGCCGTTTACAAGATGTTGAGATAGTTCTCCAATGGTATTCCGGCGTTCTTGTCCTTGTTGTCCTTGTTGCGGTCTATCAGGGAGTAGACCGCGTCCATGGCCTTCCTCACCGATGGCTTCAGCTCCATGCCGTCGAGCAGGTGGCCAATGAGCACGGCAGAGAAGATGTCGCCTGTGCCGGGGAAGTGCACGGGTATCTCTGTGTACCCTAACAGGAAATGCTCGCCCGTGGCATGGTTGAAACCAGCCACGCAGTGCTGGCCGTCCACCGTGACAGAGGTAATGAGCACCGACTTGGCGCCGTTGGCGTGAAGCCTGTCGAGCAGCATGAAGGCTGTGGCCCTGTCTATCCCCTCAGGGTCATATTGGGTTCCAGTGAGGTAGCAAGCTTCGGTATAGTTGGGGTATATGAGGTCGGCAATCGCGGTCATCTCTTCCATGCTTTGTATTGTCGATGGCGTAACCCCGTTGTAGAGCTTGCCTTCATCGCCCATGATTGGGTCCACGAAGATAGGCGTGCCAAGTTTTTCCTGCTCTTTGCAGTAAGCGGAGATTATCCGCGCCTGGCGCTCGGATGATATGAAGCCCGTGGCTATGGCGTCGAAGCGGAAGCCGAGTTCTTTCCACACCGGGAAGACCCCAGTGATGTAGTCGGTGGTGTCGAGGATGTTGAACTTGCCGTAGTCGAGCGTGTTAGATACCAATGCGGTGGGCAGGTTGTAGGTGACATGCCCCATGTATGAGAGAATGGGAAGCATGGCCGCCGAAGCCACCTTGCCATAGCCGCATATGTCGTTGATAAGAAGAATCTTTTTCTTAGCCATGAATTTGGAATTGGCTTTAATGATGACATAAAGCTTTATTGGTGCAAAATTACAACAAAAATCTTGCATGGAGTTGGTTTGAGGCTAAACATCCCTCACAGAGTGAGGATTTTTG
>DJQL01000140.1:0-5297 GCA_002437565.1 Prevotella sp. UBA6387
AACCAAGCTATCGGCTTTGAGAAACAACCAAACACTATCTTATGGGTGAAGAACTGCCAAGCATCGTCTATATAGAAACGGTTAAGGGCAGCCCTGTGCAAGCATGGCATGGCATTGGCCAACTTGTCTGGCAATGGATTGTGTTTAGGCGCATACATATATGTGGCAAGCGCAAAACCAATAGTGGCTACGCAAAGCGAAATCCACGCAGTAGGACCAAACTGGAAATGCTGCAGGGCAATTTCCTCTGCATGACCGTCAAGTGAAACAAAGTGTCCCATTGGAATCCAACCTGCCACAACAGAAATGACAGAAAGGAACACCAACGGTCCCCACATAACGAAAGGTACCTCTGCCGGCTTGCGGCGATGCTCTGGATCCTGCTCATAATAGCTGTCGCCCCAGAATATGACATAGTAGAGGCGGAACATATAGAAAGCCGTCATGCCACTGACAAGCGTCATGAACCATCCAAGACATGGCGAGAAATGGAAGCAAGCGTCCACAATCTCGTCCTTTGAGAAGAAACCTGCCAACGGCCAGAAGCCACTGATGGCGATGGTTCCAATAAGGAAGCAGATGTTGGTGATTGGCATGTACTTGTGAAGACCACCCATGTAGTCTTTGAAGTTGGAACCAATGATGACAATGATGGCACCAGAGCATAGGAACAACAGGGCCTTGAACATGGCATGTGTAAAGAGGTGGAACATGGAAGCCATGTAGCCAACGCTGCCTTCCCCCTCCAAGGATGTCACCACACCAAGAGCAACGAGCATATATGCAATCTGGGATATTGTTGAGAAAGCAAGACCACGCTTGATATCACGCTGGCAGCAAGCCACTGCGGCTGCATAGAATGCCGTGAAAGCGGCAATGTAAGCCACATAGTGAAGAGTGTTTGGCGCATACTGAATCCATATTGGCATGAGCGATGCCACCTGGAAGACACCAGCCACGACCATGGTTGCGGCATGGATGAGAGCCGACACAGGAGTCGGGCCTTCCATGGCGTCTGGAAGCCAAATATGGAGTGGGAACATTGCCGACTTACCGGCACCGCCAATGAACATCAAGAACAATGACATTGGGAGAACCCATGCGGCTCCGGGAAGCTCAGTGACAAGCTTTGGATCAGCAGTGAGGTCATAGTTGAACGTACCTGTGTAATAGCTATAGAACAATATTCCAATGAGGAAGAACAAGTCGGCGAATCGTGTCACGATAAATGCCTTCTTTGACGCGTGTACCGCAGCATGCTTTGGATAGTAGAAGCCAATGAGCAGGTATGAGCACACACCCACAAGCTCCCAGAAAAGATACATCTGGAAAATATTGGTAGCCACCACCAAGCCAAGCATTGACATGGTGAAGAGAGACAGATAAGCGTAGAAACGCTGGAAACCTTTCTCGTAACCCTCTTTCTTATAGTTCTCGTCACGCTCAGCCATATAGCCAAAGCTATAAATGTGCACCATGAACGACACAGTAGTGATGACGATAAGCATCATCACAGAGATTGGCGATAGACGGAAACCGATGTTGAACGTAAGAAGATCCGTAAACTTCAACCATGTGAAGTTGAACACTGTCACAGTGGGATAAAGACCTGTGGCCGCGTCCCTGCCTATGGCAAAGAAATATTCGTAGGCCGTATAGAGGCTCATGCACCACAGCACGCCAAGCACTGTCGTACCTATGAGACCCGCAACGGGCTTCTTCATCTTCATGCCGAGCAAACCCAGGACCAGGAAGCTCAGGAATGGGAGAAGAAGTATCAAAAATGAATAACCGTATTCCATTACTATTTAGAATTTCATATTTTCAATACTGTTCACCTGGTCACTGTGATAGTTGCGGTAAACGTTGATTATTATAGCCAAAGCCACCGCTGTCTCAGCTGCGCTCACGCCCATGGAGAAGAGCGTGAAGAACGCTCCGTCAAGATGCCCAGGGAAAAGCAGCCTGTTAAACACCGCGAAATTCAAGTCAACGGCGTTCAGCACAAGCTCTATCGAGATGAGCATGGCCACAAGATTGCGATGTGTGACGAAGCCAAAGACACCGATGAAGAAAAGCAAGGTGCTGACTCCGAGGAATGCATAAACTGATATCATTTGTTGTCCTCCTTTCTTGCTATCATTATGCCACCGACGATACATGCCAAGAGAAACATGGAGATGAATTCGAACGGAAGCACATATCCAAACTTGTCTGAACCCAACATGGCCTGACCCACTTGCTTCATGGGAACCTCCACGTCTGCCACATCAAGAGCGGCGTTAACAAAGTGGTTCTTCACGAGTATAAGGCTCAAGGCCACAAGGCCAACAAGCGAGATTGCCAAGCCCTGCGCAATGCGCACGCCCTTGAAACGAGCCACGAGATTCTGAAGCGAGTGCTTGGAAATAAGCTGAATGGCAAAGACATACATTATTGTGATGCCGCCAGCGTAGATGCTGATCTGCGCCGCGCCAAGAAATGTATAGTCAAGGATGAAATAGAAGCCGGCAATGCCGAAGAGCACGAACAACAACCATGTGGCTGCCCTCATTATGCTCTTTGTGCATACTGACATTACGGCTGAGCCAAGAACGACCACAGCCAAAATACAGAACATTACTAATTTAGCCATTATCCTACTTGGTTTTTGTGTTAAACTTACCAATGGTCAACGGTGCTCCGCCATCTATGAGATTTGGCAGGGAACCACCCTTGTAGACCTCCTTGTCGAGATGCAACACGAGTTTGGAGCGGTCGAAGACTGAGTTCTCAAAATCGTTGACAAACTCTATGGCATCGAAATTGCAAGCATTGACACACAGCTCGCAGAACATGCAGTCGCCCAAATCATACTGATAGTCGTCGAGCTGCTTTTTCTTCTTGCCTGTCTCTGGGTCTTCCGCCATGTGAGCGGTGATTTTTATGGTGTCGTTTGGACACGACTTCTCACACATGGTGCAAGCCGTACACTTGTAGTCGCCAACCTTCAGCCCACGCTTCACGGCAAAAGGATCATTTGGATCCTCCACACGCTTGAAGACGAGCCTTCCGCGATGACGAGCCGAAACATGCAATGTTGTCTTGCGGTTTTCAGGATACTGCTCTGTAGACTTCGGGGTGAAGTATTCCCTCATGGTGACCTTCAGTCCGGTAGCCAAAGTCTTGGCAGCATCCTTTATGCCTTTAAAATATTGTGACATGATTGTTTATGTTTTCTTTATTGTTTATCTCTATACGCCAGTTCACAGCGTCAAGCCAAAAGCCACGCAGGCTGTCATTACCACAAGTGTGACAAGCATGCAAGGCATGATGTATTTCCACTCAAGTTTGAGGATATGGTCAATCCTCAAGCGTGGGAATGTCCATCTCACCCACATGAGTATCCAAATGACAAGCAGCGTCTTGACTGCAAACCATACGAATCCAGGAATGTAGTTCATCACCGTGTCGAAGCCCTCAATGCCTATATTGAGCGGTGCCCAGCCACCAAGGAAGATGGTAGAGGCCAAACCAGAGATGACCACAAGGTTAAGATACTCAGCCAAGTAGAAATAGCCGAATCCCATACCACTATACTCTGTGTGGTAACCAGCCGTCAGCTCACTCTCAGCCTCAGCAAGGTCGAAAGGACCACGGTTGGCCTCAGCGTTTCCAGCAATCAGGAATACAAGGAATGCCACTATCGCTGGTATGTGCCCCTGAATGATGAGCCAGTTCCAAGGGCCTGTCTGTGCAGCTATAATATCGCTCAACTGCATTGATCCACATAGGACAACGGCGGTAATCATACAGAGACCGAGTGAAATCTCATAGCTTATCATCTGCACAGCTCCACGCATTGCAGACACAACCGAATACTTATTGTTGGAGCCCCAACCTGAGAGTATGACACCCAGCACACCAATTGAAGATATGGCTGTCACCATGAACACACCGACATTGAAGTCGAGCACCACGGCGCCTTTGTTCCAAGGCAAGAACGAGAACGTGCCAACAGAGGCAATTATCGTAAGGAAAGGAGCAAGCGCATATAGGAACTTATCGGAGCGATCCACTCCGAAAATCTCCTTTATGAGCATCTTAAGCACGTCGGCCAACACCTGGAAAACGCCCCATTTTCCCACACGCATAGGACCAAGGCGGCATTGGAAGAAGGCACATACCTTACGCTCAAAGTAAATCATGAACATGGCTATGAGAGCATAGAGCGTAAGCACGACAACTCCCACAAGCACACATTCTATCAAGATGGTCCAAAAATCGCCCAGCCCGCATGTTTGGCGGAGCAAAGCGTCGAACCACTGTGTCACTACTGAAAAATCGAACATTGTTTATTTTGCTTTGCGAAGTCGGGACATGAGGAAGCACAAATGCGGCCATGGGCTTGGCATTGCGCCTTCGAGTCACATCCTTGACTCCTGGATGAATTACCTGTCCAAATCTGGGATTACGAAGTCTATGCTTGCTCCCGTGGCTATGAGGTCGGCAATCTTCTGGCCACGTAGCATCTTGTCGAAAGCTCCGGCCAATGTCAAGCCCATAGGACGCATCTTGACACGGTAAGGGCTCTTGTCGCCACGACTGTCGAGATACACGCCAAACTCTCCGGCTCCACCTTCCACGGAGAACCACCACTGTCCCTCAGGCACCTTGATTATAGGTTTCTGCTTGATGTAGAAGTCTCCCTCTGGAATGTTGTCTATCAGTTGCTCAATGATGTCAAGGCTCTGATACATTTCCTTGATATGTATCATGTAGCGCTCCATTGAGTCGGCTGCCGTACCCGTGATTTCTTTCCATTCCACCTTGTCATACAAATCGTAAGGATGGTTCTTGCGCACATCGTTGTGCCATCCGGCAGCACGTCCGGCAGGGCCTGTGACACCATAGTTCACACAATCCTCAAGGTTCATGTAGCCCACGCCCTCAAGACGCTTGTGCGTGATAACATTGTCGCCGAACACGTCGAGATACTCTTGGAACATCGGACGAAGATACTTGCACAATGTCTTTGTGTTTTGCACGAAGTTGGGGTCAATATCGGCCTGCAATCCACCAATGCGATAATAGTTTTGGATGAGTCGTCCACCCGTTGTCTCCTCCATCACATTGAGCAAGTGCTCGCGGTCGCGCATGCAATACAGGAAAGCTGTCAGTGCCGACAGGTCCTGTGCGCACGTGCCAAGGAAGAGCAAGTGGTTGTCTATGCGCTGCAGCTCATCCATGATGGTGCGGATATATCGTATGCGGTCTGACAGCTCGATGCCCATTGCCTCTTCTATAACGCCCACGAG
>DJQL01000140.1:5392-9341 GCA_002437565.1 Prevotella sp. UBA6387
GTCATGTTCTCCATCATCTTCTCCATGCCACGGTGTATGTAGCCCAAGTGAGGGTACACGTGTTTTATGGTCTCGCCATTGACCACTGTGCGCAGACGGAGCACGCCGTGTGTTGACGGGTGGTTAGGACCAAAGTTCATCACGAAGTCATCGTCGCCAAGAAGACGATGTTTCGTCTCCGTGAGATGACCGTACTTGTCAAGGTTGTATTCCACCGTCCAGTCTGTCTCTGGCTCATCGGTCATGGGGAACTGGTTTGCCTCTGGACTCATGTCGAAGTCCTTGCGAAGTGGGTAGCCCACAAAATCGCTGCGCATGAACAGGCGGCGCATGTCAGGATGTCCAAGGAACTTGATGCCAAGGAAGTCGAACACCTCACGCTCCAAGAGGTCGGCATCGTGCCAAAGGCTGATGACAGAAGGCAACACATAGTTGTCGCCATCCACCTTGTTTGCGATTTGCTTGACGGAGACACGCTCGTGGCTCTTGGTATTTTCAAGGATGTATATGCAGCCGAGACCTTCCTCTCCGAAGTCCTCACCGACAATGGTCACCAAATAGTCGAAATGCTGCTCATTTTTCAGCTTTGCCATCTCTGTGGCAAAGTTGTCAAATCCAAATATCTTATGCTCTAATTTCATTTCGACACCTTATTGATTGTTAACCTTATATTGCTCACCTTCTTTCTTGAGCTCGTCGAGTTCCCTCCCGAGAGCCTCAACCTCTTCCTTATTTGGCGAGGCAGACACGATAATCGGCTCCTTGTTGCCTATCTTCGCACCTGAGAGGTTCTCATTGCTGATGCCGTGAAGGCCACCAAGGCCAAGACTTGTCTCTTTCTCAAAACGGTTCATCTTATGGTTAGCTCCACCAAAGAATTTCTCTACCTTGACCTTGCGCTGCAACTGCATCATGCCATAGAGTATGGCCTCTGGGCGCGGAGGGCAGCCAGGCACATAGACATCCACCGGTACGATTTGGTCAATGCCACGCACCACGTTGTAGCTTTTCTTGAACGGTCCGCCAGAAATGGTGCAACCACCAACAGCCACAACATACTTAGGCTCTGCCATCTCATCGTAAAGACGCTTGAAGACAGGAGCCATCTTGTTGGTGATGGTTCCGGCGCACATTATGATGTCGGCCTGTCGCGCAGAGTTACGCGTCACCTCAAAACCAAAACGGGAGAAGTCGTAACGGGCGCAACCCACTGCCATAAACTCGATGCCGCAGCAGCTTGTGCCAAACGTGAGAGACCAAAGAGAGTTACTTCTGCCCCAGTTGATAAGTTGATCAAGGGAACCGAGCACGACGTTCACGCCGCCGTCATTTAGCTGAGAGGCTATATCCTCCAGCGTCTCGTTGTCCTTGAACTCTTCATAAGGAATGCTCTTGATGCTTGGTTTTCTTACCTCCATTCCAACACTCCTTTCCGCCAGGCATAAGCCAAGCCTAATACCAACACTACCAGGAAGAACCCGATGCTAAGAAGGGCCATGCTGCCGAAATCCTTGACCACTACTGCCCAAGGATACAGGAACACTGTCTCAATGTCGAAAATCAGGAAAAGGATGGCAAACAGATAATAGCCGGCATGCAAAGGCATCCAGCTACTTCCACGTGTGGGAATACCACACTCGAAAGGCTCACCCTTCACCGGATTGTACGAGCGAGGGCCTATCAGCTTGGCGATGACAAATGCACCCACCACCAATGTGACAGCCGTCAGCAACACGGTGACTAACAAAGTGAAATTCATAAAGTTTATAACGTTATATATATGTAACTAAGATGTATCGCGACTTTGACGTATAAGTCGTTGCAAAGGTACTGATATTTTCCAAAACATTATCATTTTTAAATAAAAAATGCAATGTGGACTTTACAAGAGCGCGAAGAGGGCCATTCTATCGAATGCCCCTTTTATACATTTGACACAATGTCAGACTACCTTTATGGCCATTGTCTTTTTCAAGCCATTGTCCTTGTCTCTTACGATGATCCTGATCGTGCCTTTCTTTTCACCGGCCTTGACGGTTATCACGAGCTTGCCATTAAACAGCTTCATTGTGGGTTTCACGAATGACTCCAGCGACGTGGCATCGCCATTGCAAATCGCGACGAAAGAGCCGGCACCTGTCACGTCCACGTCAATGCGGTCGTTGGCATGCGGCAATTCGGTGCCATGTCTGTCAACGAGCGTGACTGTGACATAAGCGAGGTCGTCAATGCCTTTGCGCAGAGTGTCGCGATCGGCCTCAAGACTTATGGCCGCAGCCTTTCCGGCAGTTCTCACGATGTGCTCTTCTGTCTTTTTTCCGTTTCCGTCATAAGCCACCACTTTCAACTCGCCAGGTTCATACACCACATCGGGCCACATCAAGCGGTACCGCTTGGCACGTTCCTCAGCATCGGCTGGGGTGCAAGGCTCACCGGTAAACAATTTTATGCCAGTATTTTTTCTCACCTTGCCCTGCGACTTGCCATTGACGAACAGCTCTGCCTCTGGATAGTCAGTATAAACAAACACTGGTGTTACCTTGCCCTCACGCCCTGGCCATGTCCAATGGGGCAACACATGGAGAGTGTGCGATTTTTTGTTCCATACCGACCTGTAAAGATAGAAGCGATCCTTGGGTAGGCCTGCCAAGTCCATTATGCCGAAATAGCTGCTTCGCGACGGCCAATATTCATCGTATGGTGTTGGCTCTCCAAGATAGTCGTAGCCCGTCCATACAAATTGGCCTATGGTGTAAGGCTTGTCTTCCATGGCCATGAAGTCTTCTTCTGGCAGGTTGCTCCATGAGCACCACTCCACGTCATAGCTTGAGCACTGGCCATCATTGTCTTCCGTAGCCACATGCCAAGTCAAGGGAAACTTGTACACTCCACGGCTGCTCACCGTGGATGCCGTTTCCGAACCAAGAAGGAATCCGCATGGCAATTTGCTGATGTTGCGGTCGTATTTGTATACGCGATAGTTGAATCCGGGTATGTCCATCACTTGTGCGAAACCGGAGGCAAGAGCATCTTCCGCCCTGTCCATGCCCTGCGTAACGGGGCGTGTCGGGTCAAGCCTGTGGCAAAGGTTTTGCAGATGCTCGGCTATCACTCGCCCCTCGTAGCTCCACTGCTCTGGTATCTCGTTGCCAATGCTCCACATCACTACAGAAGGGTGATTGCGGTTCGACTCCACAAGAGCCGCAACATCACGGTCGCTCCATTCCTTAAAGAATCTGGCATAGCCGTTTTTGCATTTTGGATAAATCCACATGTCGAAGCTCTCGGCCATAACCATCATGCCAAGCGAATCGCACACGTCCATCTGGATTTGAGATGGATGGTTGTGAGACGTGCGAATGGCATCGCATCCCATGTCCTTAAGCTGCTTGATTTGCCTTATGATAGCCGCTTTATTGACCGCTGCGCCAAGAGGCCCAAGATCATGATGCAGACAAACGCCCTTTATCTTGCGACTCACGCCATTGAGCTGGAAGCCATGTATTGAGTCCACCTTGACAGTGCGAATGCCAAAACGCATGGAGAGGTTATCCAAGTCGTTGCCTTTACTGTCAGCCAAGGTAATTTTCAACGTGTAGAGATTAGGGGTCTCTGGGCTCCATAGCCTTGGATTATCTACTCTAAAGCCTCCATTGAAGTTTTTTCCATTGATTTGCAAATCGCGTAAGGTTTTCTCTTCGCCTGTCGTGTTGTTAAGAAGCTTGACTTTCAACAAGCCTTGAAAATTCTTTGACGCTCCGGCAAGAGCCGTGCTTAGTGTCATCACGGCTTTAGCAGGATTGGAATGTGTTATACGCTCAGTTCTGACAACCGTCTTCCATGGATCAATATGCACTTCGCTTGTCGTGACCAAAGTCACCGGACGGTACAATCCGGCTCCAGGATACCACCTGCTGCTTTCCTCAACATTGTTGAGCGAAACATCGAT
>DJQL01000092.1:0-2148 GCA_002437565.1 Prevotella sp. UBA6387
GACCTGCCATTGGAGAAATACCGCGTGCCTTTCGGCGACATGACATTCCACTTCGTCATCATGCCAATGAAATAAAAAGCAAGCATAGACATATATGAAAAAGCCGCACGACCAATCGATCGTGCGGCTTTTTTTATTGTGTATTTAGTCTGCTTCACCACGAAACGTGGATGCCGGCAGACCGTCCTTGTTTACCAAGTTGGCTCTGGTGAATGGTTGCCAAGCGTATCTCACGTATCGCGGAGATTTCAATTGTGGGCAAGTGAGCCTAACCTTGCTGCCCTCTATCTCCACCTGCGCAAGATAATAAAGACCGTCTTCCTCAGCTATTTCGAAGCACGACGGCGACTTGCCGTCAGAGGTGTGCAGCCCATCTCCATAGGCAAACGACACCACCAAGGCGTTTCCTTCCCTTGCCACGCTTTCAAAGATTGGACCCGATGGGGTAACGGTATGGCCGTATGTCTTGTTCAAGGCCCAGCGAGCCAGTCGCTCGCCAATGGGTTGCTTGCTGACAGGATGCACGTTGAGGGAGTCGCCATGATCCGACGACACTGCCATGCCAGTATAAGGTATTGACTTCATCAACCTTAGCTGGCTGTCCCTGAACCATGTCCACGACGGGCGGCTAAGGCTCGACAACTGCACGAAATAGAAAGGCAATTGCGGATTCTTCCAGTTAGCCCTCCAACTGCTGACCAACAGCCGGAACAACTGCTCATGGGCCTCCATGTTGTGGGCGTTAGACTCTCCTTGATACCATATCACGCCCTTGATGGGATATTGTCGCAGTGGCAGGATGCCACTCTCGTAAAGGTAGCAAGGCTCGTAAGGATGACGACCAAGGTGGGTACTGTCGTTGGTGAGGTTCTTTGCCGCCCTTCCCCTGACCCATGGTTGTATGAAGTCGTTGTAGAGCCAGTCTTTCAAGATGGCGGGGAACTGTGTCTCCAACGTGTTCCGATCTATCCACGATTCCGTAGGCGAACCGCCAATGGCGTTGCATATCAGTCCCACGGGCACTTTCAGGCTATCCCTCAGCATCTTGCCATAATAATAGGCTATGGCGGAGAAGCGCGCGGCGGTCTCCGGTGTCGTGGCCTTCCAAGCGGTGTTCTCGAAATACTGCAAGTGGTTGAGTGAGTCGAGGCATGAGGCAGGCCACGCCACGTCGTAGGTCTCCCATCTGCCCTTCATGTCGAAGAGGCGCAAGTCGGGGTCATCGGCTCTCGCTATGTCCCTCTTGCCAGTCGCCGCTTGGTCGAGGCGGAACGCCATGTTCGACTGCCCGGAGCAGAGCCACACCTCTCCTGCCGCCACATGGCTAAACACTTTCTTCTGTTTGCCGGCCTGGATGGTGAGGGTGTAGTCGGTGCCCACGGCCAAAGGCTTGAGCTTGACGCTCCATTCGCCGCGGTTGTTGGCGACAGCCACAGCCTTTTGCCCGGCTATGCTCACCACGACCCTATCGCCCGTGTTGGCCGTGCCATGTATGTCGAGAGGCGTGTCGCGCTGCAACACCATGTTGTCGGTATAGACACACGGCAGCTTCAAGCCGCCATAGTCGCCCGTGATGCCGCCATACACCGTCCTTGCCAAGATGCCAGCCCCCTCAGGGTTAGGGTGTATGGCATCGGGCAGCAGGTTGGGATATGGATAGAGAGGGGCGTGGAAATCTATCAGCTCAGCCCCACTTACCCTCGCCACGGTCTTGATGGCCTCTTGTATCTCGTCGTGCCAACACTTGGTGCCCGATATGAACCTTGGATGACGGTCGGCGATAGGGGTCATGCAAGCCAAGATAAAGCGCACCTTAGGGTTGGCGGAGCGCAGGGAGTCCATCAGCGAGAGATAGTCTCTCACGAAATCATCCCTGTAGTTTGGCCAGTTGCGCGGGTCAGTGTCGTTGATTCCAAGGTGAATCACGGCTATGTCGCCCTTGAAGGCCATGGCTTGCCTGAACTCATCCTGCCGCATGTATGGGCGATGCCCATGATTCAGCAGCGTGGCGCCAGGCTTGCCGAAGTTGCCCACTTCATAGTTGTCGCCCAGCATCTTCTGGAGTTGCACGGGATAGGAGAAGTGCGCCCTGTCCTTGATGCCCGTGCCATAGGTGATGCTGTTGCCCACGCAAGCCACCTTGATTTT
>DJQL01000092.1:2253-14344 GCA_002437565.1 Prevotella sp. UBA6387
TAAATCTTTCTATCAACATAGTTTTTAGTCAATATTTATCTCACACTATATTTCCACCTTACCATTGTCTGTCAGCCATGGGTTTGCCCATCTATTCTATTATAGCTGCCGTGAACATCCACTTCACCAACCTTATTTCCGGGGTAGAGAACTTTCCTACCGGAAGTTTCAACAGCAATTTGTTCCATCCTCGGTTAAGCGTAATCTCTATTGGTGGACGGGAAACGGCATTCTCGTTGCGCAACGGAATCTCGTTTGAACGGACTGTGTTCGTGTTCTCCCATACGGGAGGCATTATCTCCTCGCCATTGAGCCAAGCCCTGCTGCCCTTATAATCCCATGTGCCAGGGCGAGGCGGCAAGTCGCTCTCCGACCTGCTGTAGTTTTGGAATTCCAACAACAATCTTGCCTTTCGCTTCTTTTTAGAATAAATCCACGACGTGGCATACGCCGTGTGGTTTTCCTGTGGATTTGAATAGAAACCAGGAACCAAACTACCCCACACATGACGAAGGTAGATGCCATTGCCCGTGACCTTGCGAACCTTGTATGCCTTGCCCTCATACTGATATACGGAATCGTCACGGCAAACCGTGCCCTTGTTCATCTCTGGAGGGAAGACCTTGCCCAAGTCGCCACCATTGGGAAAGGCATCGGTGATAAGCCAATGCACACTGGTCTGGCATACGTAAGGGAACGGCTCGCCTTTCAGCCAATGATTTTTCTGCCACAACAAGCGGTTCTCAAACTCAGTGAAGGCGGCAAGTTGCTCAGGCTCATCGTCCCAAAGCAATGTGCCCTTGCCGTCAAAATAGCTATTGCCGCCACCTCGCCAAGCACGCTCGGCCAGGGTGAGCATATATGGATAGAAGTTGTTTTCCGCCAACATCCGCGGCACATTGTCTATATAGCGATCATTCCAAAACGCCAAGACGCAGCCTGCCAAGTCGTCACTGCCCTCTGGCTGGTTGTATATCCTGCTGTTGAACAGGGCTACCAAGTCGGCATAGTCGTCAAAATGATTGGCATAGTGGAAGCGGCAGTCGATGGCTGGAATGCCCTTCTGCGCCTTTCCACGATAGCTCCACAATTGCGTCATGTCTATCTCGCCCGGTTGATAGTGCCACCCAGGATTCCAAGATATGACTTTCTTGCCTTTCTCGCGAATGTATCTCACCATCTGTGGCACGAAGCCAGGGTTGGTGAATTGCACCTCGTCGGTACCAATATGGATGTAAGGCACGTCGAAAGTGGCACAAACCTCATCCAGTATGTCTTTGAGTATCGAGCTGCCCTTCTCGCTTTGCATGTCGCACCCGAAGGTTCGCTCAAATGCCGCGCTATGCCCCGGCATGTCTATCTCTGGAATCAAAAGCATCTGGTGCCGCTTGCAATAATCCACGAGCTGGCGCGCCTCTTCCAAGGTATAGTATTTGCCTTTCTCGCGCTCCATGTTGTCTGGCGCGTTGAGTTGCGGATAGTGCTTGCTTTCCAACCTCCAAGCCTGATTTTCCGTGAGATGCCAATGGAAGACGTTAATCTTGAATCTGCTCAAGAGACGTATTTCACGCTTGAGCTCTTCCATGGGTATGAAGCTCCTGCCCACGTCGTGCATGAAGCCCCTTACCCTGAATGCGGGCCAGTCGGTGATTTCGCACTGTGGCAAGCAGGTCTTTTTGTCTTTGGTAATCTTCAGCTGCTCCAGGGTCTGCCTTCCCCAATACATTCCCTTCGGGGTGGTGGCCTCAAGCAATATTGTCTTGGGCGTAATCAACAGATGATACGCCTCTTCCTGGAACCTCGCGCCTTGCACCCTGTCAACATACCTCTCCACCACGCCTTTCCGCCCATCCGTCATCTTGCCACTGAAGTGGCACTTCTGCGGCATGGGCAAGAGCGATAGCGTGCTTGGTGATGTCGCGGCTAAGGATGCCATGCCGCACGCCAAGGCCAACAAGATTACCAAGAGCTGTCTCATGCCGGTACAATATGGTCTTATTCTATTTGTATTGACCACCCGTTATCTGGCCGATGCTCAACTTGTCAAACCTTATGTCGTAATAGTCGTCTGGCTCGGTCTCAGGGTGACGGAACGCGTTTTCCTCCAACAAGAAGAAGATGCTGCCATCCTTGCCCTGCACCATAGTGGAATAAGCCGACGTGGTGTCGCTGACACGATAGCAACCTTCCCAATCCTTGGCTATGGCCTCTGGCGTAGCATAGTCAGCAGCCGTCTCCAATGCCTTGTAATAAATGCCCACATTGGTGCGCTGCGGTCCACAAGGCACGCTCTGTAGCAGCAGCTTCACCTTCTTGCCGTTCTTCTTGGCATTCACCAAGAGCACCTCGCCATTGCAAGCGTTGCCCTTGGCTGTCACGCCATGATTGGCAGCACCAGACATCGCCACCTTGCCCCAAGAACCAGTGGCCAACTTCTTGTCCTCATAAAAGTAGATGTTGAAAAACCTGCCGCCCGTCACGCGGCTGCTGAGCAGCACGTTGCCATTGGGCAATTCCTCTATCTTGGCCTCATCGCCGCGAGGAGCGGCCTCTGCCACGTTCTTGCCCAGCACGGCCCACGTCTTACCGAAGTCGTCGCTATACAATATCCTATTGCCCTGACGGGTAGCCAGCACTGTATATACACGATAATACTTGCCAACCTTTATCTGCTTGCTTTGGCATATCCTGCCACTGGTAAAGAAGGCCGACTCCACCTCTGGCATAAGGGCATAGATTTGCTTGGTCACTTCCTCGCCTTTCCACGTCTTGCCCTCGTCATCGCTATAATACCTGCCCATCATGAGCGGGTCCTTGCGCGACGACTCCCAATAGCCTATTCCGCCAGAGGCGCACATCAGCAATATCCGACCCGTCTTCCTGTCTACCACAGTGGCGGCGTCGCCGTGGGCACAGTCGAAGCTCGTGGCCACGCCATTGCCTCCCTTGGCCACCATCTGCTCCGCGCCGTTCCATGTCTTGCCCTTGTCAAGGCTGGTCTTCATCACGATGTCAAGATGACGACCGCCGCCTATGTCCCTGTTGTCATAACGATGGTCGGTAAAGGCTATCAACTTGCCCGACTTGCATTCCACTATCGCCGGGATGCGATATTGCGCGTCGCGGTTGGAAAAGACGGTTACGCCATGACCATTAACACTTACAGACTGGGCCTCAACTGGCACAACAGGGGCGTTGGCCGACATTTGCGCTGGCACGAGAAGGGCCAAGCCCATGACCGACAAGAAAAACGCCTTGCCAACAGTTGATGAAAACATATCATTGTGACTTTTCATTGTACTTAAAATCATGTTATAGGTGTATATTGCAAAGTTAGGAATAATCAATGACTATACGGCTTTTTTCATGGACAATTATCACTCATATCAAATATTCTTAATAACTTTGCGACATTCGGACCAAGTCCACTATATAATGATAAAAACAAGAAGGCTATGGCTATATATCTTGACCCCAAGGCAGACCTCACGTTCAAGAAAGTCTTTGGTGAGCACAAGGAGCTGATGATAAGCTTCCTCAACGCCATGCTCCCACTTCCCGACAATGGGCAGGTGGAGTGGATTGAATACCTCGAACCTGAGCTCATACCAGATCACCCATTGAAGAAGGACACCATCGTCGACGTGCGCTGCCGCGACGCGCGCGGTCGCCAGTTTCTCGTGGAGATGCAGATGATATGGACACCCGCTTTCATGAAGCGGGTGCTGCTCAATGCCACAAAGGCATATTCGCGACAATTGGACAAGGGCGAGCATTATGAAGACATACAGCCCGTGTACTCGCTGAACCTTGTCAACGACACGTTCCGTGACGACACAGAAGACTTCTATCACGACTATGGAGTGATGGACGTCAAGAACCCAGACCAAACCATTGACGAGATGCACCTCATCTTCATAGAGTTGCCAAAGTTCAAACCACATTCCTTCCACGACAAGAAGATGATGGTGCTGTGGCTACGCTACCTCACGGAGATTGACGAGAAGACTCGTCAGGCTCCAGTCGAACTTCTTGAGAATCCCGACACGTGCAAGGCACTTGACATAGTGAAAGAGTCGGCTTTCACCGAAGCGCAGATGGCAGGCTACGAGCATTTCTGGGATGCAGTGAGCACTGAGCGCACATTGGTGGGAGCAGTGGAACGAGCCAACAAGAACCTGCGACAGGCCCTCGACAAGGTTGACGAGGTACAGACGAAACTGCGTGAAGCACAAGCCGAAGCAGAACGAGCAAAGGCAAACGCAGAACGAGCAAAGGCGGATGCTGAACGAGCAAAAGCGGAAGGTGAGAAAGCCTGTGCATTGGCAATGGCTCGCAACATGATTGAAGACAATATGCCAATAGCCGTTGTCGCAAGATACACAGGACTGTCAGAGGAAGAAATCAAGTCGCTCTCACGACATTAAAACAGTTAGCCCACGTACGTGATCCAGGCGGTTCACGTACGTGGGCTAACGTCGCAAGGGCGAAATCTGTTCGCTACAAGGATGTTATCTCTTCGTGAGTTCGGCAGGCAACTTAGGCATGGCACCTTTTTGCGTGCACACGAAGGCACTGACCTTGACAGCCAGCTCATGCGCCTCGGCGATGGACTTGCCAGAGAGAAGCGACGCCACGAACGAGCCAGTGAAGGAGTCGCCCGCGCCAACGGTGTCGGCAACCTCAACTTTCGGGGTGGGTTGGAAGCTCTTGAAATCGTGAGGCGCGAAGACATAACTGCCGTTGGTGCCACAGGTGAGCACTATCATGCGAAGGTTGTAGCGATTCAGTATCAAGTGGCACTTCTCCTCTATGTCAAGACCTGGATAGCCAAAGAGCCGAGCAAGGACTACGAGCTCCTCATCGTTGATTTTCAAGATGTCGCAATGGCGAATGCCGTTTTGTATTGTCTCCCTGTCGTAGAAGTTGCCACGAAGGTTGATGTCGAAAATCTTCAAGCAATCCTTTGGCGTGGCGTTAAGAAAGCTCATGATGGTGGTTTTCGACTCTTCGCTGCGCTGCGCCAACGACCCGAAGCACACTGCCAAGGCATCGTGTGCCGCCTCTGCCATCTCCGGCGTGAACGGGATGTGATCCCATGCCACATCGGGCGTGAAGGCATAGGTCGGCACGCCCTCGCCGTCGAGCGAGACGTTGACCGTCCCAGTGGGATAAGGCACACGCGGGATGATGTATTTCAGGCCATTCTCATCGAATGTAGCCAACGCATGGTCGCCAAGCACGTCGTTGCCCACCGCGCTCACCGCCATGGCCTCAAAACCAAACTGACTGGCATGATAGGCGAAGTTGGCTGGCGCGCCACCGAGTTTTGCGCCTTGTGGGAGAACGTCGTAGAGCACTTCTCCCAATCCTATAATCTTTCTCATTTTCTATTATGTCTTTATTGTTTGCTTAATATTTTATCTGCTTGATAAACAAGAGGAGGTAAATCACCCCAACCGTCATCACCGCCACAGCTCCAAGCTGCGAGCCCATGGCATCGCTGGCCACGCCCATGACAAGTGGGAAAACGGTGCCTCCGAAGAGACCCATGATCATGAGTCCACTTATGGCGTTTTTCTTCTCCGGCATATATAGCATGGCCTGCGAGAGACACATGGAAAAGACGTTGCTGTTGCCATAGCCCACGAAGGCTATACCGGCGTAGAGCCATAGCTTGGCAGTGTCGGCGGCACCCGTAGCGCCCACGAACATGCAAGCCATGCTCAAGGACATCATGACAACGGAGATGATGAAGAACGTGCGGGTCTTCAGCACGCGGAGGAAGAAGCTACCCGTCAAGCAGCCAAGCGTGCGGAAGATGAAATAGAGGCTTGTGGCCCATGCAGCGTCATTGAGGGTCATGCCGGCGTATTCCTGCAACAGTTTTGGGGATGTTGTGTTGGTGCCTACGTCGATACCCACATGGCACATTATGCCGAAGAAGCACAACAACACGTATGGATTGCCAAGGAGCTTGAATGTGTCGATATAGTCACGACCCAGCGACTTGCGCTCCGCTTCGGTCTCGTTATCGCCTGTCTCTTCCTTGATAGACGTGGCTTGCAACAAGACGGAAGCGAGTATGCCCACGATCATGTATATCGGGAAGAGCACGCGCCAACCGAGACCAAGGTCGGGTATGGTGGCGGCTGCACCCCACGAGGCTATTATGGGAGCCAGGAAAGAGGCTATGGCCTTGACAAACTGACCGAAAGTGAGCGTAGAGGCCAAGTGACCCTTCACAAGTTGAGAGACGAGAGGGTTGAGCGATGTCTGCATGAGCGTGTTGCCTATGCCGAGAAGCGAGAACGAGACGAGCATAACCACAAAACTCTCTGAGAATATAGGCAACAGCAGCGAGACAAAGGTAACGATGAGCGAGAGCATCACGGTCTTCTTGCGGCCTATCTTGTTCATCAACACGCCAGTGGGTACCGAGAATATGAGGAACCAGAAGAAGACGAGAGAGGGCAGGAAGTTGGCCACGGTGTCGCTAAGGCCAAGGTCTTGCTTCACGTAATTGGAGGCCGTTCCCACCAAGTCCACAAAGCCCATGGCGAAGAAGCAAAGCATCACGGAAATCATGGCAAACCTTGAAGTCCGCACCGCGATGTTTTTCTGTTGGATATTGTTTTCCATTGTGTTTTAAAGCTTAAAGATGTATTTTGTATGGTTTTCTGCGGTTGCGCTACAGAAAATCGTACGATGTCGCAAATTTAATAAAAATGTCAATACCGCCTTACCGTGAAAGTGGATTTTTTCACGTGGCAATATTTTATCTCAACGCATAGACTTTTGCCTTTCCGCCTTTCACTTTCAGCGTGGTGTATGGCGACGATGGGAACACGATGTTGGTCATCGACATCTTTCCGTCAGCGTCGAGCACCTCGATGCTGCTCTTGTCTATGAATATCCTCAAGGTCTTTATTCGCCCACGCGTTGGTGCCTTCGTCACGGCTGGGAAGTCGGTGCTGAAGCTCACGACGCCGCTCTTGGCACGGTCCATGGTGAATGTTTGGTTAGCGGCACTGTAGGTCATCACCACCTTCTCGCCCTTGGCGTTGGAGAGAGTTATGGTGGTGTTGGCGCGAAGCTGCACGTCCACCCTGCAAGCCTGCGTGAGCCCTGCCGAGGGTTTCTTGGCGAAGGCTGCCATCACCTCTCGCGACGGTGTCACGCTTACGTATCCCGTGTCTTGATACTCAAAATAGCCAAGGTCGCGTGGTATGCCGTTGGCTGAGCGATACTGCTTAGTGGGCACCTGGCTGGCATACTGCCAGTTGCTCATCCATGGCAACGCCACGTGGCGGCCGTCGGGAGCGTTGTTGAACGTCACCGTGGCATAGTGGTCCTTGCCCCAATCCATCCACTTGGTGACCGAAGGATCAGTGTCGCAGGTGAACTTGTGGCCGTCGAACTTGCCGGTGAAATACTGTGTCGCCGAGCCGCCGAAAGGTCCGCCAGGGTTGATGTTGCACAGCAGCACCCAATGGCCGTTGCCCATGTCAAGCAGGTCAGGACACTCCCACACGCCATCGTGTGAGCCATATTCCTCGCCGAAGTCGCTCTCAAACTTCCAGTCTTTCAAATCCTTGGAAGAAAAGATCTTCATGTGCTGCTTCTCCGACACGATGAGAATCCATCTCTCGGTGGCAGCATGCCAAAAGATGTGCGGGTCGCGGAAGTCGGGTATGTTGGACACGAGCACAGGGTTGTCGGCGTATTTCTTGAACGTCATGCCATTGTCGGTGCTCACCGCCATGCTCTGCGTCTGCGCCTTTCCAGCCGAAGTATAGTAGGCCACCACCGCCCCATTGCCGAATCCGGCGGTGTTGTCGTTGTCGACAACCGAACATCCGCTGAAGATGGTGCCAAGGGCGTCGGGCAGTATGGCATCGCCCTCGAAAGTCCAGTTCACGAGGTCCTTTGACGTGGAGTGTCCCCACGTCATGTTCTCCCACTGTGAGCCGAAGGGGTTGTGCTGGAAATAGACGTGCCATAGGCCATCCTTGTAGAAGAGGCCGTTGGGGTCGTTCATCCAGCCGTATGTCGGCGTGTGGTGATATATCTGGCGGAACGCCTCACGGTTGGCCATGTCAAAAGTATCGCTCAGACTCATGAGCTTCCAGCACGCGAAGTCGGCAGTGGCCGTCTTGCTGGCAGATGGTGCCGCATCGTCGCGGTTGAGATTAACGTCAAGGAGCACGCTCTTTGTGTCCTTGATTTCCGACAACTCAAGTGGCACGTAATAGTCGGCCTTGTTCATGGCGAGCCTCACGTTGAACTCCCTCACCACGTTGTTGTCTGCAATCACGCGCACATGATCCATGTTGGCGTTCTCCTCCACGGGGATGAGCAGGTATTTCTTCGCCGTGGGCACGCGAAGCATCACTTGCGTGTCGCTGAGCACCTGAGGCTTTATGGTCTGCGCGGAGACATTGAAACAGAATAGCGATGCCAGGCACGCAAAAGCAAATCTATGTAGGGTATTCATATTATGTTTTTTAATGGTTAAGAAAACGTTAGTTCCAGATTCTCTTCAATGTTCTGACCTTGACATCGCTTATTCCGGAAACAGATACCTTGTCGTAAATGGTCGATGGGAACACTATGTTGGTCATCGCCGACGAGCCGTTGTCGGCAAAGATCTCCACCGATGAGCGGTCTATGAAGACATCAAGCTCTATCGATTCCTTGTCGGTGTTGACCGGCATCTTCATGGAAGGTATGGCAAAGATTGTCGAGAACCCTGTCTCACCCGTCTCCACGCTCCTGCTGGCATAGACAAGCCCTTCCTGCGCGTCATAACGCAATCTGCAATACTGCCCTGCGCCATTGCTGAAAGTCATTGTCCAATCGGATGTGGTGGGCACCGTGGCCTTGGCTTGCCATGCGCCATTTGTATCGTCAACCTCACCGTTGTTGTCGGTCCATTCGCCACAAAGGGCGTCAACCTCTGGAACCACCGTGCTTGCCACCACCAACTTGCCGCGGCAGCTCGCGAGTTTCAAGTCGCGTGGCAACGTCATCGCCGAGCGCCATGGCGAAGCCGGCACGTTACCGCAATAGTTCCAGTTGTTCATCCAGCCTATATACGTGCGCCTGTCGCCCGTGTTGCTCCAAGTGACACCAGCGTAGTTGTCGGCTCCATAATCGAGCCACATGGGATAATCGTATCCGTCGTCCGGGGTGAACGTCGTGCCGTCAAACGAGCCAATGAAGTACATAGTGCCAGAACCAGCCACGGGGCCTCCTGGATTGGTGCTTACTATTTGCACCCATTTCTGCTTGCCGTCATACTCAAGTGGGAAAAGGTCTGGGCACTCCCACTGTCCGCGATTGCAAACCTGCCGCGACACTGAGAAGTCGCTCATGTGTTTCCAGTTTTTCAAGTCGGTGGAAGACCATAGTTCTATGACGTGGTCGTTGCCGGTGGCGAGTTCCATCACCCATTTTTTTTCGGCCTCATACCAAAACACCTTCGGGTCGCGGAAGTCTGAGCGTGTAGATGACACCACGGGGTTGTTGGCATATTTGGTGAAGTGGATGCCATCAGTGCTGTAAGCGATAGACTGCTGCTGGTACTTGTCGGCAGAGGTGTAAATGGCAACAATGGCACCAGCCCCGAAGCCAGCGGTATTGTCCTTGTCCACGACAGCAGAACCTGAGAAGATTTCGCCAAGCTCATCTCTCGTCAAGGCCACGCCCTGTTCTTTCCAGTGCAAGAGGTCAGTGCTCGTGGCATGACCCCAACTCATGTTTCCCCAATTGTTTCCTTGCGGGTTGTATTGGTAGAAGAGATGGTAAGTGCCATTGGCGAAAACCAAACCATTGGGGTCATTAATCCAGTTCTTAGCCGGAGTGTAATGTATCTGTGGGCGGTATGGCTCATCATAGTCGGAAGCCGTAGACGGCTGGTCTGGCGTTGGCTCTTCTATCGTCTCGTAAGGACCGAGAGCTGGGTCTACAACCTTGCCGCCGGAGCACGATGCCATCACCATTGCGGAGACCATAAGAACCGCAGGTATCCCGTGCCAAAGTGTCTTGTATTTATCCATCAGTAAATTGTTTAATTAGATTATTGTCTATCTCGTCTTCAGGTATTCCAGGCTGTTCTTGGCCATTCCAAGAATGGTTTCCTGGTAGATGTTGTTCTTCGGGTACGCACTTACGTCTTTTGTCCCGTCACCGTTTTTCATGGAGAACGAGCAACCGCCGTTGCCAACGCAAATCACCGTGCCTTTGAAATCGGTGTTGCCTTGGCGTGCCTCCCAAACGTTGAGCTGGGAAATCCAGCTCACTTGCGAGTCCCATACGCCCAAAGGGTATATGCCGTAAGTCTGCGTTACCTCGTTGTAGCAAGCCATGTCTTGGTTTCCCTTGCCTGTCAGCACGGCGGGAAGGTTAAAGTAAAGGCAGTTGTGATCCTCTGTCCATCCAGGTCCTTTCACGGCCAGCATCTTTATTCCGTTTGGCGCAGTATACACGGGAAGGTTCTTGTAAATGGGATGCGAAGAGAAGTCGATGACATTGCCTCCCGCATTGAGACTCGTGGCCATGGCCCATATGTCAGGGTTGTAACTGCCGGCTCCGATGCCTATGTTATGGTCGTTGCCCTGCATCATGTTCTTGTCGAGTCGTCCGAGAGTGGCGATGTAGGCCGTGGCATGCTGCCACAAGAGCAAGTTGCCACCGTCCTTGTACCAGCTTTGGATGATTGGCGTGGCTTGTTCCACGATCTCAGGCATATTCCACACGTCTGCCTCAGAGCCGCTATCAAGATCGCGCAGCCAGAACATCACCCTGTAAGGGTCGATGTCGGAACGCTGCTTGATGTCGCCAAAACAGAGAAACTTTGCAGCCGGATACGTCTTGTGCAGCCACAACCATGCCGAAGCCTCATCATCGTCGCCATTGGCCACGAGGTCGTCTGGCGTCTTGTGCGTGCTCAGAAAGGCCATTGCCGTCTTGCCTATCTTCAGAGACGCGGTAGAGGCAAGCGACTGCCCCTTGGCATTCTCAGCGCGTGCCGTGACATTCCACTCCTCGCCATATTTCACGTCGGGTATGGTATAGCTTGTCACAGAAGGCGACAGCGTCTCTGTGATGGTGCGCGAGCCATTGGTAGCGGTCAGCGACACTCTCTCCGTGTCATCGCTTGGCGTCCACGTCACCAGAGCATCATATCCACCGCTTTTCTCAAGCTGGGAAATCTGCAACCCTGCCAGCTGTGCGGCACCCTCACGCGTGTATGTCTTCACCACGCCTTCCGAGAGGTTCGTGCCATCAGATACCTTGAACACGTATGTGTAAGGAGTGTTGGTGTTGACGCTCCTCTGGACAAATGAAGTGCCAGCCACCGTGTCTGACGACGACAGCGTGCCGTTGGTGTAGAGCGTAACAAGCATCTTGTGGCCACTGGACAACTGTGGCCATGTCCAGGTGTAGTCGTCACCGTACAGCGAACCGCTTATTCGCTCTCCGTCAATGGTCTCAAGAGCCATTGGCGACATGTCGAAATCCTTGTCTTGGCAAGAACCAAACAGGATGGCCAGCAAGGACAATATAATAGTCAGTCGATTATTGATCATAATTGAAATTCTGTCTTTGATTGTTTTTAAACTGTTCCGCTCGGCTTAATATCCCTTGTTCTGCGTGTAGAGTCCGGGGATATAATAGAGCTGGTTGTACGGCACGGGGAAGAACTCGTTTTTACCCTTCGTGAAGTGCGCGTCCTTATAATACTGCGCGTATCCTTGTCCGTCGTAAGAGTCTTTCGCCTCGCGAGCGAAGTAAGAGTTCAGTGTCGATGACAGCATTCCCCAACGTCGCAGGTCGAAGAAGCGCTCATGCTCTTGCCCAGTCTCAAGACGGCGCTCCCACCTGAGGCATTCGCGTGCGGTTTCCTTGTCCTTGAAGTAAGTGTCGGGATACAGGCTTATCTGGCATTGATCGGCAGCGTACCCTATGTGCTTGCTAACGGAGTTGGCAGCGCGCTGGCGAATGGCATTTATGATGGCACGTGCCTCTTCAAGTCGTCCAAGCTCAATGAGAGCCTCCGCGCGATCGAGCATGGCATCGGTATAGC
>DJQL01000024.1 GCA_002437565.1 Prevotella sp. UBA6387
GAACCCATAGCAAGATTCTTCAAAATGAAAGGAAGACAGTAGCTCCTAAACATGAAAACAGGCAGAAATCTCACGATTGCTGCCTGTGTATTGTGAATTACAATTAATTCCTCTTAGTTTTGAGCTCGATTGAAGGTTTCCGCCTCACGGCGTCAACCAACTATCTTGCATCAAATTGTTACCTGAAAATAAAACTAATCTTTAACCTAAAACTAAATACCTTTGAAATTTAAAAAAAACAATCTATCAAAACCTAAAAACTAAAAACCTATATGAAAAATCTACTAACTTGTTCTGTCCTTGTATTTGAGGTATTAACCTCTTGTTTACGGGTGCAAAGTTACGAATATATTTAATATGCTCCAAATCTTTTTGAAAGAAATTGCCGTTACTTTTCATGTTTTTGATGTAAATCAACGAATTGTGTGCGAGCACAACCTTGTTTTTGTCTTTGTTTACTTTTGTTTTGTGTCTTTTTGTTTTTGAAAGGTAAAATGCCCTTGCTTCAAAGCACACAAAAAAACCGTAGGCACTTCACAGTGGCTACGGCATTACTAAACATGTATAAAGTTACGAAAAATATTATTCTTTGTGGGTGGTGATGGATTCGAACCACCGAAGGCAAGAGCCAGCAGATTTACAGTCTGCCCCATTTGGCCACTCTGGTAACCACCCATGCTTTATTTCTCAAAAGCGAGTGCAAAGGTAATGTTTTTGCTTCTATATAGAGAACAAAATTGATATTTTAACTCTTGTTTAACATTTCGCTATTTCCATATCCCTTTGCGACCATTCATTTGATGTCGCCTATGTTGAATGGCGTCTCTTGGTAAACGTAATAGTCTATCCAATTGCTATAAAACAAGTTGGCCGCTGAGCGCCATCTCACTTTGTAGCCTCGCTCCGGGTCGTCGTCGCGATAGTAATGTTGTGGCAGGGCAACGTCGTCGCGTTTGCCAAGGTCACGATGGTACTCATTGTCGAGCGTGTTGGGCGCGTATTCCAAGTGTCCAAGGATATAAAAGTCGCGGCCGTTGCGTGAGCTGACAATACTGACACCAGCTTCAGGCGACTTGGCTATTATGCTTAGCTCTGGCACTTTCTCGATGTCGGATTGTCTCACCTCTGTGTGGCGCGAGTGGGGCATGTAGAATAGGTCGTCGAAACCGCGGAATATGGGCAACTGCTCGTCGGATGGATAAGTCTTGAATATGCCAAACTTTTTCATCGGGAGCTGATACTTTGGTATGCCATAGAAATGGTACATGGCTGCCATGGCGCCCCAGCATAGATAAAGTGTGGACTGCACGTTGTGGCGAGCCCAGTCCACTATCTGGTTGAACTCTTTCCAATAGTCCACGTTCTCGTATGGGATGGTCTCCACGGGCGCGCCAGTGACGATCATCCCGTCAAACTTTTGCTTCATGAGTTCCTCAGAGTCACGGTAGAACATCATCATGTGCTCCACAGGAGTGTTTTTTGACGTATGGCTCTTGAGTTTCATGAAATATATCTCCATTTGCAGTGGCGTGTTCGAGAGCAACCTTATGAGGTCGGTCTCTGTCGTCACCTTCATAGGCATGAGATTGAGGATCACGATGCGCAAGGGGCGAATCTGTTGCGAGTGAGCACGCGTCTCGTCCATCACGAAGATGTTCTCTTTTTTCAAGATGTCTATGGCGGGGAGTTTATCAGGAAGTCTTAAAGGCATGGCTTTTCTTTTTTTTCTTTATTTCAAAGCAAAATTACGAAAATAATGATAGAAAGGTGAAGAAAAGGCTATAAAAAAAGTTGTTTGCGGATGCGTAACTGTCGTTACGTTCCGCAAACAACTTTATTGGTCTTATATAATATATAATGTGTAAACGCTCTGTCTTACCTTCTGCCGAAAGAGCCGCCACCGAAGGATCCGCCACCAGAGTTGCCCCTGTTTCCGAATGACCCTGTGCTGCGTCCGCCACCGAATGAGCTTGATGAAGACGAGCGTGACGGTGACGAGAACGTGCGTGAAGGATTGCCCTGTTGGGGCTGGAACGTTCCTCTTGGCGTGTCGTTGCGGTTGCCAAACGAGCCACTGCCGAACGTGCGTTCTTGCGTGCGGTTCACGGTGGAGCGAGTGCTGCTCTCGCGTGGCGTGCCGAACGAGCGGTTGTTGTTGCGAGGCGCGTCGTTGCCGCCTTGTGGTCTCATGTTTCCAAATGTGCGGTTGCCGTTCGGGCGGTTGCCGAATGGGCTGTTGCCATTAGGACGATTGTCGGATGGGCGACCATTAGGGCGATTCCAGTTCGGACGGTTGCCGTTTGGCCTGAATCCACGTTGTGGGGCTTGTGCCCAGTTGCGCTGCCCAGGTTGGTATACAAATCCCGCGCCGTATCGTCCGTTATCCCAATTGCGCCTCATTCCTGGGTGAGGGCCACCGTCGCGTGGGCCGTTCCAGTGGCGACCATAATACCATGAGCGTCCCCCGTTGTGTAGCCAAGAGTGGCCACCACTGTAAGTCCACACGAAGTTTGGGCATCCGAAGTAGAAGAAGTCGCGGTGTGGGTACCGGGCGTAGATGCCGAAGTGCCAGTAGCCGCCGTTCCAGTAGAGCGGGCGGTAGAAGTAAGCCGCGTCGACGTAGGCGCGATACTGCCAGTCGAGCAGTATGTAGCTCAAGTCGAGGTTCCTCTGCCTCCAATATGCCCCATAGAGGTCATCGGCATTGTCGATACGCATGAGGTAATCGAGGTTTATCTCATAGGCTGCCTCATACTGCTGGTCAGTGAGGTTGAGCTCATATGCCATCTTGTCGGTCAGGAAGAGAGCCTGGTCTCGAGCCTGGTCATAGCTCATGGCAGAAGCGCTTAGCGTGAGCGTGAGCAAGAGTGCGATTGCTGTAAATAACCTTTTCATAGCTATATCGTTTTAAGAGTTGTCGTTCATGTTGTTTTTCATGTTGCAAAGTTATGATATAGTTCTCATAGTTATCGTGGCTTTTCCCTATGCCGTGAGGGGGAAACCCCTACTTGTTGTCTTTCGTGGCATCCTTGGCGGATGGCTTGGTGTCGCTGAATGTCAGCTCGTCCTTTCCCTCGTCCTTGTCTATGACGATGATGTCGCCTTGGCTTGCCTCTTCCGACAGTATCATCTCGGATAGTCCGTCCTCGATATAGGTCTGTAT
>DJQL01000072.1:0-2391 GCA_002437565.1 Prevotella sp. UBA6387
CGCCGAGTATGGCCATGATGAGGCCGGCGGCGCCGAACTTGGCATCGTCGCCAAGTCCGGTGAGGGCTATGCCGTAGATGGTGGGGAACATGAGCGACATACACGCGCTGACACCCACGAGGCAGTAGAGTCCGTAGACATTCTGCAAGAAGATGACACCAGCCACGAGCGCCCCTCCGGCAATGGCGAGGAGCATGAGTAGCCTGCCGGTGTTGACAAAGCGCAGGAGGAACGTGCAGATGAAGCGCGAGCAGCAGAATATCACCATTGCCACGATGTTGTATTTCTGCGACAACACCTCGGCGGCCTGCTCCGCCATGCCCTCCGCCATGAGCACGCGCGTGCCATACTGGATGATGAATGTCCAGCACATTATTTGCACTCCCACGTAGAAGAATTGCGCCACTACGCCCTCACGGTAGTGGGGCATGGAGAATATGCGGCGCAAGGTGGGCAGGAAGTTGATGCTGTGGTTCATGTCGCCGTTCTTGGGCATGCGCCAGAACAATATCAGCAGGAACATGACTATTATCACCAAGCCTATGGCGAGGTATGGCGCGATGAGGATAGACAAGTCGTAATCCTTTATGGCCTCAAACTCCGTGGGCGTGAGATTGGCGCGCGAGGCTGTGTCGAGAGGGTTCAGCTTGGCTTGGATGAAGTTCATTGCCACATACATTCCAAGCAATGATCCCATGGGGTTGAACGATTGTGCCAGGTTGAGGCGTCGTGTCGCCGTTTCCTCTGTTCCCATTGACAGGATGTAGGGGTTGCTCGAAGTCTCAAGGAACGAGAGCCCACAGGTCAAGATGAAATAGGCCAAGAGGAATGGGTAATACTCTCCGGTGGTCTTGGCTGGATAGAATAGCAACGCGCCCAAGGCATACAGGCCAAGGCCCACGAGCACGCCGGCCTTGTAGCTGAAGCGGCGTATGAACATCGCCGCGGGGAACGCCATGGCGAAGTAGCCACCGTAGAAGGCGACTTGCACCAAGGCTCCGTCGGTGGCCGACATTCGGAATATCTTTGAGAAAGCCTTGACCATGGGGTTGGTGATGTCGTTGGCGAAGCCCCAAAGGGCAAAGCACGACGTGATGAGCACGAACGGCACGACATAGCTCACGCCGTCCTTGGATAAGATAGATTGCTTCATTTTTTTTCTTTAAGGTTTGGTTTTTAGTTTACGCTGACGCTTCTCATCTCGTTGATGTCGTCCACTTCGCCCTTCGCGAGAGCCTGAGTGAGAATGTTGCCTATTGCCGTGGCCTCTACCGGCCCAGCTTCCACGGGTATGCCGAGAGCCTCTTGCGTGAGATGGTTGAGGAGCTTGTTTTGCGACCCGCCACCGATGATATGCAGTTTCCTTATTGGCGTTGGCAGCATGGTGTTGAGCGCGTGTGTCGCCTCGGCGTATTTAGCCGCGAGCGACTGGAGCACCACGCGAGTGATGTCGCCCTTGGTCTGCGGAATCTCCATGCCGTGGACGCGGCAATGGTCTCGTATGGCCTGCCGCATCGACTTAGGGTTATGAAACTCAGGAGCGTCGACGGGAATCACCGACTTTATAGTGGATTTAGCAGCCGCGGCGAGCAATGGGTCGTATTGTTGCTCATCACCCTCGTCGCGCCATTCCGCCATGAGCCGTTGCAGGAACCACAGCCCGGTGATGTTTTGCAGGAACGTTATTTTGCCGCCTATGCCGCCCTCATTGGTGAAGTAGGCACGGCGAGCCTCCTCGTTGAGTATCGGCTTGCCTATTTCCACGCCGAGCAGCGACCACGTGCCCGAGCTGATGAACGCCACAGGGTTCTCGTCGGCCTTTGCCGGCACCGCTGCCACGGCACTTGCCGTGTCGTGAGAACCCACGGCAATCACGTCCACTTGCCCCAAGCCAGTCTCCTCGGCTATGTCGGGGCGCAAGCGCCCACGCACCGTGCCAGGCATGACGATGGGACAGAAGAGGTGGCGTGGGAGGCCAAGACTGTCTATCAGCGGCCAGTCCCACGAGCGCGTGGTGGCGTTGAGCAGCTCCGATGTTGAGGCTATCGTGTATTCCGTGTTTGCCTCGCCTGTGAGAAAATAGGAGAACAGGTCGGGCATGAAGAGAAGCTTGTCGGCTATCCGCAATTGCGGAGAGTCGGCTTTTTTCATGCTCAGCAGTTGGAACAGAGAGTTTATTTCCATCGTCTGCGTGCCGTTGACGGCATAGTGAGCCGTGCGGTCGGCGTGGGCGAAAAACTCATCCGCCATGCCGCGTGTGCGCGCGTCGCGATAGCACACGGGATTGCCTATGAGGTTGCCTTGGCTGTCGACCAGCCCGAAATCGACACCCCACGTGTCCACGGCGATACCGTCGACCTTGATTTTCAGTTGCGCGGCCTTGCGCAGTCC
>DJQL01000072.1:2534-13816 GCA_002437565.1 Prevotella sp. UBA6387
GTTATGGTTCCGGCGATGACCCTGCCTGAGCCACCGCCGAAGTCGATTGCTAAATAGGTCATTTCTTTCCCAGGATGTACGCTTCGAGGTAGTCGATTTCCTCTTTGGTGAGCGTGTTGTACTTGCCTTGGCTGAGCACTATGATGCGGCATGCCATCTCGAAGAACGTGGCGCGCTCGAACACCTCGTCGAACGTCTTTCCACAAACCACTTGCCCATGCTTGAGCATGAGCGCGGAGTCGTGGTCTTTCAGCGCGGCCTTCACCGCTTCGGCAAGTTCTGGCGAACCAGGGCGGAAATAGGGTATGATGGGTATCTCGCGTCCCACATGGCATGGTATCTCTGCCGTCACGTTGAAGTCCTTGGGCGTCTCCGTCATGCACGACACCACGGTGGCGTATTTCGACTGAAAGTGGAGCACCACGTCGCAGTCGGGACGCTCGCGCAGCACTCCGAGGTGGAAGCCGCTCTCCATCGATGGTTTCACGCCGTTGAGCACCTCGCCATCGGCCACGCGACAGATGGCGACCTTCTCCTTTGTCAGGGTAGGCACCCATGAGCCCGTGCCAGAGACGAGAGCCTCGTCTCCGAGGCGCCATGAGATGTTGCCGCTCGAGCAGAGGGTGAGCTTAGAGTCGCCCACGCGGTGGGCTTGGCGCAGAAATTCCTGTATCTGATAGTCTTGAATCATTGTCGGTAGATGTTTTCAATTATTTATATATAGGCCCGTAGTTTTTGCAAGCGCGGAAGTCGGCTCCCTCCTTGTCCATGCCAAAGGCGTTCCATGCGGCCGGGCGGAAGATGCTGTCATCCTCCACGTTGTGCATGCACACCGGTATGCGCAGCATCGAGCACAGCGTGATGAGGTCGGCTCCGATGTGGCCATAGGAAATGGCACCGTGGTTGGCTCCCCAGTTGTTCATAACCGAATAGACATCCTTGAACGGAGCCTTGTCCGTGAGGCGTGGCACGAACCATGTGGTAGGCCATGTAGGATCCGTGCGCTTGTTGAGTATGGCGTGTATCTCCGGGTCTATGTCTACTGTCCATCCCTCAGCCAGTTGCAGCACGGGGCCAAGACCCTTCACGAGGTTGAGGCGCACCATCGTGACGGGCATGCCGCCCTTGGTGAGGAAGTTGGACGAAAAGCCTCCTCCGCGGAAGTAGTCGCGGTTGGCTGGGTACCACGTCGTGGCTTTCAGGCACGCGTCCACGTCGTTGTCGGTGAGTTCCCAAAAGTGCTTCATCACGGGGTTGCCCTCTGTGTCTGTCGCCGCGCCCGAGCCGTCGAGCGTGGTGGCGCCGGAGTTGATGAGGTGGATTATGCCTCCCGAGGCACGCCCCGTGAGTTCCTTGCCAGTGACGCGCTTCACCGCCTCTGGGCTCCAATACGTGCGCACGTCGGAGAATATCTGCGCGCGCCCGGTGAGGAGGTGGTTGAAGAGCATTGCCACGCCGTTGCCCGCGTCGTTCTCTGTGGCGAGGGTGATAGGCTCTCGTGGCCCGTTCCAGTCGAACGAGGTGTTCATCAGTGCTTCGGGGTAGTCGCCGTTGGGATAGAAGTCTGTCCACTGGCGCTGGCCCTGGAATCCGCCGGCTATGGCGTTGTGGCCTATGGCCTCCTCCTTGAACCCGAGCTCTTCGAGGCGTGGGTTGCCATGCATGAGGTCTTTCATTATTATCATCATCTTGACGATGAATTCCCAGTCTTGGTCTTTCTGCTCACGTGTCTTGGCCTTCTCTGGACGGTTGCCGATGTCCTCGCCCTCGTTAACCATGCAGTGCTCGCGCGTCCAGGCCATGGCCTTCTCAAACTCCTCGGGGTCGTATATGCCCTCCGTCATGCGGCGTATAATCTCGGTGAGGTCTACGCTCTCGTTGCGCATGCCGAGGTACTCCTGGAAGAAGTCGGGGTTGACGATGGAGCCCGCTATGCCCATGCATGCCGAACCCATAGATAGATACGACTTGCCACGCATCGTGGCCACTGCCTGTGCCGCGCGCGCGAAGCGCAATATCTTCTCCGCTACGTCGGCTGGTATGGAGTCGTCGTCGAGGTCTTGCACGTCGTGCCCGTAGATGCCGAATGCCGGCAGCCCTTTCTGCGCGTGTGCCGCGAGCACGGCAGCGAGATACACCGCTCCGGGGCGCTCAGTGCCGTTGAATCCCCATACAGCCTTGGGCCAGTGTGGGTTCATGTCCATCGTCTCGGCGCCATAGCACCAGCAAGAGGTCACGGTGATGGTGGCACCCACGCCCTCGCGCTCGAACTTCGCGGCGCAAGCCGCGCTCTCGCCCACGCGACCGATGGTTGAGTCGGCGATGACGCATTCCACGGGCGAGCCGTCGACGTTGCGAAGGTTCTCGGTGATGAGTTTTGCCACAGACTTGGCGAGGTTCATGGTCTTCTCTTCAAGACTCTCGCGCACGCCGCCCTGACGTCCGTCGATGGTGGGGCGAATACCGATTTTTGGATAATTGCTCATGTGTTTTCAGGTTTTTATATTAGTGAAATAAGATTGCGTGATGTGTCAACCGCAAGTTGAAAGTAGGTTTCTACAAAGTTAGGAAATAAACCGTTTACAATGCTGTTTGCCGTGGTATTTTTCACATTATTTACGTTTGAATCGTGCGTTTTTGAATAGCTTGCGGCATATACAACAGAAAAGGCATCGGCTTTTCTGAGAAAAACCGATGCCTTTATATATGTCGCGAGCCGTTTGCCTGGAGTTTCTAAGACATCACTCGTAAACCTCGTAAATGCCGTTTGCGTCACCGTCATCGTCCTTTGCGCATGGGTTGTAGTCGGCTGGCACGTTGAACGTGGCTGTGGGCTTATACGGCAAGCCCTTGTCCCGATATACCTTTTTCATGAAGTAGGCCCATATTGGCAAGGCCATGGTCGCGCCTTGCCCCATGCGCATGGAGTCGAAGTGGATGTCGCGGTCTTCGCCTCCGACCCACACTCCGCTCACGAGCTGTGGCGTGAATCCCATGAACCACGCGTCGGAGTTGTTGTTGGTGGTGCCAGTCTTGCCGCCAATCTCGCCCGGTATGTCATACTTGTAGCGCAGCCTGCCAGCGGTACCCTCGTCGACCACCGCCTTAAGCTCCACTATCATCTTGTATGCGCTCTCCGATGATATGACCTCTTCCATGCGCGGCTCGAAGTTGGCCACCACGTTGCCTTCGGCGTCCTCGATGCGCGTCACGAAGAGCGGTGCGAGGCGCACGCCGTTGTTGGCGAAGGTGGAATAGGCACTCACCATCTCGCCCACCGACACCTCGCAAGGGCCGAGGGCGAGAGCCATCGACGGGTAGATGTCGGGGTTGTTGATGCCGAACTTGTGCAGCATTTCCACAAACTGCCTTGGGTTAAGCTTTGACATGAGGTATGCCGAGATCCAGTTGTTCGACTCGGCGAGACCCCATTTCAGCGTCACCATCTGCCCATAGCGGTGTCGGTTGCTGTTGCGTGGTGTCCATGGGCGGCCAGCCACCATGTAGGTGCGTTGCACGTTTGGCGCCTTGTCGCATGGCGACGCTCCGTTTTCCATGGCAAGGGAGTAGAGGAACGGCTTGATGGTGGATCCCACCTGTCGTCGTCCGCCCATCACCATGTCGTATTGAAAGTGTGCGAAGTCGATGCCGCCCACGTAAGCCTTCACCTGCCCGGTGTGCGCGTCCATGCTCATGAATCCTGCGCGCAGGAATTGCTTGTAGTAGCGTATGGAGTCGATAGGTGTCATCACCGTGTCCACGTCGCCATTGTAGGTGAAGACCGACATGTCGGTAGGCGTGTGGAAAGCGCGGTGAATCTCCTCTTGCGAGGCTCCGCTTTGCTTCATCGTGATGTAACGCTCGCTTTGCGTCACCGCCCTGCTCATTATGGCGTTTACCTGTTTCGCGGTTAGGTTGCCGCTGAACGGCGCGTTGGCTCCCTTCTCGGCATTCTCCTTGTCGAAGGCTGGTTGCAGGAAGCGCGCCACGTGGCCGTAGACCGACTCCTCGGCATATCGCTGCATGCGCGAATCGATGGTGGTGTGTATGCGCAAGCCGTCGGTGTAGATGTTCCAGAACGTGCCATCTTTCTTGGTGTTCTTCTTGCACCAACCGCATAGGGGGTCGGTGGCGAAGGCTATGGAGTCTATGACGTATTGCCGCTTGTTCCACGATGGATAGTTTTTCGGGTCTGGTCGGCTCATCATCATGTACTGACGCAGAAACTCTCGGAAATACACCGCGGAGCCGTCCTTGTGGTCAGTGCGGTGGAAGCGCAGCGTGATGGGCTCGGCGCAGTCGGTCTCGTAGTCGGATTGCGATATGTATCCAGCCTTGAGCATCTGTCCCAAGACCACGTTGCGTCGGTCTCTTGCCCTGTCGGGGTAGCGCACGGGGTTGAAGAGCGACGGGTTCTTGCACAGGCCCACGAGCAACGCCGCCTCGTCGACGGTGAGGTTGGCTGGTTCCTTGCTGAAATAAGTGTTGGCGGCATTTTTGATGCCCACCGCACCATGAAGGAAGTCGAAATAGTTGAGGTAAAGAGCTATGATTTCCTCTTTGGTGTACATCCGCTCAAGCTTGATGGCCGTCACCCATTCGATTGGCTTTTGCAGCAACCTCTCCGAGGCGGAGTGTACCGGAGCCGAATAAAGTTGCTTGGCGAGCTGCTGTGTTATGGTGCTACCGCCACCTGCTGAGGCTTGTCCGAGGATGCCTCGCTTTACGATTGCTCGAGTCAAGGCAATGAAGTCTATGCCGGAGTGGTCGTAGAATCTCACGTCCTCAGTGGCTACAAGTGCTTGCACGAGATAGGGAGACAACTTCTTGTACGGCACCGGAATGCGGTTGGAACGGTCGAGGTTGTAAGTGCCAAGGATATGCCCGTCGGCAGAGAGCACTTGCGACGCCGACTTGGATATAGGGTTTTGCAGGTTGTCGATGTTGGGCGAATAGCCGATGATGCCAAACCATATAAGGAAAAAAAGCAATGCCACGAAGCCGGTGCCGGCAGCGAGCATGAGCCATAGCGTCTTTATGAAATTCTTTCTCACGATGCTTCAATTAATAATGTGCAAAAGTAGTGTTTTTCCAACACATAGAGCCTTGTTGCCATGAAAAAAAGAGAACAATGGCTTATGTATCTCGCTTTATGGGCAAAATTCACCTAAAAGCGAGGCACTGTTGGGAACACGTAGAACTGTCGCTCGCTATCGTCGTCGATCATCCATTCGTCGAGCGCAACATGGTCGGATAGTGCCTTTATGGTTAGCGTGTGGCAGCCAGGCTCAAGGGCCACTGGTAGGTTGATGAGAGCTTGTCCGCGCAGCACGCCTTGCATCCAGCGCTTCGACCGTGTGCCGTCGGTGACGATCACCGTGCGTGGCGCTCCACCGTCAATCCTGACTTCGGCTTGCGACATGCCGCCGTCGAGGGCGTGGGTGGGCACGAAGGCCAAGCGCAGCGTGCCGCCTATGGTGCCCGACGTGAAGCGATATGTCAGGGAGTCGCCGGCGTTGAGGGTCACGGCCCTCATGGAGCGTCCCAGCATTTTGATGACCTTCGCTCCCTTTGACGCCGAGACGTATGATGCCGCTGTAGAGGCTATGGCCTTCATCGCTGGCATGGGCGTGTCGCTGTGTACGTAGTTGCCATATTGCAATATCTCCTTCTCGCTGAGAGTGTCGGTTAGCAAGGGTTTGCCAAACACGGTGAGACCCTGTGGCGCGGCATTCATCTCTACGTCCAGACCCATCCGCGCCATGGCGTTGTCGTAGAGGCTTGTCAGCTCTTGGAGCTTGCGGTAGGCGCGTATGCTTCGGGCCGCCGACTCCAGTGCCTCGCTGTCGTGGTGGAAACTCACGGGGCGCGCTATGAGACGCGACTCCTGCGCCTCAAGCGTTTTCACGGCCATCAGAGCGGAGGCGACAACGGGATATTCTATCATGGTGAAATACTTGTCGCTGTCCTTGTCGGCAACCATGTGGCGCGCC
Source organism: Prevotella sp. UBA6387 (assembly GCA_002437565.1). GTDB lineage: Bacteria > Bacteroidota > Bacteroidia > Bacteroidales > Bacteroidaceae > Prevotella. The sequence continues at coordinate 8,528 of DJQL01000072.1, forward strand.
TGTTTCACCCTGTCGGCTACATCCTTGTAGTGGTTGAGGTAGCGGTCAAGCTCGTTGCCAAACTCCTCGGCGTTGAAGTCGGTGTTGGCAATGCCGCCGTCGCCATTCTTGTTGTGCTTCGACGGAGCCTTCTGCATGGTGAAGTCCATCATCTCAGGCCGGCGTATGGTGGTGAGCATGAAATATTGCGTCAAGGGTTTCATCAACGCGTTGGCGGCACGCAGGCCAAAGTTGCCGGCGAGCCAACCATTGAGATGCCTGCCCACGTCGGTTCTGTCGACGGCTTTCACGTTCCACGCCATGTCGAGGAAGAGGCTGAGCTGGTAGGCCGCCACGTAAGGGTTGTGCACCACACACATCCACAGGCGGTTGGCTCCACGGTCGAAAGCGGTGCCCATCTCGTTGGCCAACAACCCTGGCTGCGTGGTGCAGAGCCACAGGTAACTGTGCGGCCTGCCAGAGTAGGCGAGGTGGTACACCGCCCCACAATTGTCGTCTGGGTCATCATGGGCAGGTGCCATGTAACCGTAGTTGTCGTCGGCCCACCCTATGTTGACGTTCACGCTCTTCTTCTCGCCTTGCAGCTTGAGGCCGTGAGCGCCGTGGGGCGTGGCGAGTACTATGCCGAAAGAGTCGGCCAGGGCACGCAGGTCGTGGGTGAAACGGCTTGGAGCATCGCCACGGTCCCATCCCTCGCATAGCAGGTTGGCGCGCTGGCGAAGCATCATCTTGAATAGTTGTCGATAGTTGGTTAGAGAATGACTCTCAAGAGACATGCCACGATACTCCACCGAAGGGATTTGCGTTTCGCCCTTCTTGCCGAAGTCGGCTCCGCCCCTTTGCGCGAACCTCATGATGCCGTAGGCTGTTCCACGCCCATTGCTTCCCACGACGACGGTCTTGCCCATGCGCGAGCCAATCCAGAACGCGTCCTTGCGGGCTATGATGTCCATGGCCGGCACGGTCATCTGGCTCAGGGCTTTCAGCTCCTTGTTGCTCGCCATGTCGAGCTGGTATACCAGCAAGCTGGTGGCTCCGCCCCTGCCCTTGGCGTTGGGCTTGGTCATGTCGGCAGCCATCATCTCGAGAGCCTTGCCGACAACGGGACTGTACTTCTTCTGTACTGAGTAGGTGATGTCCTCGCCGATGTGTAGTGTAGCCTGTCGTGCCTTCAGCGAGAGTGGCGCAATGGCAATGAGTAGGGCGCAGAGGCTATGTAGTATGTTCATTTTGCTTGTAAAGTGGTTTAATGTCGCTGGACTGATTTATTGCCAAAACATCCAGTAGAGACAAAGTTACTAATTATTCTTACGACATCTAAAAAAATTAGTTTTTATTTGTATTTTAACAGAAATATGACTACTTTTGTCAATCCTATTAAAGTAAAGACAGACATTTTAAAAAGCCAGGCGAAGAAAACTGGCAAAAAATATAAAACACATTATGACATTATATCCTAAGCTTATTCGGGACATCCTCGCCACAGTCATCTATCCGGGCACTAAGAAAAACCTCGTTGAGAGCGGCATGGTTGCCGACAACCTGCATATAGATGGCAACTCGGTGAGCTTCTCGCTTATTTTCCCTCGTGATACAGACCCATTTATCAAGTCGACGGTGAAGTCGGCGGAGGCGACGCTGAAGCTGAAGCTTGGTGACGACGTTGATGTGAAGATAGCCACGGAGTTCAAGTCGGCCCCGCGACCGGAGGTGGAGAAACTTCTGCCCAACGTGAAAAACATCATCGCAGTGAGCTCCGGCAAGGGTGGAGTGGGCAAGAGCACAGTATCGGCCAACCTCGCTATCGCCTTGGCGCGTCTTGGCTATAAGGTGGGATTGCTCGATACCGACATCTTCGGCCCATCCATGCCAAAGATGTTTGGGGTGGAAGACGCTCGCCCCTACGGCGTGAAGAAAGACGGCAGAGACCTAATAGAGCCTATCGAGAAATATGGCGTGAAGTTGTTGTCGATAGGCTTCTTCGTCAATCCCGACACGGCTACGCTTTGGCGCGGTGGCATGGCTACGGCGGCCTTGAAGCAGCTTATCGCCGATGCCGACTGGGGTGATCTCGACTATTTCGTGCTCGACACGCCCCCTGGGACCAGCGACATACACCTCACCCTGCTGCAAACGCTCGCTATAACAGGAGCCGTGATAGTGTCCACGCCGCAGAAAGTGGCTCTCGCCGATGCGCGAAAGGGCATAGACATGTACACCAACGACAAGGTGAACGTGCCTATACTCGGCCTGGTGGAGAACATGGCGTGGTTCACTCCGAAGGAACTGCCCGAAAACAAGTATTATATCTTTGGCAAGGATGGCTGCAAGGATCTCGCCCAGGAAATGGGCGTGCCATTGCTCGCTCAGATACCTCTCGTGCAAGGCATTTGCGACAGTGGTGACGCGGGCAAGCCTGCCGCAACCGATGCCGACAGCGTGACGGGCCAGGCATTCTTGAACCTCGCGCAAGCCGTGGTGACGCGGGTCAACAGGCGCAACAAGGAACTGCCAAAGACGAAAATAATCAAGGTGAAGAACAGTTGAAGCCGAGAGTCATAACGGTAATCTGCCTTGTCGCGCTCTTCTTGGTATCGTGTGGGGCCGACAAGTACATGAAACGGGGCGAAAAAGAACTTGCCCTGGGCGAGTATTTCGATGCCGCCGCCGACTTCAAGCAGGCTTACCAGAAAACCCCACCAAAGGAGCGCCAAGCGCGTGGAGCCATTGCTCGCCGCATGGCTTTCTGTTACGACAAGAGCCTGCAGACTGGGAAGGCAATAGTGGCTTATCGCAACGCCATACGTTACAAGGCAGATCGTGGGGCGGATCATCTCGCCTTGGCGCGGTTGCTCATGAAAAACGGCAATTATAAAGACGCAGTGGCGGAATTCCAGGTCGCGCTCGACTCCATGCCAGGCAACGACATGGCGACGGCAGGGCTGGAAGCCGCGATGCACGCGCCAGAGATACGGCAGGTGGGTAGCCGCTACACCGTGAAAAGACTTGACGAACTCAATGGCCGGTGCGCCGATTATTCTCCGATGTTTCTTGGCGACAATGCTGACGAGATTTATTTCACCTCTACCCGGAAGGATGCCGAGGGCGACGATATGAGCGGTATCACTGGCATGAAATTCGGCGACATATTCTACTCATCGAAAGACGACAAGGGCAAATGGACCAAGCCTGTGGCGGTGACGGGTGTAAACAGTGCCTATGACGAGGGCGCGTGTTGCTTTTCGCCCGACGGTCGGGAGATGTACCTGACGCAGTGTGTCACCGACCCATCCTCGCCCCGCTATGCGAAGATAATGAAATCAGACCGTGCCGACGCGTCATGGGGCAAACTGTCGGCGGTGGAAGTCTCGCGAGACACGCTTTCCAGTTTTGCTCATCCAGCTGTGTCGCCAGATGGCGAGTGGCTCTACTTCACGAGCGACATGCCAGGTGGCATGGGAGGTCTCGACATCTGGCGAGTGCGCGTTACGAGCCATGGTTTCGGTGGCGTGGAGAACCTCGGGAGACCGATAAACACCGCTGGTGACGAGGCTTTCCCTAGGTTCAGGCCAAACGGTGACCTCTATTTCTCAAGCACAGGACATCCTGGACTTGGCGGCTACGACATTTTTATTGCCCATACTGATAAAAACGGCAAAACAAAGCTCTCGCATCCTGGCTATCCGCTCAACTCGGCTGGCGATGATTTTGGAATGACCTTTGAGGGCGTGCACAACCGTGGGGTCTTCTCAAGCAACCGTGGCGACGCGCGAGGCTGGGATCATCTCTACTCGTTTGTCAACCCTGAGATAGAACAAACGGTGAAAGGTTGGGTATATGAGATTGATGGTTACGAACTGCCACAAGCGCAGGTGTATTGCGTGGGCGACGACGGCACCAACGAGCACATAACGGTAAAGAGCGATGGCTCGTTCACGAAGACCATGTCGCCGGGGGTGAGCTACCTCTTCCTTGCCGCGTGCAAGGGCTTTCTCAATCACAAGGAAGAAGTAAAAGCGCTTGCCAACCCGAAGGAGTCGCGCGACACCACGTTGCAGTTTGCCTTGGCCAACATATCGGCTCCGGTGCTGATAGACAATATCTTCTACGATTTCGACAAGGCCACGTTGAGAGACAGCTCCAAGGTGGCGCTCGACAAGTTGGTGGGCATTCTGAACGACAACCCAAATGTAACCATCGAACTTGCCGCGCATACCGACTATCTTGGCTCCGCCGCTTACAACAAGGGGCTGTCGCAGCGTCGCGCCGAATCGGTGATACGCTACCTCATCGCCCACGGCATAGCCGCGGACAGGCTCACGCCAGTGGGCTATGGCAAGGAGCGACCAAGGAGGGTGAACCGCCGTCTTGCCGCGCGCTATACGTGGCTCAAGGAGGGCGACACGCTCACCGAGCCTTTCATCAAGGCGTTGGACGCCAAGCGCCAAGACATCTGCAACCAGCTGAACCGTCGCACGGAGTTCAGCGTGCTGCGTACCACTTATGGCCTCTTCGACAAGGACGGCAAGCTCAAGCAGATGCCGAAGCCGAGGAAGCAGACGCAGACCGATGGAAAAGATGATGACTATATAATTTTGGGATTTTGACACATGTCTTGTAAGCTATCCAAAATTAAGGCTTAAAAGACAAGTTGTAGGGTCATTGAAGTTTTTAGGGTCTATGTTGATTCGTGCGTAAAAAGTATTACTCACACGAATCAACATAGAACCAGTTTTTATCTGATGATGCTCAAATTTACCAGATAACTTTTGTAAAACAATGTTTACGTTAGTATTTTCGTGTCTTTCAATTTGTAGTTAAAATGAAGAGGAGTGGTTGCAAAAATGCAATTGCAACGTGAAAAAACTGACAATTATTTTCGCTGTTTAATATCTTTTTACTAACTTTGCGCCAAATTAAGTTAACGGTTGGGTAAAACTAAAAGTCCTAGTCAATTGTATTTTAAAGAAAGAGAGATGAAATCAAACGTAAAAAGCCACGTCTTTTACACGTCGCTTCTTTGTCTGCCTATGCTGATTTGTGGTGGCCAAAGCGATGCCATGGCGCAAAACGGCGTGGGCAAAAGTGCACAATCTGGACTTCCAGGGCGTCGCGCTGTAGTTGCCAAAGGCATCGTGACCGACAACACACAGGAACCTCTGCTTGGCGCGACGGTGAGGGTGAGGGGAACGAAGATAGCCACCACTACTGACATCAACGGCAAGTTCAGCCTCACCATGCCGGCAATGGAGCCCGGCAAGGCATACTTCCTTGAAATAAGCTACCTTG
>DJQL01000085.1 GCA_002437565.1 Prevotella sp. UBA6387
ACGGCCATCCTCACGGACCAGCGCAGGGCGCAACCACTTGCCAGCTCTACATGCGCCGTTTCCACGATGGCGACGTCATCACCGTTGAGCCATGGCGCTCGGCAGCCTTCCCAATCATCAAGGACTGCATGGTTGACCGTTCGGCTTTCGACAAGATTATCGCAGCTGGTGGCTACACAAGCGTGCGCACTGGCCAGGCCCAGGACGCTAACGCCATCCTCATCTCCAAGGACGATGCCGACGAGGCCATGGATTGCGCCACGTGCATTGGCTGTGGCGCTTGCGTGGCAGCCTGCAAGAACGGTTCCGCAATGCTCTTCGTCTCTTCTAAGGTGAGCCAGTTCGCGCTTCTGCCACAGGGTCGCGTGGAGGCCGCTCGCCGCGCCAAGAACATGGTGGCCAAGATGGAGGAGCTCGGCTTCGGCAACTGCACCAACACTCGCGCTTGTGAGGCTGAGTGCCCGAAGAATGAGTCTATCGCCAACATCGCTCGCCTGAACCGCGAGTTCATCAAGGCCAAACTTGCCGACTAACACACGCGCAGACGGCTTCTGAGGCATCATTTCAAGCCTCATGGAGCCGTTGCCGATAGCAATAAGGGGAAAGAGCCAAACGCAGGCTCTTTCCCCTTTTTCGTGCCTTGTATGAGGAGGTGCTTTTAGCAAAGCATGGCTACATTACAGCGCGGACAGGCGCACGGCCTGCCCCTGCAAACATTCAAGGTGTTGATGAATAATTCAAGGCACTGATGAATATGGAAAAAGGGCGGCTCCACAACGGAACCGCCCTTTTACTTTGCAGTGGCCGGTCTTGTGCCGGCCAAAGATTTGTTTTCCGGTCTTGTGCCGGCCAAAGGAAATATGTGTCTGCCTGAGTATTACTTGCCGAAAGTCTCGTCGAGGAACGTGTAGAACGCCGGATCCTCTCCCACGACAGTCTTCACGATCTTGCCGTCTGGACCCACGAGAATCTTTGTCGGGAAGCCCTGGATGCCGTAGAGCTGCGTTGTCTGCACCGCGCCATCGCTTGGCTGGTAGACGTTGAGCCATGGCAGTTCGTGCTTTTTCACGCCAGCTTTCCATTTGTCCATAGACTCATTGCAGTCGATGGACAGGATCTCAAACTTGTCCTTGTACTTGTTGTAGTATTCCTTCATCTTTGGAATTCCGCGTACGCACCAGATGCACCATGTGCCCCAGAAGTCGAGCAGCACGTACTTGCCCTTGAAACTGGCGAGCGAGAGAGGCTTGCTGTTGATGTCGTTGAGCGTGAAGTCTGGAGCCACAACACCGGCAGCTTGCTTCTTCCCGGCCTCAGCCTCGGCTTTCTCGCGTGCTTCTATGCCGTCGATTGCCTTCTGGTAGTAGTTGTGCATGCGTCCGTTTCTCACCTTTTCCGACAGCGAAGCCGCCGCTTTCTTCATCGTGGCGAGGTCGCCCAGCATGGGGATGAACGCCGCCGCTCCCTCCGAGTCGGGATGCTTCGCGATGAAGTCGACGATGGCTTCTGTGGCTTGCTTTTGTATGGCAGGAGCTTTTTCGCTGTATTCTTTCTGTAGCGTTTCCTGGCTCTCTCCACTTTGCATGCGCTTGTTCAGCGACTCCACGAGGTCGTTGAGTGGCTTCATGGCATTGGAATATGTCCTGTCGGCCTCGTTGTATTCCAGGTAGAACTTGCTGCCGCTGAAATAGTACGCCTTGCTCACGTCGCCCGTCATCACGGCCTTCTCGCCAGGCACGGCGATAGCCTCGAAGCCGATGTTCTCCGTGTGGCGAATAGTACCAGGAGTGTAGGCATATATCAATGTAGGCTCATTCACGTTGACGGTGAACTGGAACTTGCCGTCTTTCGTGAGTACGGTGTCTTTCTTGATGCTTCTCTCGCCTGTTGGCGTCATCACGATGAGCGTGTCTTTCAAGCCGCTCAGTTCTCCCGAGAAGCTGACGTTGCCCTTAGTGTCGGCAGCGTCGGCGCAAGCCGTGAACAATGCGACTGCGGCCATTGTCAAAATAGTCTTTTTCATCTGTGGGGATATGAAATTATAAATGTTATTGCATTTTAAGCATAAACTAATGGGCATAAAGCACTATGGTGTCCTTTATGCCCTCAGTCATNNCATCTTATTTCTTTTTGGGGAATCTGCGTGCCCATCCTTCCTCAGAAAAGTCGGGCTCTTCGTCCTTTAAATTGGCTTTGCCTCCAGCCATCAGTGCTTTCCAGTCATCCTTGCCTTTGGCATGGCTTTCTGAGCCTTTTTTCTTGTATTCCCTTTTCTTTTGCGTGGCTTTTCCTCGTCCAGCATCTTTGTCCTCGGCATCGTTGCACCTCACCTCGCGTCCCTTGTATTTCACGCCGTTGATGGCACTCATCACCTTGTTGGCGTCTTTTTCGGGCACCTCGATATATGAGAACTTCGACAGCAGGTCGATGTGCCCGATCTCCTGTTTCGGCCCGTGCACGTGGTGGTTAATGAACTGCATCACCTCACCGGGATAGAAGCCATCTGCCTTTCCGAGGTTGATGAAGAGCCTGCGATAGCCAGCCTCTGCCTTGCGTGGGCCGCGTGGACGGTCGCCTCGTGAGCCGTTTCTGCCTTTCTCGCCCTTTTTCCGCCTGTCGTCGCGCGCGTTGCCCCTTGTGGGCTTCTCTATCGTTGGCGCGTTCTTGTAGTAGTCGAGGAAGCGGCCAAACGTGTTTGACACCATCTTCTTTATGATGTCCTCCTTGTCTATATACTCAAACTGGCGGTTGATGTCTTCCATGTATGGCGCGATGAGATCCTCGTCGACGTCGGTCTTCATGATGTCGTCCATGGTCTTGAACAGCTGTTTCTTGCATATCTCCTCCGGCGTGGGCAGTGTGCCATCGACAAACTCCTTGCCGATGA
>DJQL01000104.1:0-724 GCA_002437565.1 Prevotella sp. UBA6387
ATCTCCTTATCTCCTCTTCCATGACTTTTAATTATTTTGTCGCTAAGTTACGAAAAATATCCGACCCTATGGCGAAAAGCCAAAGAAAAAGCGTAAATTTGCACAGAAACCTTATTATTTTTCAACAAGACATGAGCAAACAACTAATCGGCAAGTCGTTGGCGACGTTAGCGTTGGCCGCATTGTCAACATTCTCAGCCACGGCGAGCGACAACATGAAGGCTCCCACCCCAATTCTCCCCCTACCCCAGCAAAAGCAGGTCGACTGGCAGAAGATGGAGACATATGCCTTCATCCATTTCGGACTCAACACGTTCAACGACCGCGAGTGGGGCTACGGCGACTCCGACCCCAAGACCTTCAACCCCAAGCGTCTCGACTGCGAGCAGTGGGCGCGCACCCTCGTGGCCGCCGGCATGAAGGGCGTCATACTCACCGCCAAGCACCACGACGGCTTCTGCCTGTGGCCCTTCGCCGGCAACGACTACAACGTGAGCCGGTCGCCATGGCGCGGCGGCAAGGGCAACGTGGTGCGAGAGCTGGCCGACGCGTGCAAGAAATACGGACTGAAGTTCGCCGTCTACCTCTCGCCCTGGGACCGCTCTCGCGCCGAGTATGCCACGCCGCAATACCTACCCTATTTCTACGCGCAGCTGCGCGACCTCATGACCAACTACGGCAAGGTGTTCGAGGTGTGGTTCGACGGGGCCAACGGCGGCGACGG
>DJQL01000104.1:896-2765 GCA_002437565.1 Prevotella sp. UBA6387
TTTGCCGGAGAGACCAACTGGGCCTTCCTGCGCAAGGGCGAGGTCTATCCCGGCTATCCCAAATACCCGGAGCTGCAATATGGCCACGCCGACGGCAACCAATGGACGGCGGCGGAGTGCGACGTGTCCATCCGCCCCGGATGGTTCTACCATCCCGAGGAGGACAGCAAGGTGAAGTCGCCTGAGCAACTGGTGGACCTATACTATCGCAGCGTGGGCCACAACGCCACCTTCCTGCTCAACTTCCCTGTGGACCGCGACGGCCTCATCCACCCCATCGACTCAGCCAACGCCGTGACCTTCCACAAGATCATAGAGCGCGAGCTGGGCCACAACATCGTGGCCGGCATGGCGCCCAAGGTCTCCAGCACACGCGGCAAGCAGTTCGCGGCAAAGGCCATGACCGACAACTCGTGGGACACCTATTGGGCCACGCCAGACGGGGTGACGACGGGCGACATAGAGTTCCGCCTGAAGAAGCCGCAGCTCATGAACCGCATCATGCTGCAAGAATACATCCCCTTGGGCCAGCGCGTCAAGAAGTTCAGCGTGGAATATCTCGCAACCGACGGGTCGTGGAAGACGGTGGAGCAGCCCGAGCAGACCACCACGATAGGCTATAAGCGCCTGCTGCGCTTCGCCACGGTGAAGACGAAAGGCATTCGCGTGCGCATACTCGACGCGCGCGGCCCGCTGTGCATCAACAACGTGGGCGTATTCTATGGCGGCAAGGACGCGCAACTGTCGTGGAGCAAGGCGGCCGAGGACATGGCGTCGCTGCCCCTCACCGTCAATGAGCTGGGCGACGACGCGCTCGTGATAGACCTCGGCAAGGCCGTGGATGTCAACACTCTGCAATACCTGCCAGAGCAGGGCGACCGCCCCACAGGGCTCATCCACACCTATACCATCAGCACGTGCGACGCCAATGGCAACACCGTCAAGACGCTCGCCTCGGGAGAGTTCTCCAACATACAGAACAACCCGATAACGCAGACCGTAGGCTTCAAGACCACGAACACGCGATACCTGAAGCTAAAGGCCGACCGCATGGTGACGACGGGCGAGAAGATTCGCTACGCCAAGATTGGCGTGAACAAGAAATGAGTGTCTTCCTTTCACACATTCCATCCCACACGGGTTAAGAAGATGTGAAAGATGTCGGCTTCGCCGATTACGCATACCATCTATCAACGGCTTTGCAAGGGCGGGCTCCGTGCCCGCCCGCAACCCGGATGGCGATTCGTTTCAACGACAATGGAGACAATATGAAATTCATTCTGGCTTGTTGCTTATAAGACATTAGGCTTGTTATTATCTTTGCAAAAGCAGGTATTAAAGGAATGTGAGCCATGAATACACAAAAAACGACTACTCAAGCCGTATTGTCGAATAAAGACAATATGACATCATTCAAATATGCAGACTACAACATACGTTTCCGCACTCCAAGCATATTGAAAAGATATGTGGAAGTGAAATCATGGGACAATGGCTATATTGTAGTCATGGCTGACTATAAAGGCATGGGTATAACAGAAGAATATATTGATTTGATTCCAATACTTCAGAATCTATATATCAACCCAAAGACTTTCTTAAAGAACATCCAAACTGTAAGAATCGGAGACCATGAACAGTGACGAGTTATTAAAAGTAAGTTCCGCTGCCGACATCATAGTATGCGGCTATGCGTTTTCCAAGACAGAAGGCTCTAACGTGCGTGTGTTAGACTTAAAAAAACCCCACCATGCATTGCTTATGTCAACCAATGGTGAAGTCTTGGAGACTACCATGGACGATGTGGAATTGAGCATTGTGAAAGGATATTGGGAAAAGAACAAAAAGTATATGGAGGAATCACATGCC
>DJQL01000104.1:2799-8010 GCA_002437565.1 Prevotella sp. UBA6387
CATGCCAGTAACAAAAAACTTACGGAAGCTGGTTCTGCTAAATTCTTTGTGAGAGGTAATGGTGACACAGAAGTAAGGGCACGTGGAATACTTAAAGACAAGGAAATACGCGTCATTCGAGAGTTCATAAAGGACAATTACAAGGAGATGTACATTCTTTGGGCAAAGATGAGTCCAAACGGATTCTACGGTGAGTGATTTTATCATGGTATCGCTGAAATAGGCAGGGTGAGGGCACGTTAAAATGTAAAGTATTATTGCCGAAATTTAACACTTGGGAAGAGGTGCATCCAGAACGGGAAAACTGTTCAAGTTTGCCTATTTGTGGCACCGTTGGCCGGTTTTCGGCCATGTTTTCTTGCCATAGAAGCCAAATGTCGTCGGCTTTGCGGCGTAAAGCCGACACTATTAAGGCGTAGAGCCGTTGCCTTTACGCCCTAAAGCCTCTGCCTTTACGCCGTAAGGCCGACACTATTTGAGCGTTTCGGCTGCACCTGGAAAGCACTAAAAACGCAATATACTGACATTCAACATATTACGAGAACTGCTAAGAATCGCGTTTTTTCAACCAAGAGGCCGCTTGATTGAAAAAACAAGATTCTCAGACGACCATTTGTAAAAAATTTTCACCCCATCTCCTTGCCTGACGACGGGCGTTGGCGTGGTGTGACAATTGCTTGGATTATCCCGAGTTCAGGTAATTTATCTTTACGACTATAACAACGACGCATATAAAATCAAAAACAACAGGTACAACCAATACGACAAGTGCGACTTCGTGTGCATTGCCAGCATAGAAGTTGTATTTGTCGTATACGTTGTAAAGGTTGTCTTAAATATTAATGCTTTGTTGTTTCTATAAACTAATTGTGGATTATTACGGTTACATGCTGCTTCGCGTGTGTGTCAACGGCAATGGGGACAATCGGAGAACCAATTCGCACATTCGCCCATAATCTAACAACATATCTCTTTCCCTCATAAAAGTGTATAAATCTTTGGCTATTCCCTCATAAAAGTGTATCTTTACGCCCGATATTCCCTCATAAAAATGTAGCAGAGAGCAGGATATTCCCTCATAAAAATGTAAAGAACATGAAAAGAGACATATACAACAAACTGAAAGATTGGAAGTTGTCAGACTGCAGGAAGCCTTTGATCATGTATGGAGCCCGACAGGTAGGCAAGACATACATCATCAAGGAGTTTGGGAACTACGAGTTCGACAACATGGTCTATGTCAATTGCTACAAGAACGAGACCATCGCCCAACTCTTCCAAGGAGATGTCGATATCGACCGAATACTCATCGGGCTATCCGCTTTCACAAGACAAGCCATAACACCTGGCAAGACTCTTGTTTTCCTTGACGAGATACAAGAGATACCACCTGTATTGTCGTCGCTCAAATACTTTTGCGAGAACAAACCTGAGCTTCATGTCATCGTGGCAGGTTCGCTGCTTGGCGTGATAAACATGAAAGGAGAATCATACCCAGTTGGCAAGGTCGACATCATGCACCTCTACCCTATGACCTACGAGGAATTTCTCTTGGCCAACAACGAGGAACAACTCGTGGACATACTCAGACTCGGCGACAAGGTGCTAATCAACAGTCTTGCGCCCAAATACATCGACTATCTCCGTCAATACTATTTCGTTGGCGGAATGCCAGAGGCCGTGCTCCACTTTACCAGGCACCATGACCCGATAAAGGCAAGAAGCATTCAGCAGGACATCTTGACGGCATACGAGGCTGACATAAGCAAGCATACCGCAGACCAGACCCAGCGAGTAAGGATGGTGTGGCAATCCATACCGGCGCAATTGGCTCGCGAGAACAAGAAGTTCATCTATGGGGCCATACGGAAAGGAGCGAGGGCCAAGGATTTCGAGATAGCCATACAATGGCTGATTGACGCAGGGCTTGTGCACAAGGTGGAGCGGACAAGGGATGCCAAGGTGCCCTTGAAATTCTACGCTGACATGGAAGCTTTCAAACTTTATTTGCTCGACGTGGGCTTGCTGGGTGCTCTCACGATGACACCACCCGACCAAATACTTATCGGTGACAACGTGTTCAGTGAATACAAGGGAGCCTTCACCGAGAATTTTGTCTTGCAAGAGATGAAGACTCTACCCAACCTGCCAGTATATTATTACAGCAAGGACAATTCCACGCAAGAGATTGACTTCATCGCACAAGCAGGAAGCAGAATCCTACCGATAGAGGTGAAGGCGGAAGAGAACGTGAAAGCCAAGTCGCTTTCCACCTTCATCAACCACGACTTCGCCTCCTGTCACTTGAAAGGCATACGCTTCTCCATGCTCGGGTTCCACGACCAAGGGTGGATGGAGAACGTGCCACTGTTCGCGGCAAAGGCATATATCTCGCAAAATAGGGAAACGCCTATGTTAAAATAGGGGAAAAAGATGCCGTGGACTGCGCTTTTGGCGTAACTTTGCAAGCAGAACAATAAAAAAGTACAAGGAACATGATGGGCAAGTCATTCATTATCGGCATGTCGGCACTGCTGCTTCTCGGCAGTTGCGACACTTACACGGGCACAGGCGCCTACATGGGCAGCACCCTCGGCAGCATCTTCGGTTCGGCCATCGGTGGCATAGCCGGAGGCCCTCACGGCAGCGACGTGGGCACGATAGTGGGCATGGTGGGCGGTGCCGTGGCAGGGGCCGCCATAGGCCAGGCCACCGACCAAAAGCAGCAGGCGCAGCGCGAGGCTGACCTTGCCGACATGCGAGCAAGAAGGGCCGAGAGACAGGCAAGGAGCCAAGGCTCATACGGCTACGGCACGGGCAACAACTATGGCTACGGCACGGGCAACCAGAGCGATGCGAACAGCGGCTTCGACGCCAGCAACAGTGGCGACGACCGCATCTACGACTTCAAGGGCTCCGACTACAGCGGCAACTACAGCGCGCGCCAGCCAGACGTGAACATGCCCATGCAGTCGGGCGTGGAGAACCTCGCCGGCGACCTGAGATACACGCCCGACATAGAGATAAGGAACGCGCGCTTCGTGGACGACAACCAAGACGGCAAGATAGAGCGCGGAGAGATGAGCAAGGTCATCTTCGAGGTCTACAACCGCGGCAGCCACACGCTCTACGACGTGGTGCCCACGGTGGTGGAGGCATCGGGCAACCGCCACATCATGATCTCGCCAAACATGCACGTGGAGTCGATACAGCCGGGCAAGGGCATCAGGTACACCGCCCTGGTGAAGGCCGACAACCGCCTGAAAGACGGCAACGCCCACTTCTGCGTCAGCGTGGTGCAGGGCGACAGGAAGATAAGCAAGGTGTGCGAGTTCAACATACCCACGGTGAGATAAACCAAGCGGCCTTTGCGCGCAATCACGCTGCGCGACAACATCATTTTCGCCAAAAGTCGTGAGGGAAATGTGATGAACATAGAGAAAAGTCGTGAGGAAAATGTGATGAACATAGAGAAAAGTCGTAAGGAAAATGTGATTTATCTTTGGTCATCTACTGAAAATGAGTAACTTTGCACAAAACTACATCATTCATGAAAAGATTACTCATTGAGGATTTATATAAATGGAAGACAAAATCTGACCGAAAGCCCTTGATCTTGCGAGGAGCAAGACAAGTTGGCAAGACTTGGATATTAAAGGATTTTGGCAAGAAACACTTTAAAGATGTGTGCTACGTCAATTTCGAACAAAAAGACACGCTTGCCAGTGTGTTTGAGGGAGAACTGTCACCTCATGACATTATCGAAAAACTGTCAATATTGAAGCGGATGAAAATCAAACCGCAAGACACGTTGATTATTTTCGACGAGGTGCAAGAAATGCCTCGTGCGCTTACTTCCTTAAAGTATTTTGCGGAAGAATGCCCCGAATATGCGATTTGCTGCGCTGGATCATTATTGGGTGTCGCCCTGCACCAGGGGACATCATTTCCAGTGGGCAAGGTAGACTTCCTGGATTTACGCCCCATGTCGTTCCGAGAGTTTCTCATGGCTCAAGATGAGGAAATGCTCATCGACTATATACTGAGTGGAAACAGGGACCTTGGCGCGTTTGAGACAAAGCTAACTGCTTATCTTAAAAAATACTTTGTCATAGGTGGAATGCCTGCAGCAGTGGCAAAATGGATTGAAACAAACGACTTCTATGACGTGGATGACGTGCAAAGAAAACTTGTGCTCTCTTATCAGAACGACTTTTCCAAACATGCGCCACGGCAGCTTGTTGAGAAGATAAGATATGTCTGGGACAGCATTCCGACACAACTCGCAAAGGAAAACAAGAAGTTCATGTATGGATTAGTGCGACAGGGAGCACGAGCCAGGGAATATGAAGATGCACTATTGTGGCTCTCTGACGCGGGAGAAATCATACGCACTTACAATGTCGCAAAACCCGATGTGCCCTTGAAGGCCTATTCCGACTTGAAGGCATTCAAGGTGTTCTTGCTTGATGTTGGACTGCTGAGATGCATGAGTGGGTTGTCGCCTAAAGCCATCCTCGAAGGCAGCCGGCTTTTTGAAGAATTCAAGGGAGCGCTGACAGAGCAATACGTCTGCCAAGAGCTGCAACTTTTCAAACGCTTGCAGACCAATTATTATTGGACCTCATCTTCCACCGCTGAAATAGACTTTCTCGTCTCAGACGGCTTGAATGTTTATCCGCTCGAATGCAAGGCTGGGCTGACAATGAACGCGAAAAGCTTGAAATCGTACCGAGACAGATACGCGCCCTCGTTGTCCATCCGCACCAGTCTGCTACCATACGAACGCCAAGATAACGCGAAGATGCTCAACCTACCCCTATACCTGCTTTTTACGCTCAACAAAGAACTCGGATAGCACTTGACCATGACGTTTCGGCTCTACGCTTGAATCGCGATGCCTTCAAGCGTGAAGGACTTCTTCAAGAGCAACGCCATGGGATTGTTGGCAGCAGGCGTGGGGCCTCAATTCCACGACAACGCAAAAAAGCAAAAACAAGACATAGGAATCCGTATTAGAATACGCAAGAAGGTATATAATGCGATATTCTATCCATATGTATCAATATAAAACATAACCACAATAACAGCGGGGCAGCGTCTCACGACGTCGCCCCGCTCAAGATTAAACAACCAATAAAAGAAATAGATTGATATTCTTATAATATATCTTGGATGCCGCTTGCTGGATGATTGCCGGCAGGCGGCATT
>DJQL01000104.1:8089-12630 GCA_002437565.1 Prevotella sp. UBA6387
TTGTCGATCTGGTAGCGGATGGGCTGGAACCACGTCTCCACGGTGTCGTGGTAGGCCACGGCCTTCTCGCGCTCGTCGGTGATCTTGTTTGCCACCTTGCGGGCGTTGACCATGTCTTCCACGTCTTTCTCGATGATGGCCGTGCGCTCGGAGATTTGCTCTATGATGTTCATGATGCGGTCGGAGAGCTGCTTGCCCTTCTCGGCACCATAGATGACCATGAGGTTCTGCACGTCCTTGGAGAGCATGGCCTGATAGTGTGTGGCCACAGGTATGATGTGGTTGAGCGAGAGGTCGCCCAGCACGCGCGCCTCGATCTGCAGCTTCTTGGTGAAGGTCTCCCATTTCACCTCGTTGCGGGCCTTGAGCTCGTTCTCCTTCATCACACCCATCGACTCGAACATCTTGATGCTCTCCGGGTCGAGGTAGCGGTCGAAGATGACCGGTGCCGACTTCTCGGTGTCGAGGCCGCGCTTGGCGGCTTCCTCAACCCACTCGTCGCTGTAGCCGTTGCCGTCGAAATGGATTGGGGCGCAGGTCTTGATGTCGTCCTTCACCACAGAGAGGATGGCTGTGAACTTGTCCTCGCCCTTTGCGATGAGTGCGTCGACGCGCTCCTTGAAGCTTGTCAGGGCCTCGGCCACGGCAGTGTTGAGCACGATCTGCGCGCTGGCGCAGTTGGCCGACGAGCCCACGGCGCGGAACTCGAAGCGGTTGCCCGTGAATGCGAATGGAGAGGTGCGGTTGCGGTCGGTGTTGTCGCGCATGATGTCTGGAATTTCGGGTATGTCGATCTGCACGCCCTCCTTGCCCTTTATGACCAGGGCGTCCTTGTCGGAGTTCATGATGTGGTCGAGCACGCCAGACACCGACTTGCCAAGGAATGAGGAGATGATTGCTGGTGGTGCCTCGTTGGCACCCAGGCGGTGCGCATTGCCCGCGTCCATGATGCTGGCCTTGAGCAGGCCGTTGTGCTTGTACACGGCCATAAGCGTCTCCACGGTGAAGACCACGAAGCGGAGGTTGTCCTCACGTGTCTTGCCAGGGCCATGGAGCAGTATGCCGGTGTCGGTGGACAAGGACCAGTTGTTGTGCTTGCCCGAGCCGTTGATGCCATCGAAAGGCTTCTCGTGGAGCAGCACCTCGAAGCCGTGCTTGTGGGCCACGCGCTTCATGAGCGACATGAGCAGCATGTTGTGGTCCACGGCCAGGTTGGTCTCCTCGAATATCGGGGCGCACTCAAACTGGTTGGGAGCCACCTCGTTGTGGCGTGTCTTCACTGGTATGCCAAGCTCCAGGGCCTGAATCTCAAGGTCTTTCATGAAGGCCTGGACGCGCTCTGGTATGGTGCCGAAATAGTGGTCGTCCATCTGCTGGTTCTTGGCGCTCTCGTGGCCCATGAGCGTGCGGCCGGTGAGTATGAGGTCGGGACGGGCGAAATAGAGGTCCTCGTCCACGAGGAAATACTCTTGCTCCCATCCGAGGTTGGAGACGACCTTCTTCACGTCGGGATAGAAATAGTGGCACACGTTAGTGGCAGCCACGTTGACGGCGTGGAGCGCGCGGAGCAACGGTGCCTTGTAGTCGAGGGCCTCACCAGTATATGAGATGAAGATGGTAGGTATACAGAGGGTGTCGTCGATGATGAACACGGGGCTCGTGGGGTCCCACGCTGAGTAGCCGCGCGCCTCGAAGGTGGAGCGTATGCCACCCGATGGGAAGCTGGAGGCGTCAGGCTCCTGCTGCACGAGCAGCTTGCCAGAGAATTCCTCTATCATGCCGCCCTTGCCGTCGTGCTCTATGAAAGAGTCGTGCTTCTCGGCAGTTCCCTCCGTGAGGGGCTGGAACCAGTGAGTGTAGTGGGTCACGCCATTCTCGTCGGCCCACTGCTTCATACCCTTTGCCACGGCGTCGGCAATGGAACGGTCAAGTTCGGCTCCGTTGTCGATGACGTCTATCAGCTTCTGATAGACATCAGCGGGCAGGTACTTGTACATCTTGGCACGGTTGAACACCTTCTTGCCAAAATACTCTGATGGACGCTCCACAGGAGCGATCACCTCGACCGGCTTCTTGTGGGAAGCAGTCACTACGGCATCAAATCTTTCGTTGGTCATAAGAAAAAAATTATGTGCTATGGGGGTTGTGTTGTTTTGTCTTGTTTGTGGCTTAGAGCTTCTTGAGTCGCTCCACGGCCTCTTCCACGTCTTCGCGGTTGCCGAAGCTCGTCAGGCGGAAGTAGCCCTCGCCCGATGGCCCGAAGCCTACGCCTGGGGTGCATACCACTCCGCATCCGTAGAGCAGGGTGTCGAAGAATTTCCATGAGCTTGCTCCGTTTGGAGTGCGCACCCAGAGGTATGGGGCGTTCTCGCCGCCGTAGACATCATAGCCTAAGTCGACGAGGGTCTTGCGCATGATGCGCGCGTTTTCCATGTAGTAGGCAATGGTCTCACGTGTCTGGCGATGGCCCTCCTCGCTGTATGTGGCCTCGGCGGCGCGCTGCGAGATGTATGACGTGCCGTTGAACTTGGTCGACTGCCTGCGCTCCCACAGGGCGTTGAGCGACACGTCCTTGCCGTCGAGCGTCTTGGCCATGAGATCCTTTGGTATCACGGTGTAGCCACAGCGCACGCCAGTGAAGCCGGCTGTCTTGGAATAGGAGTGGAACTCTATGGCGCACTTGCGCGCGCCTTTTATCTCATATATGGAGTGTGGGATGTCTGGATCCTGAATGTATGCCTGGTAGGCCGCGTCGTAGAGGATGATGGCCTCGTTGTGCAGGGCGTAGTTGACCCACTTGCGAAGCTCGTCCTTTGTGAGCACCGTACCCGTGGGGTTGTTGGGGTAGCACAGGTAAATCATGTCTACGCGGTGGTCGGGCAAGGCCGGTGTGAAGTTGTTTTCCGCCGTGCATGGCAGGTAGGTTATGTCTTCCCACTTGCCGTCCACGTATTTTCCGGCGCGCCCTATCATGGCGTTGGAGTCGGCATAGACAGGATACACGGGGTCGGTCAGGGCCACACTGTTGTCCCACCTGAGGAGTTCCTGTATGTTGGCGGTGTCGCTCTTTGCTCCGTCGTTGATGAATATCTCGTCCTTGTCGAGGTGTATGCCTCGAGTGAGGAAGTCGCCCTTCATGATGGCCTCGCGCAGGAAGTCGTAGCCGTGCTCAGGGCCGTAGCCGCGGAAGGTCTCTATGTGACCCATCTCGTCGGCGGCCTTCTTCATGGCCTCCACCACGGCAGGGGCCAGAGGTCGTGTCACATCGCCTATGCCAAGGCTGATGACGCGCTGCTTGGGATGTGACACCTTGAATGCCGTGACGCGCTTGGCGACTTCGGCGAAGAGGTAACTGCCCGGAAGGCGGAGGTAATATTCGTTTACTAATGCCATTTTTATTTCTCTCTTTTTTTTATGGTTGCTTATTCTCTTTTGTTGTCCTGTAAAAACTTTTAATGTCATGGTTCCATCTCGCCGTCGAAGACTATCTCCGCCGGCCCTGTCATCCTGACGTGGTTGTCGGCGCCCCACTCTATGTGCAGCGTGCCGCCATCCATCACGATGTCGCTTTGCCGTGGTGCCCTGCCCGTGACAGCCGCTGCCACAGCCGTGGCGCACGCTCCAGTGCCGCAGGCCATGGTGATGCCAGAGCCACGCTCCCACACGCGAGTGCGTATGGCTTGTGCCTTGCCACGAGAACCGTCAGCGGCCGTGGCGTCAGAAGAAGGGCGGATCTCGGCAAACTCGATGTTGCAGCGCTCGGGGAAGCTGCTGGAGAACTCCAGCTCGCGCCCCCGTGCGGCAACGTCTATCTCTCTTACCTTATCGACGAAATTGACATAATGAGGATTGCCCATCGACACAAAAACACCGTCGGTGCCATCGGGGCGCGTGCCAGTGTACTGTTCGGGGGCCTCAAGGCGTGGCTCGCCCATGTCTACCGTCACGCTGCCAACCTTGCCGCCCTCGACGTGCAGCTTGAGCACCTTGATGCCGGAGAGCGTCTGCAGACGAACGGTGTCGCCCTTGAAGAGGCCGCGCTCGTAAACATACTTGCCTATGCAGCGGCTCGCGTTGCCACACATCATGGCCTCGGAGCCGTCGGCGTTGAAAATACGCATGGAAAAGTCGGCCTTGGAAGGGTCGGACGGAGCGCCAATGAGAACCAAGCCATCGGAACCAATGCCGAAATGACGGTCGCTCCACTTGATGGAGGTGGACGACGGGTCGGGGACACTATATAACAATGTGTTTACGTAAACATAGTCGTTGCCCGCACCTTGCATCTTCGTGAAAGGTATCTTTGTGACCTTTCGCGTGGCAACTGTTGCTGAACACTTATCTGTAACCGATGCGCCTATTGACATTTTGTTAAGCTCTATTTCTTTTAATTGAACGCTTTGTGCTATTCACGGTGCAAAGTTACAACAAAATGACAGTAACCGAAAAATTTTTCAGCAAAAACTATGAAAGTTTTGGCATATTCTATCAATTTGTAAGGAATAGACCATCACAGCCTTACAAATTGCGCCAAACAGAAG
>DJQL01000104.1:12709-13245 GCA_002437565.1 Prevotella sp. UBA6387
CAATACTGACATTATGACTAACTTTGCAAGCAGAAAGAGAGCAAAAAGAAAGATTGCTCCAATAAAACTTTATTATAACCTATAACTGACCTGCATTATATATACACACGGGCCAACAAGCTCAAAGAATCCGCGCCGCTGTGAAGCGGCGCGGATTCTTTCTTTTCATTATTTTGTCGCCGTCTCCACCTATTCTGTCTATCTATCAAGTAGATTGGTGCCGAGTTGCTCCTCATGAGTATAACTTGCAAGAATGACGGTTGTTGTCCTTCAAAAAACAACTTGTCGTTTAAATCCCATGCATCATGCATTATGTATATCACAATTGAAACAATAGCTTTTGAATGCCATTTTCAGCTTAGCCCTTATTGGTATATAGAGCACAGAAACTGTAAAATCATTGATTTTATTGGATGGCATAGCCGCTTTGAAGATGCCAAATTCAGACTCAATGAGGTCAGATGTAATGTTATACCCCAGTTCGGGATAAGAAATTCGTAAAACAACAAGGGAGAAAGTTGGCAGTCTAATCAAAA
>DJQL01000115.1 GCA_002437565.1 Prevotella sp. UBA6387
TCACTTCTTGCACGCAGAAGAAGTTTCGCGTGTCGGGCACCATCAAGGATGCCAAGGACTCGTTGCTTTACTTTGAAAACATGGGCTTGAATGGCCCAGTCACCGTAGACTCGGTGAAGCTCGCCGCCGACGGCTCGTTCTCGTTCTCCGCCAAGGCCCCAGGCAACCCTGAGTTTTACAGGCTGCGCATAGACCGTCAGCTCATCAACGTGGCCATCGATTCCAACGAGAACATCACGGTCAAGGCGTCTTACCCCACCATGTCGTATAAGTATGATATCCATGGCTCGGAAGATTGCGCGAAGATCAAGGAGCTGACCCTCAAGCAGATGAACCTTCAGACGCAGCTCAACGCCATAGCCAGCAACCCAAGCGTGCCTTACGACCAAGAGGGCGCGCTCATGCAGGCCGCTCTCGACAAGTACAAGAACACGGTCAAGATCAACTACATATTCAAGGCCCCGATGAAGGCGTATTCTTATTTCGCCCTCTTTCAGACAGTGGTAATCGGTGGCCGGCCTGTCAACATATTCGACGCCCACAGCAGCAAGGCCGACGTGCAGGTATATGCGGCAGTAGCCACGAGCTGGGACACCTATTACCCCAAGTCGGAGCGTGGTGAGAACCTCCACAACATTGCCATCGCCGGCATGCGCGACCTCCGTATAGTGCAAGCGCAACAGGCCCAGACCCTGCCGGCCAGCAAGGTGTCCACGTCGGGCTTGATAGACATCGCCTTGCCCGACCGCGAAGGCAACGTGAGAAAGCTCACGAGCTTGAAGGGCAAGGTGGTATTGCTCGACTTCCACGTCTTCGCATCGAAGAATAGCACGCAGCGCGTCATGTGGCTCCGCGACCTTTACAACAAGTACCACGCCCAGGGGCTGGAGATTTACCAAGTCAGCCTTGACCCAGACGAGCACTTCTGGAAGGAGCAGGTCGCCGCACTGCCTTGGATATGCGTGCGCGACGAGAACGGAAGCGCGGTGGCAGCCTCAGAGTATAACGTGCAGCAGGTGCCAACGTTCTTCCTCATCGACAAGAACAACACGCTGCAGAAGCGCGACGCGCAGATAAAGGACATCGACGCAGAGATAAAGTCGATGCTATAACGCGCATTTGGGTGCGTTTTGCATGGGTGCGGCCCCTGTGACCGTCAGCAACCATTTATGACACAATTGATTTGCCATTAGGGTTGCGGACGACCACAGGGGCCGCACATTGCTTTGTGGTTATAACGCCTTGAGCGAAAGGATGGTTATCTTTCCTGAAGGATATTTCCTCAGTCGGCACGCGAAACTGCGCACATCCTTGACGCACACCGTGAAGAGCGACTTGTCGAGATGGCGCACGCTGACCTTTGGTTTTACGAAGTTGTGGCCGGTCATGTAGAACAGGTCTGGCAACGACTTGGGGTTTGCCGACATTGATAGCTCCCAATCAACGCTACCCTTGCTGTCTTTATCGAAATATCCCATGAACTCGTCGTGGAAATCCTCCTCCATTTTGGCGCTGTTACTGGCTACGACCTTTATGTACGACTTGAAGACGTGCTTTAGGAATGCCTTGCCCTCTTTGGCACCGACCTTAATGCTCGCTATTTCCGTGTAGGGGTCAGCGCAAAAGGCTGGAGCAAAAGAAAACGGGCAAAGAAGCATCAAAAGCAGAATAATTTGTTTTATCATAGCGTTCTGTTTGTTAGTTCGAATATAGGCATCTATTTGATTGATAGCCATTTTTTATGGCGTTTATTGCGCAACTGGTCTTGGTGTAATATGGATCTGAGAATTGCTTTCCTTCGTAGTAATAGTAATATTCTCCTGGCACTATTTCAGGTTTGAAGGTTGGATCTGGAATTGTTGGCTTTACGACGCATCTTGAGTCTTGAATAGCGTCGCTCCATTCTTTAACGGAAAGAGGGCGTGTGGAATCTATAATGGGGTCAATTACCAATTTTTGCTCATCATTCCCAACTTTCGTAGTTATTACCGCGGCAATATGGTAAATCCATTTCACGCATTTCCTGCCATCCCAATACCCCAAGCTGCTACCGTCTTCTTTGCCTTGCAATACGATTTTTTCACAATTATAGCCCATTGACGTGATGATCTTGTGGATGAAATGCGCGCGTGCACAGCAACCGTCCGTAATATAATCTCTTGGGTAACATGGAATGTCATAAATGTTTACAGGACATTGGTCGCAGAAAATGTCATTGACTTTATCCATTAAATATGACGCGGATTCTTGGTAATATTTCTTTAATGAAGAAGAACGTGTTTGTGAGTCTTCCAATTTTGTGCTTGATTGCTTGGCAGTGTCTTCGATAATATCAAGTTTAATTGAGTCTGGCAGAAGTCTAAGAGACACGATTTCCCTACTCCCATCTCCTGCTTCTATCTCTTTTGCCTCCAGGGGTCTCAATTCTTTCTTGGCACGTAATATAACCTCTGTTGCTTCTGGAGTTAGGTTGGATAAAGTGATGAAGCCAGGAATTGCGGAAAAAATATTTCCACAGTAAACCTTGTTAGCCGCAGAGTCTACGTAAAAGCTTATAGGGAAAAAAGGAACATCTTGAGTTGGCAAATCGGTCTTTACAAGGCAAATCTCTTTTGTAATCTCGGTAGTGCTATACTCCGATGTAGTAGAGCACGACACAAAAAAAGGCAAGCAGAAAACGGCACAAATGATAAACATCATTAATGTGAGTCTAAGATTCGGATGTTTCATGGCTGTAAGATTTGTGGGTTATACCTACGGCAAAAATAATCATAATGGCTCATAGTTGTATGCTCTTGCGCTGTCTTTTACAATCTTTTAACGCCGTGTTGATAACCTTCTTTACCGTTATGTCTTGCAGGGGCGAGCCCTGTGCCCGTCCTGCAAGGCATAACGTGTGCAAGAGATGTGTTGTGAGAATCGGCTTGGATTCAAAATAAGTTGGGGAAACCCCTTGTTATTATTTGATAATTGCGTAACTTTGCGATGTAAAAGATGATTTATTGCTTTTGATAAACAATGCATCCATTAGAAAAGTTCAAATACTGCCCCGTCTGCGGCAGCAAGCATTTTGTCGACAACGACGAAAAGAGCAAGAAGTGTGAGAATTGCGGCTTTGAGTATTATCTCAACCCGAGCGCTTCCACGGCGGCGATCATCCTCAACGACAAGAACGAGCTCCTCGTGCTGTCGAGAAAGCGCGAGCCGGCAAAAGGCACACTTGACCTTCCGGGCGGATTCGCCGACATGGGCGAGACATCCGAGGAAGGCATGAAGCGCGAGGTGCTGGAGGAGACGGGGCTGAAAGTGACCGAGGCGAAATACCTTTTCAGTTTCCCTAACGTCTACTATTATTCAGGCTTCCACATCCCCACCATGGATTTCTTCTTCATGTGCAAGGTCGAAGACTTCAGCGCCCTAAAGGCAGGCGACGATGCCGCGTCTTACCAGTGGATACCGTTGGAAGAAGTCCATACCGAGCAGTTTGGCATGCGCTCCATCCGCCACGCGCTCAACGTGATCTTGCAAAAGTCGAGGTAAGCCAGTTGCTTATCTGTCGATTGCGCGTCAAGGCAAATGCCAGCGCGCTTTTTACTTGTTGCACGCTGGCGTGTAACCGCCAAATGGATGCGTGTGAGATATTAAAAAACCTAAATTCTTGTGTATATAATAATGTATTGGCAAGTGAAATGTTTACTTTTGCCCTCCAATTATAATAGGTGTACTATTAATTAATGTGCTGTATATGCAAGACAACTTAGTAATAGTAGAGAGTCCGGCCAAGGCGAAGACCATCGAGAAGTTCCTTGGCAAGGACTATAAAGTGATGTCCAGTTATGGCCATATCCGCGACTTGAAGAAGAAGGAGCTCAGCATAGGCAAGGACACGTTGACCCCTGTCTATGAGATACCTGACGACAAAAAGAAGGTCGTAGCCGAATTGAAGAAAAACGCCAAGGCCGCCAAGAAGGTGTGGCTCGCGTCCGATGAAGACCGCGAGGGAGAAGCCATCAGCTGGCACTTGTGCGAAGTGCTTGGCCTCGACGAGGCGAAGACGTCACGCATCGTTTTCCATGAGATTACCAAGCCCGCCATATTGCAGGCCATAGCCAACCCCCGCCATCTCGACATGAGCCTTGTCGATGCCCAGCAGGCGCGTCGTGTGCTCGACCGCAT
>DJQL01000010.1:0-1442 GCA_002437565.1 Prevotella sp. UBA6387
ATACCCTTGCGATATGCAAGGGTATGGGGGCGTTTCGGTATGGTTCGTGAGAACTGATTACGGTCACAGTCTTATGCTCTCTATGCGGAGCTCTACGACACCTGCCGGTGCATTCACCTTAACGGTGTCGCCAGGCTTGTGCCCGGCAAGGGCTTGGCCGATAGGCGACTTTATGGATATTTTGCCCTCGTGTATGTTGGCCTCGTGTGGGCTCACTATGGTATAAGTGGCCTTGCGACCCATGCGCAGGTTGGTTATCTCCACCGTGCACAACAGTTGCACCGTGTCGGGCGACAAATGCTTGGTGTCGAGCACACGGGCGTTTGCCAGGATATTTTGCTTGTATCTTATCTTGCCGAGCAACCGCCCGTGCGCCCTTCGCGCGGCGTGATACTCGAAGTTCTCGCTCAGGTCGCCCTTGTCGCGAGCCTCTGAGAGCTCGTCTTGAGCTTTGGGCAGCTCCACCTTTATGAGGTGTTGCAGTTCTGCCACGAGTTTGTCGTAGCATTCTTGTGACATGTATTCCATCGTGTGAAATCAGTTTTTGTGGGTGCAAAATTAAGAAAAACATTTCACGTGGCGATACGTTAGGTCACACTTTTTTATCCATGTCGCGTCCGCTTTCATGATGTTCAGTAGGGCAATGTAACCTTGAATGCAGGGCTGTCGGTGTGTTCCTTCTTTATGATTTCCACGAGTTGGTTCACTATGTCCGGGTGCTCGGCCGCCAAGTCGTGGTCCTCATGCAAGTCGGTTGCGAGGTTGTAGAGTCGCGGTTTGCCCTTCACCACCACGAGTTTCCAGTCGCCTTGCCTCACGCCTATCTGGTCGGTTTCGTGAAATTCCCAGTACAGATGGTCGTGGTGCTGCTGCTTGGTGGTGTCGCCGAGCAGCGTCGGGGCGATGGAGAGTCCGTCGAATCCGTCGCCTGGCAGCGTGCGGTTGATGTATCGTTTGCGGAAGTTCTTTATCCCAGCCAGGTCGCAAAGCGTGGGCATGATGTCGTAAAAGGCGAACTGCAGGTCGCTTACCGTTCCGGCCTTCACGTGTCCCGGCCACCACGCTATGAACGGCACGCGTATGCCGCCTTCGTAGCACTGTCGCTTCAGTCCGCGCAACTTGCCATCGCGTCCGAAATATTCAGGGTCGGCTCCGCCCTCCTCGTGAGGTCCATTGTCGGACGTGAAAATCACGAGTGTGTTCTTGTCGAGCCCCTTCTCCTTCAATTTCGCCATTATCTCTCCCACGTAAGAGTCGAGACGCGTTATCATGCCGGCGAACTGCGCATGAGTGTGCTCCACGGCATTGTAGCGTGAGCCCTGCTGTCCGCCCCATGTCTTGTCCACGAAAAACTTCTTCTTATATCCTTCGAGTATCTGGTCATCAGGTTGCGCGAGCTCTGCGTGGGGCAGGGTGTAGGTCAAGAAGCCCACGAAGGGGTG
>DJQL01000010.1:1610-11020 GCA_002437565.1 Prevotella sp. UBA6387
AGGAAGTTGGGGTAGTAGAGGTGGGCCTGGAATTGGCAGATGTATCCGTAGAACTCGTCTATCCCACGCTTGTCGGGTGTCGATGCCGAGCCCTCGTAGCCACCTGCCCATTTGCCGAACATTCCGGTGCGATAGCCGCGGTCTTTCAGCATCTCTGGAAGAATTTTGTGCGCCGGGTCGTAGGGCTCCTGGCCCACGACGGCGAAGTCAACGTTGTCGCCATAGCGCACGGTCTTGTTATATGACCAGTATTCCTTGTTGCCCCTCACGTGTGAGTGTCCTGAGTGTTGGCCTGTCATGAGTGCAGCGCGCGACGGGGCCGACACTGGCGAGCCGGCGTATGCCTGAGTGAAGCGCATGCCTTCACTGGCCATGCGGTCTATGTTGGGCGTGGAAATGAACGGCTGGCCATAGCAGGCAAGGTCGCCATAACCCATGTCGTCGCACATTATGAAAAGTATGTTAGGGCGTGCGAGGCCAGTTTTTCGCGCCTTGCTTGGCTTGGCTGCAAGCAATGCAGGCATGCAGGCGAGGCCGGCCGAAATAAATAGAATTTTTCTGTCCATAGTCTTGTATGTATTCTTGTTTGCAAAGTTACAGACTTTTCTCGTAACGATTAGCTTTTGGTGATGAAGTATAAACTAATCGTCTTGATATAAAAAACCTTAAAAAGGCTATGATGGTAAAATAAAGCATCATAGCCTCATATTATGCTACATCAAACTGTCATTTTGAATCGTTGTTGCCGTTGAGTCCAAACAATTCATTATAGCCAGGATTCTGTGTCAGCTGTGGGTTGAGCACAATCTGGTTTGTAGGCACCATCATGAGATAATATGTATCGAGCCAACCTCCATCGGTCAATGGACTTGGATAGGTGTATATCCAACCAGAGCCTGCTGAATTGTTTTCACCATTGGCCTTGCCAGTGCGCTGTATCTCGTCGTAGTCGACGAAACTGCCCGAGTATTTGCTCTTTGCAGTCCCATAAGGATTGTCATCTGCCTTTATCCACATGCCACATGGCTGACGGTTCACGTAATATGCAGCCTTTGCCCAGCGACGTACGTCGTAGAATGCGAATCCCTCGCCAAAAAGTTCAATCTGACGCTCACGGCGTATCTCCCACAGCACAGGGTCAACTTCGTAGTTGCCGAATTTACCACCCTTGCCTGTCCACCAAGGTGCGTTGCCCTTGTCACGGTTTGGATCAAAGTTAGCATCTATTTCAGCCACCTTCATGCGTGCCACGTTCGACCTGTCGCGTAGCAGGTTGATGGTCTTGTCTGCAACACTTTGATCGAAGCGTCCGAGTTCCCATGCGGCTTCTGCATAGTTGAGCAACACTTCCTCAATTTTGAAGATTGGCTTGTCGGCTGTGCAGTATGCGCTTGATCCAGTAGAGAATTCCCACATGTCGTAGTGCTTCCATGTGTAGTAGCCTGTACGACAACGCATATAAGCGGTAGTGGAGTTGTCGGTAAGGTTGGGACTGTTCTTAGTCAAGGACGCGCCCCAATTCTGTCCTGGCACCCTCTTCATGCCAGTGCCACCGAACGAGCCGCCGCGCAGGCATTGTGTGTTCGCGCCTAGGTAGTCCATGTATGTGCGGTACTTTGTAGCTTCCTCTGCCGTCACGGTATGTCCCTCAACAACGTCCCCCTCTTTAAGGTATTTCCATGTCTTGAACGAGTTTATGCCGTCAGCCGCGCCTCCATTGGTTGCTACCACGTATGGCGGCTGTATGTTCTGGTATAGGCGTGGGTCACGGCTGTCGAACGTGTCCCACATGTCCTTGCCTTTGCCGCCTTTGTAACCAGATTTCGGGTTTGCGATAGGCAAGCCATTCTTCATAAGAAACATGTCTACGGTGTATTGCGGCACGTCTTCAAAGTGTGCGGCGATGTGCTCGAAGTCGTTGAAGCGGTTCATCAGTATGCCGTCGTAGTACTGCTTGAAGAAAATTACGCCAGGCACGTTTGTAAGATCCTCCGTAGTCCACATCTCTCCATAGCCGGCAGCGGGATACTTCTCCGTGCCTTTGTAAAGTGTAGGGTACTGGTTCATGAGGTCTTGCGACACTTCAAGGCACTTCGTGAGATACTGCTCGTAAGGCTCATCGAGTCCGTGATACTTCGCCCACGTTCCCTCGCGCAGCAGAAATCGTGACAGTGCGGCTTTCACCGCATTTGCTGTGATGGTGTTGTCGCCGTCCTCGAAATTGCCAAGGTTCTGCGCGGCATACTCCAAACACTCGACAATGCGCTGTGCAACCTCTGCACGCGGCGTGCGTGGACCGTAGGTCTCCTCGCTGTTCTCGTTGATTACCTTGTCTATCCATGGCACATCACCGAAACGGTCTATCAGCTCCATATACCACCACGCCTTGAAAAAGTATCCCACCGAACGCCAGTGTTTGGCCTCGGCCTCGTTGAGCACTCCGTCGTCTAAATGGCTGAGCATGATGTTTATGCGGCGGATGACCGAAAAGTCCCAACCACCCCCAGATGAGGTTTGCGTGATGGCTTGATAGGCGTATGGATTTCGTGCGTTGTCGCGGCTTGTTACGAGCCCGCCATACCAGTCACCGTAAAACACCGAACTCACCACATTGCTATTAAGGTTGGTGCGTATGGTCGTATTGGTGAAGAGGTCGTAGCATGGATACATGAAGGCCTTGAAGTTGTTGTATTCCAGGAAAGCATTTGCTTCGGTGAGGTCGGTCTTGGGTATTTTCTCAAGAAAGTCGTCGTTACAGCCTGTCATGGTGAGCGATGCGGCAAGTGCTGCCGTGGCGAATATCTTAATGTTCATTGTAATGGTCGTTTTAGTTTTTTAGAATGTTATGTTAGCGCCCAATGATATTGTGCGGTAGTAAGGATAATCCCATACGATGGCGTTTTGGGTGTTGCCTTCAGGGTCGTAACCCTTAGGCAGGTCGGATATTGTGCCGAGGTTCTCTATGCTCACGTATATGCGTGCCGACTCCATGAGTGCGCACTTCACCCAGTTGCGCGGCAATGTGTAGCCGAGAGTGATGTTCTTTATGCGCAGATAAGCGGCGTTTTGCAGATACTTGTCGCTCACGCGTGTGTTCGAGCCAACGTTGTTACCCTGGTCGTATATTCGGAACAGTTTGGCATTAGGGTTCTTTGCCACCATGTAGTCGGGGCTTTCGGGGTCATAGCTTTTGGCTGTCCAATAATTGGTCTGGTTGGAAAACAGTGGTTGGAACACTGCGTCAGACGAACCAGAGCCGGCAAATGGGAATATTGAAGAACCAGATAGCCAGTAGTCGCGCTTGCCTACACCTTGCAGGCGCACGTCGAGGCTGAAGCCTTTGTAGCTTGCTCCAAGGTTTGCGCCGAACTGGAAGCGTGCGCGGTTATTGCCGATAATCTTGCGGTCTCCAGGGTTGTCTAAGGTACCGGCACCACTGTCGATAACACCGTTGCCGTCGAGATCCTTGAACTTCTCGTCGCCAGGCTGTACCTTCACGCCCTGGATGGACGTTACGCCTTCTTTCAATGTCCATACTCCACGCTTAGCGTCGTCGAGCACGAAGTCGTCTATTGTGTAGTAGCCGTCAGACACGTAGCCCCAAATTTCACCGAGTCTCTGCCCCACATAGTAGTCGCTGAGGAGCCCCGACTCATTATTGTATTTCTTTATTTTTGCAGTGTTGTCATAGATGTTAAAACCGATGTTGTACG
This sequence comes from Prevotella sp. UBA6387, assembly GCA_002437565.1. GTDB lineage: Bacteria > Bacteroidota > Bacteroidia > Bacteroidales > Bacteroidaceae > Prevotella. Next base: position 5,324 of record DJQL01000010.1, read on the forward strand.
CGAATTCGCCTATGCGGTCGCGCCATGTGAGGTTGAGTTCCCAACCTTTGGAGGTTAGGTCTGCCACATTCTGCAGGGGAGCCGATGCGCCTACAACGGAAGGTATCTCTATGCCGGCGGCAAGCATACCGTTGGTTCGGCGACGATAGAGGTCGAATGTGAGTTGTAGGCGGTTGTTTAAGGCCGTGAGGTCAACACCGAAATTGATGGTCTTCACAGTCTCCCACGTGAAGCTGCTGCTGACAAGCCCTGGCGACGAGATGACATTCACCTTGTCGTTCTTGTCGAGCCACACGGTGCTTTGACCTACCGACATTGTAGGCAGAAATTGATAAGGGTTGATGTTTTGATTGCCGATGGAGCCGTAGCTGGCACGTAATTTAATGTCGTCGAGCCATGATCTCGACCAGTCCATGAATTTTTCCTGGCCGAGACGCCAACCAATCGACACAGATGGGAAAAAACCGAAGCGGTCGTCTTTAGGAAATTTCGATGAACCATCGTAGCGTCCATTCAGCTCAAGTAGGTAGCGGTCATTGAAGGCATAGTTGAGACGTGCGAAGCCGCTACGGATAGAATATTCCGAGTAGCTGTCAGTGATGGTCTTGTCGCCAGTGCCGCCAGCAAAAGACGGCACAGAGGGAGTAGTCTGACCTTTCACTTGTCCGAAGAAGTTCTTGTAAGAGTAGCTTTCCTGGTTGAAGCCAGCCATTGCCTTGAATGAGTGTTTGCCCCAGTGATGCTCGTAGTTGGAAAATATATTGAGCGCATTGTAGCGTTTTTGCTGGTCTTGCATCTGGTAGTAGTCCTGGCCTTGCTCCACAGACCACTTGGCAGCCAGCTGCGTGTCTGCGAAGCGAAAACGTCCCGAGTAGAAGTGTGAATCGATGTCTTTTTTGTCGAAAGTGTATTCGGCGGTTATAGTCCAGTCTTTCAGTGGCTTGAATATGGAGCGTGTCGATATTCGTGTCACGGCGGTGTTGGTGTATTGCACAGGCGCAAGCCTGAGCATATTGCCTGGTGTCTGAGAAGGCAGGTCTTCGTCTATTCCGAGAATTTCACCTGGTATGTTACCTTCGGGATAATAGCTCACGAGACGCGTGGTGTAGAACCCCATCATGTTGCCTACCACCTTTGGCTCTTTCTTGTCGGCATCGGTGTAGAGCAGGTTAGCCTCCTGTGTGAACCACTTGTTCACATCTGCCGATATGAATGCTGATATGTTCTTGCGCGTGTATGTATCCTTGCTGGTTTTCAGAGGTCCGTTCTCGTGGTTGTATCCAGCCGACATTCGAAAGCGAATACGGTCGCCGCCGCCTGAAATAGAGATGTTGTGGTTGTTGAGTGCGCCTGTTGTTAGGATGTTCTTATACATGTTCTTCTCGCTTAGCCAATATACACGGCCATCATCATCTTTCAGAATGCCGTCGCCAACGGTGTTGAGCGAACCTGGGTTCTGCTTGTACTGTTGCAGGTAGTCGCGCCATTTCGACACGTCCCCGTTGCCCGCCCAGTAAGAATTTGTATAGCCAGCCTCTATGTATGCGTCAAGATATTCGGTGAGCGACGATTGTTCAAGCACGTTAAGGGATCTCTCCCAACCTACGTTGAAATTATAGTTGAGATTGAGCTTTGTCTTGTCTTTCGGTCGTTTTGTGGTAACGAGAATTACGCCGCCAGCCGCGCGTGCGCCGTAGATTGCAGATGATGCGGCATCTTTCAGCACCGACACGCTTTCTATGTCGTCGGGGTTGAGAAGGCTTATGTCGCCTTCAACGTTATCTATAAGCACGAGTGGTGAGCCCCCATTGATAGACAGCGTGCCACGTATGTTGAACGATTTTGATTGGCCAGGCCCCGTTCCTCCGCCAATTGTCAGGCCAGGCATAGCCCCCTGCAAGGCGGCTGCGGCATTGGTCACGGGACGGTCGCCGAGCACATCAGACATCTTTACTTGCGCGACAGAACCCGTAAGGTTCTCTTTCTTTTGTGTGCCGAAGCCCACGACCACAACTTCGTCAAGGGTTTTGTTGTCTTCCGTAAGGGTTATTTTCAAAGGTGTGCCGTTCCATACCACTTCTTTAGAGGAGAAACCGATGAATGAAACTACAAGGCGGGTGCCTTCCTTTACATTATTTATGCTGAAGTCACCGTCGATACTGCTCACGGTACCGTTGGAAGTGCCTTTTACCACTATGGATACGCCAACAAGTGGCTCACCACTTGTGTCAACCACGACACCCTTGCATGGGGATGTCTGTTGCTGCGTTGCCAAGTTACTTATTGTGGCATTGTCGGGCGACGCGCTTGCTGGGAAGGCAACAAGCGAGGTCATGAGCAATGCAACTGGGAATGTCTTGTTTTTGTTCATATTGACAAACAGTTTTTAATAATTAGTTTTTGTTATTTTAGAGAAGTTTATTTTTACTCCGTGTAGTTGTTGCTTGGAAACATGCCTGTAGGCTTAAGATCAGAGTGTGTTTGTGAATGACTTTATTTGCAAAATTAACTTTTTTAACGGGGGGGCAAGTATTTTTACAATCTTTTACGTTTATTAATGTTATTTGCTTTTTCATGGATAGTATGGCAAGGCATGAAAAAAATCCTAACCTCTTCTTGCCAAATGGTTAGGATTTTTAAACTTGAAGGAGAGAGTCTTGTGTTTTTATTGTCTTTTCATTTCACCGTATTGCTGAAGTACGGCACGAGCCTCATGTCGCCGTCAACGACGGAGGCTGGAATGGTGTATTTGCCATCGCGGAATTGCGACGTGCTGACGGTGGTCTCTGTCCAATTGTTCTCGGCCTTCCCGTCGAGATTGCGTCCGTGGCGGATTACGAGTTTATAGAAATGGAAGCCTGGCGCGGGCACGACCTTCACGCTGAGTGGCTTTCCGCACACCGCTGTCTTGCCTGTCAATGGGCTGCCGTCAGCAAGCAAAATGTCTCCGTTGAGACCTCCTCCCAAATCGTCTACGCCACGGCTCAGGATTATGCGGTCGCCCTTGGCGAAAGTCTTGACCACAGTCTTTGCGCTTGTCGTGAAAAATGGCTGCGCGTCGCCGCTCAGCACGATGTCGTCGATGTATGCTGCAAAGTCCGAATTGAGGTTGTGTGGCGACGTGGCATCGGGCACGATGAGCAGGTAGCGTATGGTTATGCCGTTGGCACCCGACACGGTGAACACGGCGTCGTTCCACTGGTTGGCGACAAGCGGTTGCGAAGCCGTGCTCCAAAACTGCTCAGTCATGGGCGACTGGCTTGGCCGGTCATTGCGGTTGCCAAGCCCTATGAGCATAGCTGGGCCAGCTTTGGGAGAGTAAATCTTCACATGGACATACTGCTTTTGTTTTGTCTGCGCGAAAGGCTCGCGGAGCCTGATTAACGCGCCGAACGTGTTGCTGCCGAAGCGCGAACGCTGTATGCCGAGAATCTTTTTAGAGGGGTTGGGAGCGAAGCCACGCACAGGGTCGGGAGCGGTCAAGTGGTTGCAGACGACACGCACGTTGGCTGGCATACTGCTGTTGTGGAATGGCGACGATTCCCATGTGTCGTATGCTCCGACCGAAACGTATGAGTCGTCGGTCTCGAAGTCGCACAACCTGCGGTCGGATGTCTGTGCCGAAACGGAAAGCGAAAAGCTCATGGCAAGTGCCATGGATGCCAGTCTGTCGAAATATCTTGAGGTTTTCATTTTTCCCTTTTTTTCCTTTGATGTTTGTTAGAACACGGAGAGACTTTGTATCAGTGGGCATGCCTTGCTGTCGTTTATCGTCACGCGCATTGCGCGCACGGCATATCCGCTGCCATAACTGTTGGCCGTGGAGCCGTTGAGCGGTATGATGCGCTTATAGCCTATGGTTGTCGTGGCGATATCGGTGGCTCGTGGCGTGAAATGGATGCCGTCGTCGCTTGTTTCTATCGTAAAGGAGCGCACACGTTGTCCCAACTTGATGTGCTCCATCAGTTGCACGTATCTGACGGTTGTCGGCTTGCTCCACGTCAGCGTGATTGTGGCTCGTGTCGTGCCGTCGTTCGTAGCCCAGTAGGTGTCTGTACGTCCGTCGGTTAGGTTGTGTGCCGAATAGTCGCGATGCAGCCCTGCGGCACGCTCTTCGCTGACGCTTATAGAAGCTTTCCGGGCGAGATCTTTGCCGAGACGTGAGCGTAGCATCTTCCCTAACTCCGCCATGCGTCTTGCCGTGGCATCGGGGATAAGCCCGTTAACGTCGGGCGGCAGGTTTAATATTAATGTGGCATTGCGCCCTACGGTTTCGAGATACATCTGAAACAGACGTTCGGCTGACAGCACTTTCTCGTTTTTCTTCCAGAACCATCCGCCCGTGGTGGCCTTGGCGTCGCTTTCGCCAGGATGCCATTGCCATCCGTTTTCCGTGCCGCTCTCTCCGTCGCCCATCGACCAGCACGTCTCGCCGGCGTGCCCGGCCTCGTTGCCTATCCAGCGCACCTCGCCGCCCACGCCCCACATCACCACATTGGGCAGCAATGCGTGTATGGAGTCGCGCAGGTTGGGTATGTCGTAGAATGTCTGCGCGTTGTCTATCTTCCTGTGGCCAGTGGTCCCCTTTCCGCCATAGGCGCCACCATAGTAGCCTGCATGGTCTCCGCCTGTGGCACCGTCGAACCACATCTCAAACTGGTCGCTGCCGTACTTGGCCAGTTCCACGCATTGTGGGAAGAACACTTTTTTGGCGTAATTGTCAGTATAGTTGCCGTTGGCATCCTGCTCGCCCCAGTACTTGCTGCTTAAGTCCCATGGCGAGACGTAGAAGCCGTATTTCATCTTCAGCTTGCGTGCCGCACGGGCGAAGTCGCGTGGAATATTAGTCTTGCGTGCGTTGTCGGTGGTTGAATGCAGCACGCTGTGCGTGGTGGTGGCTGTCGGCCACAGGCAAAATCCGTCGTGGTGTTTCACCACGGCAATGCCGCCTTTCATGCCTGCCGACTTGGCCACGCGCAGCCATTGTGCCGGGTCGGGCACACGGGTGGGCGCGAATGTGGCTTCGTCTTCTGTCCCGTCGCCCCATTCCTTGCCAGTATAGGTGTCCATGCCATAGTGGAAGAAAGCGTAAAATTCGGTCTCGTTCCATAGCATCTGCCGGCGGCTTGGCAATGAGAACACGGGGCGTGGCGTGTTGTCGGGATTGGCTACCTTGTACTGTATCAGCTTGAACTCGGTTGGGGCAGACTGTGCCAAGGCCGTGCCGGATGGTGCCAGGAGGCATAGTCCGCCCACAAGTAAATGGTGAATGTTCATATTGTAAATTGTTTTTATCTTATTCATTGACTTAAAAATATTTATGCAAAAATACGCAGATTGACTGACAATAAGCAACTTTTTATGGTAATCCTTCCCATATTATTTAGAAATACTGCACAAAAACTGTTTGCTGGAAACTATTCTCAAATGGTTTTCAAGATTATAGGCGAGATTTTCAAAGTATTACTTGCATATTTTAAGTATTTTGACGACCTTTGTATAAAGGTAGTGCATGCGTTGATTTAAACTTAATGTTTGGGATTTTACTAAGTTGTCAAAAATCAACGATATGTTTAATTCTTTGTTCATATTTATCTGCAAGTTCAATATAGAACTGCAATTTCTGGTACAGGCTTAGTCTAATACTCTATACTTGAAAACACGGAGTTTTTTTGGGGGCGAACAGCCCCCCATGAG
>DJQL01000069.1:0-1894 GCA_002437565.1 Prevotella sp. UBA6387
CAGGCTTTTGATTTTATATAAACGCAGTTCGTTAGAAAATAATAAATTACCCAACGACTGCATATGCCAGAAAAATCACTTACTTAGTGCTGCTAAAAGACTCAAATAAAGAATATCTAGCACATGGCAAAGATAAACATAAAATATGAGAAACTCCCCCATTTCGGTTGAATTTATTTAAGTTTTATTTCAGGCTGGTAATTCTAACAGCCTTTTGAGGATAAAAGAATTGCTAATAATCAACTAATAATAGATACATTTATAAAGAATTTACTGAAAAGTTAACCCTTATTATGCATTTGCCTTGAATTAGCCCATTTATCACATCACATTAACTGTAATTATTTATCCATTTTCTTGTCATAACTGGCTAATAATTCGGGATTTTTATCTAATTTTGCCAACGTCCAAGGAAAATTACTCAATGCAATGAGTAATTTTACTCAGTGCGCTGAGTAATTCCAGTCAAGACGTTGAGTAATCACTGCCAAGAATGGCAAACCATTAAGATAAAAGGTTAATATTGAGGCATGTACAAAAGAAACGTATATAAAACCATAAGGAAGCGACTGGAAGAACCGAGAAGGTTCGTGCAAGTCGTAATGGGTCCACGCCAGATAGGTAAGTCAACCGTGGTGAGACAGGTCTTGGACGACTGTGGCAAGCCGTTTCTGTTTTATTCCGCCGACACCATTTCCTCCACTTCATCCACATGGATAAGCGAGTGCTGGAGCTACACGCGATTGCAAATGCGCATACAGCAAGACACAGAGATGATACTCGTGATCGATGAGATACAAAAACTCAAGAACTGGAGCGAATATGTAAAGAAAGAATGGGATGCCGACAGCCTCAACCATGTCAACATGAAAGTGATATTGCTTGGTTCCTCACGAGTGCTACTGGAGAAAGGGTTGGCAGAGTCGATGATGGGACGATACGAGGAAATCAGGATGGGACACTGGAGCTACGCTGAGATGCGAGATGCCTTTGGCATGACGCTTGAGCAGTATATCTACTATGGCGGATACCCTGGCGCAGCTTCCCTCATAGATGACGAGGAACGATGGAGAAATTATATCAATGGAGCCATCATCGATGCCACCATCAACAAGGACATCCTCATGGACTCACCAATCAGCAAACCTGCGTTGCTACGGCAGACATTTGAGTTGAGCGTATCATACTCTGGAAAGATTCTCTCGCTCACGAAGATGCTTGGCGCATTGCAAGACGCGGGCAACACCGTGACACTCGCTGGCTATCTCAACCTCCTTGGAGACAGCGGACTTGTGACTGGACTGCAGAAGTTCTCGATTGACAAGGCCCGCAAGCGTGCCAGCATCCCAAAATATCAGGTTTACAACAACGCGCTGCTGAGCGTGCAGAGCGGCATGAGCTTCAAAGAAGCCATGGCCGACAGCAAGAGGTGGGGACAGGTGTTTGAGTCGGCCATTGGAGCGTTCATTGTCAGCGAGGCATTCGTACATCGGCTTGAAGTGTACTATTGGAGAGACGGAAATGATGAAGTCGACTTCGTCATCAAAAAGAACCAAAAGGTTGTCGCCATTGAGGTCAAAAGCAACAGTGAGGCCAGCACGACAGGACTTGAACGCTTCCGCGCAATGTATAAGCCCACGGCAGCGGTCGTAGTTGGAGACAACGGCATCAAACCGGAAACATTCTTATGCATGGACTTGCGCCTGTTGTTTACATAAGACAAAAGAAACAAGGGATGCGCACAACGTGTGACACATCCCTTGTTTATGATTGGTTACTTATTAATTCCTTTTCAGGACATCTCTTACTTCACCTTCTCGACGATAGCCTTGAAAGCGGCCTCGTTGTTCATGGCGAGGTCAGCAAGCACCTTGCGGTTGATCTCGATGCCAGC
>DJQL01000069.1:1965-15602 GCA_002437565.1 Prevotella sp. UBA6387
ATACGCTGAATCCAAAGAGCGCGGAAGTTGCGCTTCTTGGTACGACGGTCGCGGTAAGCGTATGTGAGACCCTTCTCATAAGTGTTTTTGGCTACGGTCCACACGTTCTTGCGGGCACCAAAGTAGCCCTTGGTCTTCTTCAGTATCCTTGTTCTCTTAGCTTTCGATGCTACGTGATTTACTGATCTTGGCATAATTTTTCTTCTTTAATTCGTTTTGACTAAGTTTACTTTTAACACGCCTGTTTAAGTTAACGGAGGCAAAGCAAGTCGCGCACCTGCTTGAGGTTGGTGCCGTCCACGAGAGTCTGGTGAACCAGATTACGCTTTTGCTTCTTCGTCTTCTTAGTCAAGATGTGACTGTGATAAGCGTGATGACGCTTGATCTTACCTGTTCCGGTGAATGTGAATCTCTTCTTCGCGCCGGAGTTTGTCTTTACTTTTGGCATTTTTGTTATTGTTTATTTATTGTTTATGAAAGGTGGCAACGCATATACCAGGCGGGGCCACACAGTGATATTTCCAATGTCGTGCGAGAGGCGACACGCTGATGTTTTCAATCCTCGGCGTTGAGCTTCGCGAGAAGGCCCTCAGCTCCTTTCGCGTTACCGAGCAGCCCTTTCTTCTTGGCGTCCTCCTCGTCTTTCAGCTTTTGCTGCTCTTTCTCCACGGCTTCCTTTGCGAGCCTGTCGCGCTTTTGCTGGCTTTGCTTAGCCACGCCGGCCTTCTTAGGCGCGAGGAAGAGGAACATCTTCTTTCCTTCGAGCTTCGGCAGCTGCTCCACCTTTGCCACTTCCTCCAAGTCGTTGGCAAAACGGAGCAAGAGCACCTCGCCTTGGTCCTTAAAGAGGATACTGCGACCGCGGAAGAACACGTAAGCACGCACCTTGTTGCCCTCCTGGAGGAACTCCTTGGCGTGCTTGAGCTTGAACTGGTAGTCGTGGTCATCGGTCTGGGGTCCGAAGCGTATCTCCTTGACCTCCACCTTGACCTGCTTTTGCTTCATCTCCTTTTGGCGCTTCTTCTGCTGGTAGAGGAACTTGCTATAGTCGATGATACGACAGACTGGTGGTTGAGCGTTTGGGGAGATCTCGACCAAATCGAGCTCTTGCTGACGAGCCAAATCCAAGGCCTTGCGTGTAGGCATCACCTCTGAGCCGCCATCACTTACCACACGAACTTCCCGCACATGAATCTGTCCATTGATGCGGTACTGATCTTTCAAATTGTCTTTCTTCATCCAACTATTTTAAGGTTCTAACTTTAATGCATAGGGACAATATCCCCTAAACAGCGTGCAAAGTTACATATTTTTAGCTAATTAGCAAACCTTTCCCGTCTTTTTTCTCGAAAAAAAATAACGATAATTCTTCTCCGCGGACAATAATCCTTTTGCCGCGCCATGTCATTTGCCTTCTGCCACGACTTTCAGCTTCTGGCCCTCGGCCACAACGGTGTAGCGCACACCTTTCCTTGTCTTGAACTTCAACTCAGCGTCGCCATAGCGCACAACGCAAGGCACGCCCGAGCCTGAGAGGATTGTCGCCTTGGCGAGCTTGCCTTGCTTCCAGCTGATGGAGACGGTGAAGTTGCCACGTGCGTACAACCCACTCACCGAGCCTTCGGCCCAAGCGTCGGGTAAGGCTGGCAATAAATGTATGAATCCCATGTGGCTTTGGAGCAGCATCTCCGTCACGCCCGCCGTGCCGCCGAAGTTGCCGTCGATCTGGAATGGCGGGTGGGTGTCCCACAGGTTGTCGAGCGTGCCATGCCTCAGCAGGTTGCCATAGAGCTTGTAGGCGTGGTTTCCGTCGTGCAGTCGCGCCCATTGGTTGAGCTTCCATCCCATCGACCATCCCGTGGCGCCGTCGCCACGATGTTCGAGCACCACCCTCGCGGCCTTTGCCAGTTCTGGTGTCGTCACGGGCGAGATGGTGTGTCCGGGATGCAGGCCGAAGAGGTGGTTCACGTGGCGATGCTCGTCTTTCGGGTCATCGATGTCGGTGGACCACTCCATGAGTTGTCCGTAGCGGCCTATCTTGTAAGGCGCGATGTGCTTCAGCGCGTCTTCCCACTGTTGGCGGTCTTTAGCGCTCTTGCCGAGCACACGACTCGCCTCCACCGCGTCCATGAGTACCTCGCGTATCACGGCGTGGGCGAATGTCGCGCCTTGGTCCACGGGGCCGTGCTCTGGCGACGTGGAGGGCGCGGCAGTGTAAACGCCGTCAGAGCGGTGCCACAGATAGTCGGAGGCGAAGTCGGCGGAACCTTTCAGTATGTCATAATACTTCGCGAGGAAATGGCGGTCGCGAGTGAAGTCGTAGAAATCCCACAGGTGCGTGGCGAGCCACGGCCCAGCGAATGGCGAGAAGTTCCACGACATATCCTGGCTTGCGAGCGGCGACGTGAAGCCGAAGATGTTTCCTGATACGGATGTCGTCCAACCGCGCGTGCCGAAATACGACTTCGCCGTCACCGTGCCGGGCTTTATGAGCGTGCGTATGAAGTCGAAGAGCGGCAGTTCGCACTGTTCCAATCCCGTTGGGCAAGCCGGCCAGTAGTTCATCTGCAGGTTTATGTTGTTGTGGTAGTCCACTCTCCACGGCCCGTCCACGTTGTTGTGCCAAAGGCCCTGGAGGTTTGCGGGCATATTGCCCGGGCGCGACGACGCAATGAGCAGATAGCGGCCAAACTGGTAATAGAGTTGCTCAAGATAATAGTCGGGCTTGCCTTGCCTGTAAGCCGCGAAACGGCGGCCTATGGGCAGGTCGTCGCCCACGGAGGCCTCGTTGATGTCGAGCCTCACCTTGCCGAAGAGACTTGAGTAGTCGGCAAAGTGCTCGTTCAGCAGGTATGCGTAGTCCTTTGCCGCGGCCTTGGCGAGCCAATCGGCTGTAGTCTTCACGGGGTCCACACCCACATATGCTTTCGGGTCATTGAAGTCTGGGTCGTAGTTTGCGCGATAGTCGGTGTCGGCCGTGATGAGAAACACCACCTCGTCGGCGCCCTTTATCGTGAGCTTGCCGTCGTTGTTGGCCACCGTTCCGCCCTTTGCCACTGCCTTCACGCGCACGACATACTCCATGTTGTTGTTGTCAAGCCTGGCTGTCCAGCAAAGCGCGTCAGTGCCGTCAGCAGTCATCGTGCCTGTGGACACGGGGTTGGGCGTGTACCTTAGCGTCAGGTCTTGCTTGCCGCCCTGCGAAGCCGTGAAGCGAACCACCATGGCATTGGCCGGGTGCGACACGAAAAACTCCCTCTTGTAGTCCACGCCATCCTTGCTGAAGCTCACCTTGGCCAGCGCGGAATCGAGCGAGAGCTCCCGGCGATAATGCGTCATGCCTACTGCGCTGAGCCCTGTCTCGACGCAGAACTCGCCTGCCGTGGTGAAGCTGCCGAAGCGCGACGGATTTTCCGCCGCCGTCTCGTAAGGCACCACACTGTTGAAGTTTTCCTGGGTGAGCCGCGCCGCCTCTTTCCAGTCGCCTCGCCCGAACGCCTCGCGTATCTTCACCATCACGGGCGCCGAGTGCTTGTTCACGTCCCAATAGTAGGCCGCGCCTCGCGACGTGTCGGGGCCTCCGCGCCACAGCGTCTTCTCGTTGAACGTGATGCGCTCTGCCTCCACCGAACCGAACACGTTGCCGCCGATGTTGCCGTTGCCTATGGGAAGCGACTGTGACTCCCATTCCTGGTCTGGGTTGTATGACGTGTCGCCCGCGCTCTCCACCTGCTGCTTCGTGGGGTTGCGGTCCGTGGCCGACGAGAGCCACACGGCATGACCTCGCAGCGTGGTCGGGGTGTCGAACCAATATCTCAATGGCACGTGGCGTTGGGCCATGGCGTTGGGGATTGCTAAAAGGCACAAGGCCATAGCCGCAAACAATTGTCGTTTTTGTCGCATCTTATTATTTCAGGTTTTAATGTTAAGTTTAATTCTTCGCTCATTCTACCTTATCGACACATTGTCTATAAGGTATCGCGACGGAGCCACTTTCTTGTCGCATCCTGGCAGTGGTGGCGCGAGTTCCTGGTTTGGCGTGTTCCTGTCGGGCAACTCGCGATAACGGCCGGTGCGGAAGCTCAGGCGCTCCACACCCTTCACCGCGTGCAGCGGAGCCAGCGCCACACCATTGACCTTCAGCCCGTCGCCGTCAATGCCTATGGAGACCGTCCGCCATTGGCCCACCTTATAGTCGCCGCAGGGTTTACCCGCCATGGTGATTTGCCCATGATGGAAACTCAGTGACACGGCGCGCGCGCCATGCCTGTCGGTGACATCCACCTCAAGGGGCTCGTCGTGCTCCTCCTCCACGTTGATGTCGAAACTGATGTTCACCTTTTTCGCCTCCTCGAACACGCGAATGGCTCGCGCGTAATCGTATGGATCCTCATCGCGAAGACTGAGATGATGCAGTGCGTCGACCGACACTTGGCACCACTGCGGGCGGTATATGTTCCAGTTGGGTATCGCACCGCCCTCGGCCACGCCGTCGAAGTTATCGTCCACAGGCCCCGTCCATGTGGTGCGTGCCGGCAACTGAACCCTGCTCACCCAGATGTCCTCCTTGTTGACGCTGTAGGTGAGCCACATGTCGTTGCCGGGCGGTGTCTGCTCGCCCTCGGTTATGCCTCGCACGTAGCATGGGCCGAAATCCTTGTTTTCGCCCATGAAGCGGCGTGGTGGCACCTCGCCGTGGACAACGCCTATCGAGTCGAAGACGATGCCGTCGCGGCTTGTCATCATGGTCAGCGGATAACGGTAGGGCTGGGTCTCTATCGGGTTGAACACCAAGGCATAGCGGCCGTCGGCCGTGCGTTGTCCCCACTGCTTGCCGCCAGCCATGATGAGCGACGGGCAGCGCACGGGCGTGGACCAGCTCCGCCCCTCGTCGGGTGAGAGGGCGGCGTAAGACCATTTCCACAACGCCACGACCTTGCCGTCGCGCCGGTGGAAATAGCTCGTGGCCTGCACGCGGTTGATTGAGTCTTTCAAGGTGTAGAAGCCATCCAAGCCGCGGTCCTCGTCTATCCACTGCAGCGTCTTTAACCTGTCTGCAAGCAATGCCCTGCATGCCTCCTTGAACCCCTTGTCCTTAGAACGCTCGAAGAAGGGATAAGCCGTGTTTGTCTCGTTCCAAGCGGCGTGCGAGGAATAGCGCACAAAATAGATCGGTCCCATGGTGCCGTCGGTCTTCATCTCGCGCACCACCCTGCCTATGCCACCTTCCTTGAAGGGGTTGTAGCTGTGGCCGTAGAAGCCCACCACGAGCAGCCTGCCGTTTGGCGCGGTGTAGAAGCCCATGCGCTGGTGCATGATATAGCCATAATATGGCTTTGGGATGGTCACGCCCTTGGGTGCCTTGTACATGGGGAACACCACGAATGGCTTGCCCCAGTCGCGCCCGTCTGTCGAGGTCACGAGGAGCGTGTGCCCAGGAGGTTGCTGCTCGTCCTTGGGGTTGGCCAGGTATTCGAGATAGAACTTGCCATTCCAATAGGTCAGGTTTGGCGCGTGGTTATATGTCCAGCCAATCGTGTTCACCGAGTCGGCGACGTTCGGGTCCGTCACCGTGCCATCTGTGCGGTTTGCCCTCATCACCTGAATGTTCTCAGTGCCTATGACATAGCGGAAGCCGCCCTCGTGCAGTCGCGGGTTGCATATCTCGCCGCCTACATAGCGCACGGGTTCCGCGGGCGTGCCTGTCTGGGAATGGAGCTGGAGCGGCGCGACGGCACACGACAATGCGACAAAAAAGAGACAATATTTTATCATGGCTTTAATTAGCAGGTTATTCGTTGTTCATAATATGGCAAAGGTAAGCATAAAATCCGAGACTCACGTTTCTTTTGCGTGAATTATTTTGCGCCATAAGCATAACCAACGATTCCTGGCAGCATACGAAAAGGACAACGCTCCCCATTATTGAAAAGGAAGCATTGTCCTTGATTATCGCTGAAAGGAAGCGTCATGACCCACACGGGGCAACGCGAGTATGTGTCATAAGACCCTCCTTATTTATTGAGGGCGACGCTGATGGTCCAAATCTTAGTGTTGCCGTCTGCGGCCTTCACGGCATACTTGTGGGGAGTAGACCAATCGGCGGGCACGCCGAGCTTTGGAGCGCCCTCCACTGGTGTCATCACTGCCGCTGTGGATATGCTGACGGCCACGACAATATTGTTTATGTTCACGTTGGCTCTCTCCTGCTCAGAGAAGTTGGTCGGCACGCTGAACTGCAACGCGCACGTGGCGGCATCGGCATCGATGGCTTGCGCCGTGCGCTGCAGCTGCTTCTGGATGACCTGCTGCTCACCACTCGCGTTGATCGTGTTATCGCCCTTGTAGCGATACCAGGCGTAGCCCGCGGTGATGTCATTGCCGTCATAGGTATCAATTTCCTCAAGGTTGCTCTCCAGGCATGACGTGCAGCTCAAAGCCGTCACGAACATGGCTATTATGAATTTCAAAAACTTCATGCTCTTCAATATTTTCGAATGAATAATTAATATGGACACCTCAGCTTACCAGCCCTCATTTTGCTCATGGTCAAGGTCGTAAGCCTCACGAGTGTCAAGGAATCCCTGGCTGATGGGGAAGAGATAACGCTTTGTCGTGAATTGGCGGTTCGCGCTGCCAAGGAGCGTCATCTGGTTGACAAGCAGCTGCGAGCGGTCGCGTGATATTTCTATCTTGTACACTGGACGGTCAAGGTCGTACACGATGTCGCCGGCCGCGCGGCCATGGTTGGCATAGCCGCCATACTTGCCCCAGCGCAAATAGCTGAAATAGATGTCGCCATTCTCATTTGCCATCTCCACGCGGCGCTCACGGATGTAGTCTGTCCATGCCTCTTCCTCTGTCGAGGCCGTGGACGGGGCTATCTTGCCGTGCTTTACGCGAGTGGCATTGAGAGCCTCCACGGCCTTGGCAACATCTTTCTTCAACAGATAAGCCTCGGCAAGGTTCATGTAAGCCTCACCTGTGCGGCACATGTCATAGTGGAGCTGCACCTGGCAGTCGAAATAGGCGCGTGGCTCAGGGTTCTCGATGTTCGACTTACGCCAATAATAGCCTGTCGTCGTGTTGTACCAGCCACCGTCTTCCTTGTCGCGCACGCCCATGGAGCTGTTGCCGCCAAGGTTGGTCTCCACAAGCTCGCCTATCCACGTGGTTCCGTCGTAGGCGATTGATGTCGCGAAGCGGGCGTCACGGCCGCTGTACATCAATTCGGAAAGGTTGCGCGATGAACCGGCTTTCAGCTTGTCATAGCGCAGGTTGGTCGGGTAAGCCGCGTTAAGCTGCGAGAAGTCTTGTGGGGTAGGCATGCGGCGGGCGTTGCCGTTCTTCTGGTTATAAGCGTCTATCTGTCCTGCCTCTGTCACGGAATTAGGGTCAAGGCTCTCCACGTTTTCCTTATACTGTGACGTCTCATACCAAGGCAATGCCTTGCCCGTCTTCTCGTCTGTCACGAGATACTGGTCCACCAAGTCTTGCGTGGGGAAATAGATGGCCCATCCCTCATAGGTGCGCCCATTGGGGTTCTTGAAGAGGTTTGGCGAAAGCGAGTTTATGCAGTCGTCTTGCGAGATGTTCGGGTAGGTGCGGATAAGCTCCTCGTAGTTGCCGATTTTGGTGTTGGCTTTCAAGCGATAGTACCCCCACAGTATCTCGGCGTTGTTTTCATCGGTCTCGTTGAAGAGGCCGCCATAGTTGTCGCTCAGGGAGCAGTTCTCCGTCACGTCCTTGGCGTAAGTGATGGCCTTGTCGATGTAAGAACTGTTCTTCGTGTAGGCATATGCCGTGAGGCAGGCGCGACTCAGCAACACCTCCGCGGCATACTTGGTAGGCTCTCCGGGCTGCGCCTGCGTGGGCATGGCCGGGATTGCCGCCTCAAGGTCTTCGATGACATACTGATAGCTCTCAGCCACATCCTTTGTCATTGGTATGGTGGCTTTCTCTTCCTCTCCTGTGGCAATGACCGTACGCACGGGCACGAAACGTCCCATCTTGCGCGCGAGGTCAAAGAATACAAGGCCGCGAAGCAAACGTCCCTTGGCCACGACCTCGGCTTTCTCGCTCTCCGTCAACGTGGTGGAAGCCTGTGCCTTCTCTATAATGAGGTTGCATCGGCGAAGCAGGGCGAACCTGTTGATTCCGAAGTCGGTATTGCGGTCGATGCCAAGTTCGGTGGCTATGCCGTCAATGCCCTCGCCCACTTGCGAGCACTTCACGCCGTTAGGGGTGCGAGCTTCCCATCCCACGCAAGACGAGTTGCCCGTAAACATGGTTATCACATTGTCGTAGGTGGCATTGATGAAGGCGTCGGCAGTGGATTTGGATCCCCATACTGTCGACTCGTCGAATGTTGACGTGGGATGTGTGTCGAGTGTGTTCTGGCATGACGCGGCACCAAGCGCGAGAATGCCAAGCAACCCTATCTTTATTACTTTATGTTTCATAATTGTTTAGAATCCTAAGTTTAAAGTGAATGCGAGTACTCGCTCTACCGGGTAGCCATAGTTCTGGGTAGAAGCGTTCTCTGGGTCAAGGCCAAACTTCGTGGCCTCCGATATGGTGAAGATGTTCTGGCCGGATACGCCTACCTTGGCACGCGTCAGCCATGCCACATTGCGAAGCAACGAATGTTTGAGGTCATAACCAAACTGGAAGTCCTTCATGCGCAGGTAAGCGCCATTAATCAGCCAGAAGTCGCTGCTCTGATAGTTGTTGTTGGCGTTAAGGCCCGTGTTTGCCATGAGGCGTGGATACTTGGCGTCGGTGTTTGTGGTTGTCCACGTGTCTTTCTGATAATCGAACGCCACTGGCAGGTTGCCGGTCTGGCTTGTCTGCATGGCCGCCGAGCCAGGTATGTACATGCCGAACGACGTGGAGCCTTGGAACAGCATGCTCAGGTAGAAGCCCTTGTACTGGAAGCTCATGTTGATGCCATACTGTCCGCGTGGCATCGATGACTTGCCGAGGCGGCGCATGTCGCCGCTGTCGATAAAGCCATTGCCGTTGGTGTCCTCATACTTGATGTCGCCGGCTGTCAGATAGCCTGAGTTCAGCGCGCTGTTGTAGCCAGGGCTGTTGAGCACGTCGTCTGCGCTCTTGTAATAGCCCAGGTTCTTGAGCAATACGCCATAATAGCCTTTCTGCTGTTGTGTCCTGGTATATGGGTTCATGTACGACGACTCAGCCTCGCTGCGGTTCAGCGCCCAGAGCTGGTCAAAATACGTGAAGTTGGCGGATATGTCATACTTCAAGTCGCCTATGTTGCTGCGCCAACCGAGCTGCACTTCCCAACCCTCGCGGCGGAACTCACTGTCCGACTTGACCTTGGGCAGGCCTATGCCTATGGCGGTGTTGAGGTAGGTCTCACCCGTAGGCGACATCAGATAGCCCTTGGTGGAATAATAGAAGTAGTCTAACGAGCCATAGAGACGGCTGTTGAGCGACGTGAAGTCGAAGCCTATGTCTGTCTGGCGCGTGGTATACCATGTGAGGTCTGGCGATGGCAGGCTGCCCTCTGAGAATCCTGGCACATACTTGCCGTTGATGACATAAGCCTGGTTGTTCAAGCTGTAGGATGTGAGATAGGCGAAACGTCCCGCGCTGCTGTCAAGACCTGTCTGTCCGTAAGAGGCGCGAAGTTTCAGCGAGTTGAAGATGTTTTTATCCACGAGGCTCTTCATGAACTTCTCCTCGGTGACAACCCATCCAAGCGCGCCGCTATAGAACGCGCCCCAACGATGGCCGGGGGCGAAATAGTCGGAGCCGTCATAGCGTATGCTTGCCTCCGCGTAATACTTGTTGGCATAGTTGTATTTCAACTGCCCTATCCACGCGGCGCGTCCAAGCTCCGACTCGGAGCCTCCGTTCTGCATGTCGTTGGCCGGGCCCACTCCCATTTGGTCGATTGGGAAATCGTAGTTGATGCGTGAGGCGTTATACGACTCTCCCTTCTCGTAATACTGCTCGAAGCCTCCAAGGGCGGATATGCTATGCTCCCCAAACTTGTTGGCATACTCGAGGAACGCCTGGTTGGTGAAGGAATATCCCGTGCTTGAGGAATGATACAACTGGGGTTTGCCCGCATACTGCGGCACGTCCGAATCCCAGTCGTACTGCGCCGCGTCCTTGCGCCAGTTCTTCTGCGTTTCGCCGTAGTAGCGGTAGTTGCTCGCGAGGCGCACTTTCAGGCCGTCTACCCATAGGCAAGACCATACCAGCTCGCCCTTTCCGTTGATCACGTTGACTATGCTTCTCTGGTAGCCGGCATCGCTTGCGGTCTCTGCCACGGGGTTGTCGGTGGAGTTGTATGGCAACCCGTACTTGTTGACTCCTGGAAGCATGGGCGAACGGTCATTGATGTGCGAGAACACTTGATAGTAGCTGCTCGACGTGGACGTGTACGGATGCTCCTGGTGCTGGCGGTAGCCGTCGATGGCGGCGTTGACCTGCAAGCCTATGGCCTTGATGTTTGCGCTCTCGGCCATGCGGAAGGTGGTGCGCTTCATCCAGTGGTTGTTGCTGCGGTAGAGCGAGTTCTGGTCGATGTGCCCGAGAGAGATGTAGAACTGGTGTACGTCGTTGCCTCCGGTCAGTCGCACGGTGTGCTTCTGTTGCGGAGCCCAGTCCTTGAGCACGAGCTTGCGCCAGTCGGTGTCGTTGTAGTTGAGCAGGTCGGTGCCGTCGCGCATGGCCTGAATGGCCTCGTCGGAATAGACGGGGTTGGCCTGGCCGTTCATTAGGTCATTGTTCTTGGCTATGTTGGCCCACTCGGCGCGCTCGTAGGAGTGCATCTTCTTAGGCCATATATTTGGCTGCGAATACGACATGTTGAAATCGTAGTCGATGCTCACGCGACCGCTCTTGCCACGTTTCGTCACTATCTGGACGATACCATTCGACGCGCGCGAACCATACACCGCCGTCGCGGAAGCGTCCTTGAGTATTGACATCGACTCAATGTCGTCGGGCGAAAGGTTGCGGAAATCCACTACCGAACGCACGACACCATCGATGACATACAATGGGTCGCCGCCACCACGGATGCTGATCGTGGGGGCAGAGTTGATGCCGCCGCCGCTTGCCTGGACTATAAGGCCGGGTGAGCGTCCGGCAAGGCCTTGGGCGATATTGGTGACTGGAAGGTTAGACATTTCATCGGCCTTTACCGTAGACACGGAAGCGATCAAGTCGCGCTTCTTCGAGCTACCGTAGCCGACGACCACAAGTTCGTCAAGGGAGTGGGAGTCTTCTGTAAGTGTGATTTCCGCCACGCGTCCTGCCAGAAGCTTCACCTGTCTCGTGTTGAAGCCTACATACGTGACGGTAACTGTTGCCGTTGTGGATTTTGTGTTAAGAGTGAAGTTACCGTCAACATCGGTGACCGTAACGTTCTTTGTGCCATTTTGGGATACTGTCGCGCCAATTATTGGTTCGCCATTTGAGTCTACGACTTTTCCCGAAAGTTTTTCCGATTTTGCCTGTTGGGTCGCGAGTGCCGATTTGTTACCCCCCCCACCACAAGGTCTTTTGCCACAAGTGTGGAGTGAGCGCCTAATGTCAAAAGAGCCACAAGCGCGACTTTGTCAATATTCTTCATGTGATTGTCTTTAATTGTTATAGCATATTATTCAGATTTTGCTGGTGCGATTGCTTGGTTTCGGTTTGTTTCGATAAGCGTATGGTTTTTAATGTTTGTTTAAATTTTCGTTTGGCAAGCATACACCTGCCGGCATATCTATTAACAATATGCAAATGTAATAAAAAAAACAGAAAGGGGAGGGCGTTTTTCACCCTCCCCTTATTATTTTAACACATTTAACACTTCACTTGTTGGCACTTCCATAATCGAAGTGGCCGTTGTCTTCCCCTTCAAACACGTATACTGAAGACTTGGGCATCGACACGGTTATATCTTTGTCGATGTCAATAGGCTCATTCGCTTTTATGCCTTCAATGCCACCTTTTCCGATAATCTGGTCGGCGAAAGAACTGCGCAAGGTCACGGTAGTATTGATGTATTCGGGTATGTCGAACACCTTGCGTAGCGTCGTGGTGATGGTCTGTGCCTTGGTGTCGGGGTTGCGCATGGCGAGGGTGACTTTCTTGCCGTTCCATGAGGCCCAACCGTAGATGTTAGCTTGCTTGCCATCCCATGGATTGCCGCCCACCCAATGGATGTCGGGCAGCACGTCGGCGTTGCGTTGCTGCCAGCTCATGCAGTCGGCGAGTTGCCGCCACAAGGTGCCGGCTTCGCCAGCGTGGTTCTTTATCTCGTCGAGCAACTTGTAGTCGGTGTAAAGCTCAACCATCGACGAGCCGCAACCGAACGCGCAGCGCATCTCGCGCACTATGCCGTCATAATCCATCGTCTTGGACACCGCCCCGAAGCGGCTGAGTATGACACCGTGGGTCATGAGCGTGTTGATGGGACACATGGGCGAGCGGTCCACGAAGTTCTGGTAGACAAGGCGGTCGCGATAGGTTATCCACCGTTCACGGTCGTCGCCTACGCCAGTCGTGCCGAAGTCGCCCTCCTGACGCCACACGGCATCGCTCACATGGAACCAGAACGGTGAAGCCCATGTGCCCACGGTGGTGTTGTAGAATATGTCCTTGCGCTTCTTGCGCACGTCGTTCTCGATGCTTATGATGCCCTCGCAGTTCTCCAGTCCTGCGTCGGTCATGTCGGGGCCTACGGCGGAGAACTGCGCGCTGATGCCGTCGTACTTGAAGAAGCGGAAGTCGTACTTGTCTATCATGTCCGACGAGCACTTCACGAAGTAGTCGTAGTAGGCGGGGTTGCTCAGTTGCATGCCGCCACGTCCCTTCCAGTAGTTGCGCCGATACTCGCCACTCGCGCCATAGCCACCCACGGGGCCGAGCCACGCGCCGATGCCAGCGCCCATCTCGCGCGCGAGCTGGTCAACCTTCTTGAAGCCTTCGGGGAAGTTGGGGTTAAACGTCCACGTGCCGTAGGCATCCCAGCCGTCGTCGAAGACGTAGGCCACGGGAGTCTTGCCGTATACGTCATAGAACCTTGTCTTCCAGTGGCGCACCACGTCCTCACACTGCGCCGCCGTCATGTTGCCCGTGTAGTCGCCCTTGAGGTTTTGCTTGTCTTCGGGGTCGTATATGCCACGGTTTCCCGGGGCGTTGTTGCGGTCGATGTTAAGCTCATACCACGAGTTGTATATGGTCATGGGATGCCACGCGGCCGCTCTTTCGCGCTCGCTGTAGGCAAGGAACGAGCGGCGCGGCTGGCCTTTGGCCACCAGCCCGACCACGCTGCTCACCGTCCACGCCTTGCCGGCCTTCAACGTGGTGTGTCGCACCCAGTTGCCCACCATCCTCACCATGCCGCGGCCGCTGACGTTGGCCATGCCGGCAGAGTCGAGGTTGTTGGTGTTCACGCCCATGGGTGTCTCCAGTCCGGCAAAGAGCTTGTCGCTCAGCAGCACGGCTCCGCGCGTGTTGCCCACGACCCGTGGGGTCGACTTGGCCTTGTGGGTGTCCACGGTGTAGATCATGGGCACGATGTGGTCCATCCGCACGTCCTTGCCCGACGAGATGCTCATCTCCGTGCGCAGGTAGTGGGAGCCGTCGCGCAGCACGGCGCGCCA
>DJQL01000067.1:0-11761 GCA_002437565.1 Prevotella sp. UBA6387
TTCACTTCCACGTGGAGCAGGGAGTCGGAGTTTACGATAATCACCTTGTGTGCTTTGTTCACGGTTATGGTGTCGTTTGGCTCTGAGGCGTAAGCAAAGGAGGCGGTCATCATTGCCGCCAAGAGAATGAGTTGTTTCATGCCTATCTTGTTTTTCTTATTTGTTTATCAGCTTGTTGAGTTCGTTGATGCTTTTCACCGTCCCTTCCATGTAGATAACGGTGATGCCGTATTGGTCGTTGCCTTCCTTGTTGCAGACTAAGGTTATGAACCGGTTGCTCGCGCCTTGCGGCTTTAGCATGAAGGCTATGGCCGTGCGCTTTTCCGATCGCTTTTGTGCCGTAGAGCCGCTGCCAGAGGTCCTCATGTCTTGTTCCACCACGTCTATGCACTTGAAACGCTCCTGCCTGTTTGCCACGAAGCGCGCGCTGCGATAGTAGTTGAGCCCATACTTGCTGAGGGCCTTCCCCTTGACCTTGGTCACGACCATGCGCTCCAGCGGTATTATTTTGCCAGTGAATATCTGGTTGACTTTCAATCTTGCCGACTGTGCGCCGGCGGCTGTGGAAACCATTGTCAACAGTATGTAGATGAAGAGTTTGAGTTTCATGTCGTATATGTTGTTTATTGAAATTGTCCAAACGCGTCTTTCAGTTCCGCCCCTACATTTGGCGTGCCGCTCCGCGCGTCGCCCAGTGTTCGCTCCACTTCGCGCATTACCGCCTCACGATTGTTCTGACGTTGCCCATATGCCATCATCTCGTAATCATTGTCGTGGATTGTCGTCCACAATGTCGCCGTGATGCCGGCTATGGCCGCGACTGTGGCTGCTATCGCTACGTGTCGCCAGCGTTTCCGACGGTTGATGCTCATCACTTTTGCCTTTCGCGACGGCTCATGGCCTTTCAGTTGGCTCATGTCGAGAAACATTTGCCGCAATGGCGTGAGCTTGGGGCATACCTTGCCTGAGAGGAAGTAAGCGTATAGCTCTTGCTCCTCGACGAGGGTTGTCTCGCCATTGAAAAACTTGTCGGTCAATTGTATAGCTTTATTATCGTTCATGTCTATTCTTGATTATAACGTTTCAGGTATATTTCCCTCACTGCCATTCGCGCCCTGCTTAGAGCCTTCCTGACGGTGGCCTCGTTCATTGCCAACGTGTGAGCGATGTCAGCCATGTCGCGTCCCTCTATATGTCGTAGCCGGAGCACCGTCTGCTGCACTATGGGCAGCTCTGCCACGATGTCCATCATGCGTTCCACGGCCTCGTGGCGACGTGTTGTCTCAGCTCCGTCGTCAGCGTTTCCCGCGAGTGCCACGTCTTCCACGTGTGGGTTGCGCCTGATGAAGTCGAGGCAGAGGTTGCGCACTACGACCCTTGCCAATGGCATCATTGGGCTGTGCAGGTCTCGGCACATTGCCCAAAGGCGCATGAGGCAGTCTTGCGCGATGTCCTCTGCAATGTCTTTGCGCCGGACATATCGCAAGGCTTCGCCCTGCAAGTAGGGGCGCAGGCTGGTCGCTTCGTTTTGGAATTCCTCTGACGTCATTTTTTATCTTGTTCAACTATTATACGCAAAGGTAGTCGGTTTGTGACATGTTGACAAGCATTTTTTTTGTTTTAGCCTAAAAAGCTCGAATAAAAATGGTAACTTTGCACATATTATTATATGAAGATTGTTTTTGCAGAATTCATGACCCGTTCATTCCATCATAGGACGACACTTGGTGCCGTGTGCGGCATAGTGCTTTTTCTCTTGCTTGCCGTCTACGCTTTTTGGATAAAGAATGTCATCTTGGGGCTTCTCATGACATTCCTCCTTATTGTCCTTACAGAGAGGACCCTCCATAGCCAATATGTCATTTCCGACGGAAAGCTGATTATCGATAATGGCAAGCTGTCAAAGAGCAAGACCATTATGATAGGGCAGATTAATTCGTGTCGCCCAATGGCATCGGTTTTCGGTTTTGTGCGCTATTTGCTAATCACTTATGGTGCTGAAAATGCCATGGTGTCTGTTCAACCAATGAACGAGGTGGCGTTTATTGCCGCACTGAAAAAAGAAAAGGAGGCTTGCGATGCAGAATAAGCTGTATTCATTGTTGCTATTGTTATTTTTCTCTGTCGTGCCAGTCTTGGCGCAGACGGATGTGGTAGATGATGAAGACAATGACACCACACTTGTCGCCGATTCGGCGTGGGTCGATTCGCTCATACATCGTAATGACACGCTCGCTTGGCCGAAAAACGTACAGGCGGAGATAGAGCAATTGCTCAGGAGCGAGATGTTCAAGACATCGCAAGTCGGAATCATGATCTACGACCTCGATGCCGATTCAGCCATATTCAAGCACAACGAGAGACAGTTGATGCGCCCAGCCTCGACGATGAAGACCATTACCGCCATCACCGCGCTTGACCGTCTTGGTGGCAGTTACCAGTTTAAGACGGAGCTATGCTATACCGGCAAGGTGGATTCCACGTCGCTCAATGGCGACGTGTATTGTGTGGGAGGCTTTGATCCTCGCTTCAATCGTGACGACATGCAGGCTTTTGCCGAGGCGTTGCGCAAGATGGGCGTGGACACCATTCGTGGAAACCTTTATGCAGACTGCTCGATGAAGGATACCGACAGGCTCGGGGAAGGCTGGTGTTGGGACGATGACAACCCTGTGCTTTCGCCATTGGTGTTCCAGCGTAAGGACATTTTCATGGACAAGTTTCTCGAAGCCATACACAGGGCAGGCATAACGGTTCTGGGCAACGTGTCGGAGAAGCGCAAGCCGCACGACGCCAATTGTATCGTGAGCCGTTTTCATACTATTGACCAGATACTCATGCGAATGCTCAAGCAGAGCGACAATTTGTATGCAGAGTCCATGTATTACCAGATAGCCGCGTCGACAGGCAATAGGCCAGCTACGGCGAAAGATGCCAAGGACATAGAGCGCCAGCTCATAACGCGCCTTGGTCTCAACGCCTCGCGTTATCGTCTCGCAGACGGCAGCGGATTATCGCTATACAATTATGTGTCGCCAGAGTTGGAAGTTAAGCTCTTGCGCTATGCATTTGAGAATCAGAATATTTACAACCATCTGTTGCCTGCGCTTCCTATTGCAGGCGTTGACGGCACGTTGAAGAAGCGCATGCGCTCACAGTTCACACGTGGCAATGTGCATGCCAAGACAGGCACTCTTGAAGGCATAGTGAGCCTCTGTGGTTATTGCACGGCGGCCAATGGCCATCGCCTGTGCTTCTCAATCATCAACCAGGGCGTGATGCATGGCTCCAATGGAAGGGCTTTTCAAGACAAGGTTTGCTATATTCTTTGCAAGCCATAAACACGTTTTTGCGAAATCATAACCACATTCTTTTACGGCACAAAACTCGTTGCTCGCGAATAATGAGCGTGTGACATGGCATCGTGCGTGTGGCGGTCATAGGTATAGGCGGATGGTCTTTATCCAGTCTTTCAATACACCGCCATATTGGTCTTGTGAATCGGCCACGAGAATCAGGACGCGTGAACCGTCTTCCAATTCTGGGCCAAGGCACATGCCTTCATAGTTGGCCATGTTCCTTCTTGTGAGTGTAAGCGACGTGCGCCATTGCGTGAGTAGTTGTTTGTCGCCTTTGCCCGGGACGAGATGAAACAGCTTGCAGTTGACAAACGAGCCTATTTTCTTGTGTGGCACGTAAAACTCCCTTTCGAGCAACAGCAGCGACCCGTCGTCGAGGGCGCAAATCGTGCCTATGCCGTGGGCATAGAATTGGGCCTTAGCCTTGTCCGCGAGGGGCTTGTCGAGCGTGTAGGCGTAATGGTCTTGCGGCTTGAGGGTAGCTGTATAGTTTTGTATGCGTATTTCACCACTCTCGTTGCAAGTCCATAGCAGTCGAGTGGAGTCGTTGTAGCTCAAAGCCTCAAGGCCGAGATTCCCGGGGAGTTTTTGAAAGAATGGGGTAGGGGGAATCTCCCTGCCTGTGAGCTTGCCGTCCATGGAGTATTCCTTAATGTAATTATCGCTTTCCCCACTTATGAATATCGTGTTTGAGCTTGGGTTGAAGGCAATGCCCTCGCTGTCGCGGTTAGGGCGATGGGCTGAGCGGAATCCCTCGTTTCGAGCCGCTTTCACCTCACCGCAGGCAGGGTCTATGTCAAGTGTCCAAACGAAGAAGCCATCTTCTGCCGACTTGTCGCTGACCACGGCATATCTGTTGCCGCCCATCCACGTGATGCCACTGTAATTGCCTGGTGGAATGCTTGAAAAATGGTGTTGTGGTAGCAGTTGCGCTATGATGGAAAAGAGAAGAGATAGTGCCCACATGAAGAGTGATTGATATGGGAATGGCAGTAGTGCCGTAGAAGTAGATAAATATGCCCTCTCTTGTCAACAAAAGGCAGGAGAGGGCGTCTTTATGTTTAAAAGCGTATTATTAGCAAATCCTGCGCGAGCCGTCACCGATAACCACATCGATTACTTGTGGCTCATGGCCATACTTCTCGTTGAACTTTACCTTGGCGTTCTCTATGAACTTGTCGTATAGGTCGTCTTTCACGAGGTTGATGGTGCAACCTCCGAAACCGCCGCCCATGATGCGGCTGCCTGTGACACCGTTCTCCTTGGCAAGGTCGTTGAGATAGTCGAGTTCCTCACAACTCACCTCGTATTCCTTGCTCAGTCCGTAGTGAGTCTCATACATCTTCTGTCCCACGGTCTCGTAGTCGCCTTTCTGCAAAGCCTCGCTGACAGCCAGCACGCGGTCAACTTCGCCAAGCACGAAGTGGGCGCGCTTATAGTCCTCTGCACTGACCTCGTTCTTTACGGCCTCCAGGTCATCCCAGTTGGCATCACGCAACGTGTCGAAATGGCGGTCGGCAAACTTGGCGTTCAGGGCCTTTACCACGTTCTCGCACGAGTTGCGGCGGTCGTTGTATGGCGAGCCCTTCAGTTCGTGCTTCACCTTTGAGTTGAGCAGCACGAGCTTGTAGCCCTTTGGCTCCCATGGGAAGTACTCGAACTCGCGGCTGCGGCAGTCGAGACGCATGAGCTTGCCTTTCATTCCGAAGACAGAGGCAAACTGGTCCATGATGCCACAGTTCACGCCAATGTACTTGTGCTCAGTGGCTTGTCCGGCAAGTGCGAGATCCCACTTCGAAACCTTGTTGTCGCCGAAGAGGTCGTTTAAGGCAAAGGCGAAGCAGCTTTCCAAAGCCGCGCTCGACGACATTCCTGCCCCCAGTGGCACGTCGCCGGCAAAAGCGGCATTGAAAGGTTTCACGTCCACGCCACGCTCAATCATCTCGCGGCAGATACCGTAGATGTAGCGTGCCCATGTGGCTGAAGGCCCCTTGGGGTCGTCTAATGTGAAGTGGGCCATGTCTTTCAAGTCGATGGAGTAGACATTTACACTCTTCTGCCCGTTAGGGCGAATTTCTGCCATGATGCCTTGCTCTACGGCTCCTGGGAACACGAATCCACCATTGTAGTCAGTATGCTCACCAATGAGGTTGATACGGCCTGGTGAGGCGTAGATGTTGCCTGTCTCCCCATCGAAATGCTTGAGAAAACGGCTTCTTACTAAATCTATCTGCATAGTTATGGTTAATTTAAAGTTATGGTTAAACGTCTTTTATGTCTTGGTTAAATCTGCTGAAACGCCTATTTGCTTACTCCAAACTTGTAAATGGTTGTCTGCTTGTACCTCTCTCCTGGATTTAGAACAACCGATGGGAAATATGGACGATTTGGAGAGTCTGGGAAGTGCTGGCACTCTAAGCAGAAAGCGGAACGTTTCGGGTAAGTGGCTCCGTGCGTGCCCTTGAAGCCGGATAGGAAGTTGCCCGTGTAGAGCTGTACGCCTGGCTCGGTGGTGTACACTTCGAGTGTGCGGCCACTGACAGGCTCGTATGCCTTGGCTGCCAATGAGAGCTCGCCTTCCTCTTTCTTGTTGAGTACGAAGTTGTGGTCAAAGCCTGTACCGTTCTTCACTTGCTCGTCATCGGCGTTGATGTCGCGTCCTATTGGCTTCGCGATCCTGAAATCGAAAGGAGTGCCTTCAACTTTTCTTATCTCGCCTGTGGGTATTGAAACGTTGTCTATCGGGAGATAGAAGTCGGCATTGATTCGCAGTTCTACGTTCTCAACCGAAGGCGTTGGGTTCGCGATGCCTGCCAAGGAGATGAAAGCGTGGTTTGTTAGATTGATGATGGTCTTCTTGTTTGTCGTGGCGAGATAGTCGATGTGCAGCTCGTTGTCATCTGTCCAGGTGTACACCACCGTTACCTTCAGCTCACCAGTGTAGCCTTCCTCGCCGTAAGGTGAGACATAGTTCAGCGCGAGAGCGTGGTCGTTCATCTGCTCGGGCGACCAAACTTTCACGTTAAACCCTTTCTTGCCGCCGTGCAAGGAGTTTGGTCCATTATTGACAGCCACTTGGTATTGCTTGCCGTGCAAGGAGAACTTGCCTTTGGCTATGCGGTTGCCAAAACGTCCGATGAGCCTTGACAGATATGGCTCGGGCGAGTTTATGACATCTTGAATATTGTCGTGTCCCATGATGACGTTGCCCATCTTGCCGTCTTTGTCTGGGACCATGAGGGCCACGATAGCCCCACCATAGTTGGTAATGGCAACTTCATTGCCCTTGCTGTTTTTCAAGACGAAGAGATCCGTCTTCTTGCCATCTACTGTAGTCTGAAAGTCTTCACGCCTCAGACCACATACATTTGGTGTTTCTTCAGAGTTTGCCATATGGATGTGTCTTTAGTTGTTGTTTCTTATAGTCTTTTGCAAAGTAAGTAAAAATAATTGAGAACGACAACTAAAACACGAAAATAATATGGTGTTTCTTATGTTAAATATTATTTATGGCGTGAGAAGGTCTGCTACGACATAGCTTGAGCCGCCGATGAAAACGAAGTCGTCGGGAGCGGCATCAGCAATGGCTTTATGGTACGCGTTGGCCACGGAACCGCAGTTGATGCCTTTCAAATGGTGTCGCTTGCCGAGCTCTGCCACTCTGTCAGCACCGAACGCCCTTTTCGACGTTGGCTGTGCCCAATAATACACGGCGTTCGTTGGCAGCAGGCTCATCACGGTGTCTATATCCTTGTCGTCTACCATGCCGAAGACTATTCTAAGGGTCTTGCAAGGCTGTCGCTTTATTTGCGGTGCGAGATATTGCCAACCGCCCACGTTGTGACCCGTGTCGCAGACGACGCGTGGTTTGTCGCACAGTGTCTCCCACCTGCCACGCAGTCTCGTCAACTTGCAGACATTGGCAAGTCCGCGTGTCATGTCCTTGTCGCTGATGGAGAATTTCTCTTTCAGAAAGCGCATGGCGGTGAGCACGGTGTTCATGTTTTTCTCTTGGTAGTCGCCTCCCAAGTCGCCATGGACTTCCCCAAGGACAGTCGTTTGATAGTCTCTGCCTCCGTCCAGACAAGGCTTTGACGACAGTATCACGGTATGGTCTTGGGCGAAGACTATTGGCGCGTGGCACTCGTCGGCTTTTCTTTGGAAGCATGGACGGGTTTCTGGCAAATCCTCGCCAATGACCACTGGCACGTGAGGCTTTATTATTCCTGCTTTCTCTCCGGCTATGAGCGCAAGGGTGTTGCCAAGAAACTGCGTGTGGTCAAAACTGATGTTCGTGATTACCGACAGCTCTGGCGTGATGATGTTTGTGCAATCGAGCCTGCCGCCAAGACCGACTTCGATTACCGCCACGTCGACATGTTGCTCCTTGAAATAGAGAAAGGCCAATGCCGTGGTAAGCTCAAAAAAAGAAGGGTGGAGCGGCTCGAAAAACTCGCGCTCCTGCTCCACGAAGTCGATGACTCGCCGCTCAGGAATCATCTCCCCGTTGACGCGGATGCGCTCACGGAAGTCGACAAGGTGAGGCGAGGTATACAGGCCAACCTTATAGCCAGCCTCTTGTAGTATGGCCGCAATGCTGTGCGAACATGATCCCTTGCCATTGGTGCCGGCTATGTGTATGGTCTTATAGGCACGGTGTGGGTGTTCGAAATGCTCATCCAGTGCCCTTGTCGTCTGAAGCCCAGGCTTGTAAGCCGAGGCTCCTACGTGCTCGAACACTGGAGTCGAGTTGAAAAGATACGAAACCGTTTCCTGGTAATTCATCTCACCCTTTCCTTTTTATATAAGATCTTCTCAGATGCCTCTGGTATATGATGCTTTCTAACAAGCGTTGAAGCGCTCTTTCAGGCGTTCAAAGATGTTTTTCTTTGTCGTGGTGTCGCCCTTGAAGTTCTCGCTGTCGCGCAGCTCCTCAATGGCTTTCCTCTCATCTTTGGTCAGTGTCTTCGGCACGAACACGCTTATGTTCACCACTATGTCGCCCTTGCCCGAACCGTACCCTTGCACGGCAGGCAAGCCTTTGCCGCGAAGACGCACGGTCTTGCCCGGCTGCGTGCCCGGCTCGATCTTCAAGGCCAGTTTCTTGCCCTCTATGGTCGGGACCTCAGCCTCGCCGCCGAGAGCCGCTGTCGGGAAGTCGAGCAGCAGGTTATATATGAGGTCTTGCTTGTCGCGGATGAAAGTGTCGCACTTCTCTTCCTCGATGATGACCTGTATGTCGCCAGGCACGCCATTGTGAGGGCCGGCATTGCCTTTGCCGTGTACGTTGAGCACCATGCCTTCCTCAACGCCGGCGGGAATGTTGATTTCCACCACTTTCTCGCCTTTCACCACGCCAGTGCCGCCGCAAGCCTTACACTTGTTCTTTATCACGGTGCCTTCGCCGTGGCACGTGGGGCATTCGCTTTGCGTCTGCATCATGCCAAACATGGAGCGCACTGTGCGCGTCACCATGCCAGAGCCGTGACACGTGGGGCACGTCTCTGGCTTTGAGTCGCCTTCGGCGCCCGTGCCATTGCACTTGTCACAAGTCACGTCCTCGCGCACCTTGAACTTCTTTGTCACGCCGCTGGCGATGTCTTGGAGCGAGAGCTTCACCTTGAGTCGAAGGTCGGAGCCACGGTACACCCTTTGTGAGCCGCCTCCACCGAAGCCGCCAAAACCGCCGAATCCACCACTGTGGCCGCCGAATATGTCGCCAAACATGGAGAAGATGTCGTCCATGTTCATCCCTCCGCCTGAGAAGCCTCCGCCGAATCCGCCGCCGGGGGCGTTGAACCCGAACTGGTCGTACTGGCGACGCTTGTCTGGATCGTGGAGCACCTCGTAGGCCTCGGCAGCCTCCTTGAACTTCTCTTCCGCCTCCTTGTTGCCAGGGTTGCGGTCGGGGTGGTATTTGATGGCGAGCTTGCGGTAAGCCACCTTTATCTCGTCTTCCGATGCGTTGCGGTCTACACCAAGCACCTCATAATAGTCTCTTTTCTCAGCCATGATCGTATTACTGTCCTACTGCTACTTTGGCGTGGCGTATCACTTTGTCGTTGAGGGTGTAACCGGTCTGCACGCAGTCGATTACCTTGCCTTTCTTGTCGTCGCCCATACCTGGTACCATGGCGACAGCCTCGTGGAAGTCGGTGTCGAAGTCCTTGTCGTCGGTGTCAATCTTCTTCACGCCAAGGCTCTCCAAGGTCTTTACGAACTTGTTGAAAATCATCGTGACACCATCCTTGATTGCTTTCGGGTCCTCACTCTTGTCCTTGAGCGCGCGCTCAAAGTCGTCGAGCACGGGCAGCACTGCTTTCACGGTCTTCTCGCTGCCGTTGAGTATCAGCTCTGCTTTCTCCTTCAGCGTGCGCTTCTTGTAGTTGTCAAACTCTGCGAGCGTGCGTAGGTACTTGTCTTTCAACTCGGCAATTTCCTTGTTGGCTTCATCCAATGGGTCTTTGTCCTTATTCTCGTCAGCCTTGGTGCCAGTTTCTTCTGCTTGTTCCTTGGCCAGCTTCTCCTTCTTGTCCGAATCTTTTGTCTCTTTGGCTTCGGCCTCAGACTGCTTGGCCTGCGCTTTTATGTCTTTCTCTTTCTTTTCTTTTTCTGCCATAATGCTATAACCTTTTTGTTATTCAAAGCTAACAAAAACCGTGCCACGAGGTGGCTCATTCGTACATCTTGGCTTTTTGCTCCTTGATCGAATCGTCGTGCACGTATTCGTCATACGGCATGAGCTTGTCGATGCATCCCTTTGGCGTGAGCTCGATGATGCGGTCGGAAACGGTCTCTATGAGCTCGGTGTCGTGGGAAGAGAACAAGATGTTGCCCTTGAACGCCACGAGGTTGTTGTTGAGGGCCTGTATCGACTCCAGATCGAGGTGGTTGGTGGGTGTGTCGAAAATGAGGCAATTGGCGTTTTGCAGTTGCATGCGCGCTATCATGCACCTCATCTTCTCGCCTCCCGACAGCACGTTGACTTTCTTGTCCACGTCTTCCTGGCGGAAGAGCATGCGCCCCAAGTATGACTTCATCACCACCTCGTTGCCTGGGCCATATTGCGATAGCCAGTCGACGAGGTTCAAGTCCGACTGGAAAAACTTGGTGTTGTCCAGTGGCAGGTATGCCGTGGTGATGGTCACGCCCCACTTGTAAGTGCCGGCCGCAGCCTCCTTGTTGCCGTTGATTATCTCGAAGAGGGCGGTCATGGCCTTGGGGTTATGGCTGAGGAACACGACCTTTTGTCCTTTCTCTATGTTGAAGTTCACGTTGTCGAAGAGCACCGTCCCGTCCTCGTCGACGGCCTTCAGCCCTTCCACTTCCAGGATTTGGTTGCCCGGCTCGCGCTCCATCTGGAAGATGATGCCAGGGTATTTGCGGCTCGAAGGCTTGATTTCCTCCACGTTGAGTTTCTCCAGCATCTTCTTGCGGCTGGTGGTCTGGCGGCTCTTCGCCACGTTGGCGGAGAAGCGGCGTATGAACTCCTCGAGCTGTTTCTTCTTCTCCTCGGCCTTTATCTTTTGGTTCTGCGCCTGTCGCAGGGCGAGCTGCGAGCTCTCGTACCAGAAACTGTAGTTGCCGGCGAACACGGTCACCTTGCCGAAGTCGATGTCTATGGTCTGCGTCGACACGGAGTCGAGGAAGTGGCGGTCGTGGCTCACCACGAGCACGGTCTGGTGCTCGTCTATCTCGCCAAGGTAATCCTCAAGCCATTCCACGGTGTCGAGGTCAAGGTCGTTGGTCGGCTCGTCGAGTAGCAAGTTGTCTGGCTTGCCGAAAAGAGCCTTCGCGAGCATCACGCGCACCTTCTCGTTGTTTGACAGTTGCGACATCTGCTTCTGGTGCAAGCTCTCGTTCACTCCCAGGTTCTGCAAGAGCTGGGCGGCGTTGCTTTCGGCCTCCCAGCCGTTCATCTCGGCGAACTTCTCCTCCAGTTCCGCCGCGCGGTTGCCGTCTTCCTCGGTCATCTCTGGTTTCGAGTAGAGCATGTCGCGCTCTTTCATGTTGCTCCATAGGGCGTCGTAGCCCATTAGCACGGTGTCCATCACCTTGTAGGAGTCGTACTTGAAGTGGTCCTGCTCAAGCACCGAGAGCCGTTCGCCCGGGCCCAGCTCTACGGTTCCCTTGTTGGGTTCCAAGTCGCCGCTGATGGCGCGGAGCAGTGTCGACTTGCCGGCGCCATTGGCCCCGATGACACCGTAGATGTTGCCACGAGTGAACTTGATGTTCACGTCTTTATAAAGCACACGTTTGCCAAACTGGATGGCAAGGTTGGTAAGTGTTATCATAATCGCGATTCGTGTTATTTTTGTATTCAAAGAGTGTGGGACATAACCGAAAAAAGACTGACCTCCATTTGAAGATCAGTCTTTTCTGGTGCGTCCTTAGGGATTCGA
>DJQL01000067.1:11895-33446 GCA_002437565.1 Prevotella sp. UBA6387
ACCAGCTGAGCTAAGGACGCATTCTACAAAAACATTTCCAAGACCAAGACGACCTCTTTGCTGTTTTGCGGGTGCAAAGGTACGGCTTTTTGCGATATTGACAAAACTTTCGTGAACTTTTTTTCAAAATATTTTCTTGCTTGATAGGGGCTGTGCTACTAAATGGTTGATAATTAACGTTGTATACCTATTTGAGATTTTGCGTCCATTTTGTTGCCCCAAAAGCCATGTTCCAATCCTTTCCTTGCATACATTATTTATAATAGAGGACAAGAAATGAATGAAAAATGTCGCTTCGGCTTTACGCTTGAATCGCGTCGCGATTCAAGCGTAAAGCCATTGCGATTCAAGCGTGAAGCCATTGCGATTCAAGCGTGAAGCCGACGCGATGTCTGTGGCGAGCCGTTGGCGGATTGCCGGAGAATCGTTTTTGTCTAAATTTTTCACAACAGGCAAATAGTCAGCTCTTCTTTTCCGCAACGCTTTGCAACGGCATACCAGCAAGGTATGTCGCGCAACAGGTTGATGACGTGAAAGAAGAATTACCGCATAAATCCCGCATTAATGTTAAAAAATATTATTCATTTAAAAATAACTTTTGGAAATGAGGCATAACCCACGATTTTTCATTATTTTTGCGAGTGGAACTTAAATTAAAAGATTGTGAATGCAAGACCTCTTAAAACTATGACAAAGTATAATATTACAGAAAAGAAAGAAAAAGATGCTGCTTATCGTGCCTTGGTAAATCCTAAACTCATGGATGAACTTGAACGTCGCATAAATGATATAATTATTGTCCAGAAGAAATTCAGGGATAAAGGCTATTCGGCTAAACAACTCGCGGAAGATCTCAACACCAATACGAGATACATTTCCGCGGTCGTGAACGTGCGGTTTCATATGAATTATACTTCTTATGTGAACAAGTTCCGCATTCAGGAGGCCATGTCAATGCTTGTGGACAAGCGTTATCAAGACCTTAACATGGAAGAAATTTCCGACTTGGTGGGTTTCTCAAACCGTCAGTCGTTTTACGCGGCTTTCTTTAAATTGAATGGCGTCACGCCACGCGACTATCGTAAGATGCGGCTCTCGGCCATGCCTGCCCATGACGCTAAGCCCAAAAAGAGAGGACGGAAAACCGGATCTAAAAACAAGCATAAGAATGAGTCGGAGGAGGGATGACAAAAAGATTTTTCTCATATTTTTTAGATAATAATGGATAACACCTTTAATTATTCTGATGAGCGGTTCGCTGACATTCAGATGTTGAGATACCGTGTAGACGGTTTCGACGGGCTCGACGCGAGGCGGAAAGCTTATGTGTATTACTTGGCGAAGGCCACGCTCTCGGGACGCGACATTACCACCGACCAATACGGAAAGTATAACCTCGTGATAAGGAAGACCCTGGAGACCCTGTCGTGCCACTGCGTCGACACGGATGCCGACGATTTCCGGCAGATGACGGTTTACCTGAAACGAGTTTGGTTCTCAAACGGCATACATCATCATTATGGTTGCGAGAAGTTTGTCCCGGGCTTTTCGGAAGGATGGTTCCGCAAGGCCGTGGGCGCGTTGCCGTCAGGTTGTTTCCCCATCGCCGGATACGCCGACGCCGAGTCGCTGCTCGGAGTCATATGCCCAGTCATCTTCGATCCAGGCGTGTTGCCCAAGCGAGTGAACCAGGCCGATGGCGAGGATCTCGTGCTCACGTCGGCATGCAATTTCTATGAGGGCGTGACACAGGCAGAGGCGGAGCGTTTCTATGCGTCGAAGCACGACCCTGAGGCTGGCGATTGCCAGCCATCGTGGGGGTTGAACTCCAAGTTGACTCGCGTCGACGGGAAACTAACGGAAGACAAGTATGTCACAGGCGGACTCTATGGCGCGGCGCTGAAAAAAATAGTGTATTGGCTCGAAAAGGCCAGAGGTGTTGCCGAGAATGATTCGCAGGCGAGGCTTATCGACTTGCTCGTCGACTATTACGCCACTGGCGACTTGCGCCGTTTCGATGAGTTCAGCATAGAATGGCTGAAAGAGCAGGATGGCAAGGTTGACTTCATCAACGGCTTCATAGAGGTCTACGGCGACCCACTTGGCTTGAAGGGCACGTGGGAAGGTATCGTGGAACTGAAAGACGAGAACGCCACGCGGCGCACTCGCGCCATAGCCGACAACGCCCAGTGGTTTGAAGACCATTCGCCCGTGGACCCGAGGTTCCGCAAGCCTAAGGTGAAAGGAGTGTCGGCCCATGTGGTGCAGGCTGCGATGCTCGGCGGCGAGGAATACCCGTCGTCCGCGATAGGCATAAACCTCCCCAACGCCGACTGGATCCGGGCGCGCCATGGCTCGAAGAGCGTCACGATAGGCAACCTCACTGACGCTTACAGCAAGGCGGCGAGAGACAACGGCTTCGACGAGGAGTTTGTCATAGACGACGCTACGCGCGAGATGATAAGGAAGTACGGCGACCTGTGCGACGACCTCCACACCGACCTCCATGAGTGTCTTGGCCATGGCAGCGGACAACTTCTGCCAGGGGTGTCTCCAGATGCGTTGAAAGCCTACGGTAGCACCATAGAGGAGGCTCGTGCCGACTTGTTCGGACTCTATTACCTTGCCGACCCAAAGCTCGTGGAGCTCGGTTTGGTGCCCAACGGCGAGGCTTACAAGAGCCAATATTACCACTATCTGATGAACGGCTTGCTAACGCAGCTCGTGCGCATAAAGCCAGGCGACCAGATAGAGGAAGCCCACATGCGCAACAGGGCGATAATAGCCCGCTGGTGCCTTGAGCACGCCGAGGGGAGCATGGAACTCGCCACCGTGGACGGCAAGACCTACGTGAGGGTGAACGATTACGCGCGCCTGCGCCTGGTCTTTGGCTCGCTGCTTGCCGAGATACAGCGAATCAAGAGCGAAGGCGACTACGACGCGGCCAAGAAGATGGTGGAAGACTATGGAGTGAAGATAGACGCTGGCTTGCACAAGGAAATACTCGGCAGGTACGAGAAACTGAACATAGCTCCCTACAAGGGCTTTATAAACCCGAGGATGAACCCAGTGATGGATGCCGATGGCAATATCGTCGACGTGAAACTCGACTACACCGAAGGATACTCGCACCAGATGATGAGATACTCTCGCGAATATGGCCTGTTGTGAGGACGTGAACCATCAAAAAACACGACAACAATGACAAAAGACGAAATAGACAGCAAGATAAAAGAGTTGAAGCGCGGCTTCAGACTGGTGATGAACGGGATGGCCTCGCAGTCGATGCGCGAGAAAGGCGTCGAATATCGCCTCAATTGGGGCGTGCCGTTCATCCAGCTAAAACAGATGGCGGCAGACCTGCCACACGACTACGACTTGGCCATAGCCTTGTGGAAAGAGGACATACGCGAGTGCAAGATTCTCGCCACGTTGCTCATGCCCCACGACAAGATGCCAGAAGAGGTGGCGGAGATATGGATGGAGCAGACCCGCTCGCAGGAAATGGCTGAGATGCAGGCGTTCAACCTATACCAATACGTGAGCTACGCGCCAAGGCTCGCCTATCGCTGGATGGCGCTCGACAACACGGTCAGGGAGATATGCGCCTACGACATATTGGGCCGCCTGTTCATGAAGGGTCAAGAACCAAACGAGCGCGGCATCAACGAGTTTATAGACCAGGCGGTTACGGCTTTGAAGTCGCCATCGGCGGGGCTGCGCCATGCCGCCATGAACGCCTTGACGCGTTTTGCCGACTTGGGACTCGTGTACGAGCGCCTGGCGAAGGCCGCGCTCAAGCGTGAAGGCTTTGATTTACTGTGAGGTAGGACATGAGCTATGTCAAAACTTTCTTAAAATAAACGTCTTCATATCCTTTTTAATATTATTTAGGTCGCTCTGTTGTGCTTCTCGAAAAGAAATTAGTACTTTTGCGTATCGAAAAAAACAAATACAGAATATACAAAAGTCAAATTTCTCAATTATGGCAGAATCAGTAGATATTCGTGAACTGAACATCCTTATAGAGCAGCAGAGCGGCTTTGTCAATGACTTGACGACGGGCATGGGCAGAGTGATTATCGGCCAGTCGCATTTGGTCGATTCCCTGCTCATTTCCTTGCTTAGCGATGGCCATATCCTCTTGGAGGGTGTGCCGGGCCTGGCGAAGACATTGGCCATAAAGACCCTGTCGCAACTCGTCAATGCCGATTTCTCACGCATACAGTTCACGCCGGACCTTCTTCCTGCCGACGTGGTGGGCACCATGGTCTATTCGCAGAAAGACGAGAGCTTCCATGTGAAGAAAGGCCCAGTGTTCGCCAACTTCGTGCTGGCCGACGAGATAAACCGCGCGCCGGCAAAGGTGCAGAGCGCGCTGCTTGAGGCCATGCAGGAGCATCAGGTCACCATAGGAGACCAGACGTTCGACCTGCCAAAGCCGTTCCTCGTGCTCGCCACGCAGAACCCGATAGAGCAAGAGGGAACTTACCAACTGCCAGAGGCGCAGGTAGACCGCTTCATGCTGAAAGTGGTGATCGGTTATCCTACGATTGAGGAGGAAAAGAGAATCATAAGGGAGAACGTGCAAAAGACCTTCCCTAAGGTGCAGCCCGTGTGCAGCGCCGACGACATTCTCAAGGCTCGTGAGGTCGTGGGCCAGGTGTATATCGACGAGAAAATTGAGCAGTATATCGCCGACATAGTGTTCGCCTCGCGTTATCCCGACCGTTATGGATTGCCGGAACTGAAAAACATGATCACTTTCGGTGGCTCGCCTCGTGCGAGCATCAACCTCGCCAAGGCCGCGCGTGCCTACGCCTTCATCAAGCATCGTGGCTACGTGGTGCCAGAGGACGTGAGGGCAATCGCCCACGACGTGATGCGCCATCGCGTAGGCTTGTCTTATGAGGCCGAGGCCGCCAACGTGACAAGTGAGGAAATAGTTAGTCAAATCATCAATAAGGTGGAGGTGCCTTAATGGATACTTCTGAGATTCTTGGCAAAGTAAGGAAGATAGAGATAAAGACCCGCGGGCTGAGCCAGAACATCTTCGCCGGGCAATACCACTCCGCTTTCAAGGGCAGGGGCATGGAGTTTGCCGAGGTGAGGGAATACCAGTTTGGCGATGACGTGCGCGACATCGACTGGAATGTCACGGCGAGGCTGCACCGCCCCTACGTGAAGGTCTTTGAGGAGGAGCGTGAGCTTACGGTCATGCTCCTCGTCGACGTGTCTGGCTCGCTCGATTTTGGCACGGCAGGCCAGACAAAGCGCGACATGGCCACGGAGATAGCAGCCACGCTGGCCTTCTCCGCCATACAGAACAACGACAAGATAGGCGTGATCTTCTTTTCCGACCGAATTGAGAAGTATATCCCACCAAAGAAGGGGCGGAAGCACATCCTTTACATCATAAGGGAGATGCTCGACTTCCATCCCGTGAGCCACAAGACCGACATAGCCGCCGCCACGGCATACCTCACACGCGTGATGAAACGGCGATGCACGTCGTTTGTCATCAGCGACTTCTATGATGGCAAGGACTTCCAGAAAGAGATGGAGATTGCCAACCGCAAGCACGACATGGTGGCCATACAGGTCTACGACCAACGGGCGAAGACATTGCCCGACATCGGGTTGCTGAAGGTTCGCGACGCTGAGACAGGCCATGAGATGTACATAGACACGTCGAGCAAGAAGCTACGCCGCGCGCATACCGCTTATTGGCTCAAGCGCGAGGAACGGCTTAAGACAACGTTCGCCAAGAGCAAGGTCGACTGGGTGTCGGTAGCCACCAACGAGGACTTCGCCAAGTCGCTCATGCTTCTTTTCAAGAAAAGAGCCTAACAAGACATTGCGATGAAAAGAAATGCTAAATATATATTGACACTTTTGCTGCTGTCACTGTCTGTGGCGTTGAAAGCACAGGTTACGGTGGAGCAGACCGTAGACTCCGTGGCCATGCTCATTGGCGAGCAGACGAAGTTGAGGCTGACGGTCACCTTCCCCAAAGGCTCTAAGCTGCAATGGCCAAGGCTCAAGGAACGGCAATATGTCGTGCCGGGCGTGGAAATAGTGGAGTCGCCAGCTCCAGACACGCTGAGCTCAGGAGGCGAGATGAAGGTCGAGAAGGCCTATACCATCACCTCGTTTGGCGAACGGTTGTATGCCATACCAGCGTTGACGGTGAAAGTGAACGGCAAGCCCTACAAGGGCGGAACTTCCGCACTGAAAGTGATAACGGTGGACGTGGACACGTTGCACCCCAACCAGTTCTTCCCGCCAAAGGATGCCCAGGACAATCCTTTTGAGTGGTCGGAGTGGAGCCCATATTTCTGGCTCTCCGTCTTGGTGTTGCTGATATTGTTGGGCGGTGCATATCTCTTCGTGCGCTTGAAAGAGAACAAGCCGATAATCACGAAAGTGCGCATAGTGCGCCATGTGCCGCCACATCAGCGCGCCTTGAGCAAGATAGAAACCATCAAGAGAGAGCACTTGCAGGTGAGCGACGACCAAAAGGCGTATTACACGCAGCTTACCGATACGTTGCGTCAATACATCAAGGAGCGCTTCGGATTCAATGCCCTCGAGATGACCACCGACCAGATTATTGGCCACTTGCAAGCCGCCGGCGACCGCAAGATGATAGACGAGCTAAGGCAACTGTTCCAGACGGCGGACCTCGTGAAGTTCGCGAAATACTCTACACAGCTCAACGAAAACGACATGAACCTCGTCAATGCAGTCAACTTCATCGACGAGACGAAGCAAGAAGGCCAGGCCGTGGAGGAGAAGATAGTGCCAAGGCTCTCCGACGACGACAAGAAAGTGAGGTCCAACCGCATCACCATCAAGACGCTGTTGTGGATTGGTGGGGTGGTGGCATCACTGCTTCTGGCTTACATTATATATAATGTATATATGTTGTTGGTGTAGGCATTGAGAGTAGCCATATATAATAATGTGAAAAATGGAATTCGCGAATAAAGAATATTTCTTGCTGCTGTTGCTGCTTATTCCTTACGTGTTGTGGTATTTTCTCGGTCGAAAGAAGAGTGAGCCCACGATGCGCATGAGCGACACCCGGGCGTATCTTAATGCCCCGAAGAGCTGGCGAGAGCATATCATGAACCTGCCAATGCTGCTGCGTTGCCTGACGTTCACGCTCATTGTCATCATTCTTGCCCGTCCGCAGACCCACAACTCTTGGGGAAGCAAGACCGTGGAAGGCATCGACATCATGCTTGCCATGGACGTGTCTACCTCGATGCTCGCCGAGGACTTGAAGCCTAACCGCATAGAGGCTGCGAAGGACGTGGCCGCCGAGTTCATATCAGGCCGGCCCGATGATAATATCGGGTTGACCATATTCGCCGGAGAGGCGTTTACCCAGTGCCCGATGACAACGGATCACGCCTCGTTGCTCAACTTGCTGCAAAACGTGAGAACCGACATCGCGGCAAGAGGACTGATACAAGATGGAACCGCCATAGGAATGGGGCTCGCCAACGCCATATCGCGACTGAAGAACTCAAAGGCCAAGAGCAAGGTCGTGATCTTGCTTACCGATGGCTCTAACAATATGGGCGACATATCGCCAATGACGTCGGCGCAGATAGCCAAGTCGCTTGGCATACGTGTCTACACCATAGCGGTAGGCACCAACAAGGTGGCGCCGTACCCGATGCCAGTGGGTGGGACTGTGCAGTATGTGAACATGCCTGTGGACATTGACACGAAGACGCTTGGCGACATCGCCTCCACTACCGACGGCAACTTCTACCGTGCCACGAACACGGCGCAACTGAAGAAAATATACAAGGACATAGACCAGTTGGAGAAGACAAAGATGGATGTCAAGAAGTTCTCCAAGCGCTATGAGGCTTACCAACCATTTGCCCTCGCCGCCGTGCTCCTGCTCCTTCTGGAGATTCTCCTTCGGAACACGGTATTGCGGCGACTGCCTTAGCAAGCGCGAGAAGAGATACAGGGTGGTCGTGTGTGCCTTCATTTGTTTGAGAATTAAATAGTGTAAGAACTTAACGATATGCTTCGATTTGAAGATCCTATATACCTGTTGCTGTTGTGGTTGATACCAGTGTTGGCATTGGTAAGGCTGGTCATGTGGCGACAACGCAAGGCTAAGTTGCGGAAGTTCGGTGACCCAGCCTTGGTGAGAGAATTGATGCCAGACGTGTCGAAGTTTCGCCCGTCGGTAAAGTTTTGGCTGCTCAACGCAGCCCTCGCCGTACTCATTGTCATGTTGGCACGGCCACAGATGGGCGCGAAAATCTCGCATGAGTCACGCAATGGCATTGAGGCGATAATCTGTATGGACATATCCAACTCCATGCTTGCCCAAGACGTGGCCCCCAGCCGTCTCGACAAGAGCAAGATGCTCGTGGAGAACCTTGTAGACCACTTCACCAACGACAAGGTCGGGCTGGTGGTGTTTGCCGGCGACGCATTCGTGCAACTGCCCATAACCAGCGATTATGTATCGGCAAAGATGTTCCTGCAGAACACTGATCCATCGCTTATCCAGACACAAGGCACCGACATCGGCAGGGCCATTACCGTGGCCATGCACAGTTTTACGAAACAAGACAAGGTAGGGCGCGCCATAATCGTCATCACCGATGGCGAAGATCATGAGGGCGGAGCTGAGGAGGCCGCAGCCGCGGCCAAGAAGCAGGGCATCAACGTGTTTATCCTTGGGGTGGGAAGCCCAAAGGGAACTCCCATACCCTTGGGAGACGGCAATTACATGAAGGACGCGAGTGGGCAGACCGTGATGTCGGCTCTCAATGAGCAGATGTGCAAGGAGGTGGCCAAGGCGGGAAGCGGGACCTATATCCATGTGGACAATACTGCGGACGCGCAGGAAGAACTCAACGACCAGATAACAAAGCTGCAGAAGGGCGACACGGATTCCGTGATATACAGTGAGTATAATGAGCAATTCCAGGCCTTTGCCATATTTGCCCTGTTCATCCTCATAGTGGAAGTGTGCATATTGGAGTCAAGAAACCCAAGGCTGAAAAACATCAAGCTCTTTAAGAAAAGAAAGTGATATGAGATTCTATAAATGTATCTTGTTGTTGGCAATGTGCGTGTTGGCAATAGTTGATGCCAACGCGCAAAGCGACAGGCAGTTTATCAGAAATGGTAATCGGCTGTACCGTCAGCAAAACTATGCCAAGGCGGAGATTGAATACAGGAAGGCATTGGGCAAGAACCCATCGAACCCACAAGCCTTGTACAACTTGGGCACGGCGTTGCTCATGCAGCAGAAAGACAGTGCGGCGGTGTCACAATTGCAGAATGCGGCAAAGTGTGAGACATCCAAGCTCAGAAAGGCAAAAGTGTGGCATAACATAGGCGTGGCTTGCCAGAAGCACAAGCTTTTCTCTGATGCGATCAAGGCTTATGAGGAAAGCTTGAGAAACAATCCCGCGGACAACGAGACAAGATATAATCTCGCCTTGTGCATGAGACAGCAAAAGAACCAGAAAAACCAAGACAAGCAACAAAACAAGGACAAGAACAAACAAAAGCAGAAACAGAACAAAAACGATAAAAACAACAAGGATAAGAACCAAGACCAGCAGCAAAAGCAGCAGAAGCAGCAGGAGAAGATGAGCAAGGACAATGCCGAGCAGCTCCTCAACTATGCCGAGCAAGAAGAGAAACAAACCCAGCAGAGGCTCAAGAAGCAAGAGGCGCAGCCTCAGAGAAGACGCTTGGAAAAGAACTGGTGATGGCGGTTCAGCTTGTATGGATTTCAAGGAGTTAATGATCAAATAATATATGACGCAACGTTTACTCTTATATATCTCGTTTATCTTAGGCTTTTTGGCTGGTGGCGTAAGCTATGCCAACGCCCAAATCTCTGTTTCGGCTCCTTCGAGGGTGTCGGCAGGCGAGAACTTCCGAATAGCTTATACCATAAATACGCAAGACGTGGAGAACTTCCGTGCTGGGAACATCCCCTCTGGGCTTGAGCTCATAGCGGGTCCATACACCTCACAGCAAAGTAGCTACCAGATGATAAACGGCCACACGTCGAGCTCATCGTCGATTACGTTCACCTTCACGGTCTTCGCAGCCAAGGATGGCGTGTATACCATTCCCGCGGCGCACGCGCGTGTCAGAGGGCACAACACGACCTCACGGCCAGTGCGAATCACCGTGAGCGGACGAGCCAGAAGCAACGGCGGCGCTCCGCAGATGCACCAAGATGGCGGGGGACAGCAACCACGTGTCGCACAGGCAGGTTCGGCAATATCAGGCAAGGACTTGTTTATCAAAGTGACTGCCAACAAGAGGCGAGTCCATGAGCAAGAGCCGGTGCTCCTCACATACAAGGTCTATACTCTCGTGGACCTCACTCAGTTGGAAGGCAAGATGCCGGACTTGACGGGATTCCACAGTCAGGAGATTCCTTTGCCGCAACAAAAAAGCTTTCACGTGGAGAGGGTTGACGGGCGCCCGTATCGTTGCGTCACGTGGAGCCAGTATCTGATGTACCCCCAGATGACAGGTTCACTTCAGATACCGTCCATTACCTTCAAGGGAATAGTGGTGCAGCAGAACCGCAATGTCGATCCTTTTGAGGCTTTCTTCAATGGAGGCTCAGGTTATGTTGAGGTGAAGCGCAACATTGTCGCTCCTGGATTGTCAGTCCAGGTCGACCCATTGCCGGCAAAGCCTTTGGGGTTCTCGGGAGGTGTCGGCAAGTTTAACATCACCGCGAGTCTTAGCAGCAAGGAGGTTAAGGCGGGCTCGCCCATTACCCTTAGAGTGGTCGTGGGTGGCACTGGAAACCTTAAACTCATAAAGCAGCCTGTGGTGGAGTTCCCGAAGGGATTCGACAAGTATGACCCCAAGGTGACAGACAAAACTAAACTTACCAATGCCGGGATAGGAGGAAACATGGTATACGATTTCCTTGTCGTACCTCGTAACCAAGGCAAGTACACCATTCCGGCAGTGTCGTTTATATATTACGATGTTGACGCCAATGCCTACAAGACGCTGCATACCCAATCGTTCGTCGTCAATGTCACTCCAGGCGACGGCAAGGGCACAACGGAAAGCTTCGATAAGATGGCCGACAATGACATCCGTTCCATAAAAGGCGGAGCGTCAACCAATGCCACTGGTGGCAAGATTTTCTTTGACAGTGTGGCATATTGGGTTTGCCTGTTGGTACCATTGCTGGCGTTCGTGATATTGCTCATAGTGTTCCGTCGTCGGGCTATAGAAAATGGCGACGTGGTGAAGATGCGCGGTAAGCGCGCCAACAAGATTGCGAGGAAACGCTTGAAGAGGGCAAGCAAGTTGATGTTTGAGCACAACACCGCAGAGTTTTATGATGAGATCCTGCGCACGCTGTGGGGCTATGTCAGTTTCAAGCTGAATATGCCAGTGGAAAGT
Source organism: Prevotella sp. UBA6387 (assembly GCA_002437565.1). Taxonomy (GTDB): domain Bacteria; phylum Bacteroidota; class Bacteroidia; order Bacteroidales; family Bacteroidaceae; genus Prevotella. The sequence goes on from DJQL01000067.1 coordinate 23,338, forward strand.
CTCTCGCGTGACAATATAAGGGAAAAACTCGCTCAACGCGGGGTGGGCGAGGACATTATAGATAAGTTCATGTCTGCCCTTGAGGAGTGTGAGTATGAACGCTACGCTCCTGGCGATGAGGCCGGAAACATGGAGAAGACGTTCCAGTCGGCAATGACCGCCATTGTGGATATAGAAGATGTAATGAGGAAAAGAAAATGATAAAGCACCATTTCAATATATTTGTCATCACGCTCTTGGCGACGCTCCTTAGTCCGCTATCGGTTTTCGCGCTCACCAAGGGTATTGCGGACAGCTGCTATCGGCAGGGCAATTACCAGCAGGCCATATCCGATTACAAGGCATTGCTTCAACATGGAGTGTCGTCTGACTTGTACTATAATTTGGGTAATGCGTACTATCGTTCTGACAGTCTTGCCCAGGCCATTCTTTGTTATGAACGAGCTTACAGGCTCTCGCCGAGCGACGACGACGTGAGGTTCAACCTGCAATTTGCCCGCTCCAAGACGATAGACAAGATCGCTCCCGAGGCAGACAACTTTTTCGTGGCGTTATACCGCGACGTGGTTTCTTTCGCTAATGTCGACACGTGGGCTTCTTGGAGTATAGGTAGTGTCATCGTGGCACTGATTCTCATGCTTTGCTACCTTTTTGCATCGCCACTGTGGTTGCGTAAGGTAGGCTTCTTTGGCAGTGCCGCTTTCTTGGTGGTGTTCGCGTTCTCAACGCTTTTCGCTTGGCAGCAAAAATACTGGCTCCACAATAGTCGTGGAGCTATAGTCATGTCACCGTCCATTAGTGTCAAGACGATACCAGAAGACAAGAGTCCCGACGCTTTCGTGATCCACGAAGGCACGCGAGTGGAAATCATAGACGATGGGCTGAAAGGCTGGAAGCAAGTTGAGCTTGGCGATGGCAGGGAAGGCTGGATTAAGTCTGGCATGATAGAGAAGATTTGATGATGCTTGAAAATATCTTGTCGGCAGACCTCTCACTGTTGCGTTTCTTTAATAGCGGCAACTCTGTATACTTCGATGCGTTGGTTCCGATGTTGACATCTGGGCTGACGTGGATACCTCTTTATCTTGCCTTGTTTTATCTTGTCGTGAAGAATCATGAGACCATGGCGCAGATAGGACTTGTCGTTGGTGCTGCCATGCTGTGCGTTGTTCTTGCTGGCGGTGTTGGCGATTTTATAGTTAAGCCCATGGTCGGGAGGTTGCGCCCATGCAACGACCCAATGGTCAAGACGCAATTGAACCTCATTGTTGGCACGTTGAGCGATAGTTATAGTTTCTTTTCTTCACATGCTGCCAACACGTTCTCATTGGCTATGTTTTTCAGTTTGCTTGTGCGTGACAGGCTTTTCGCGATCGTGATGTTTCTTTGGGCGTTGCTCAACTGCTGGACACGGCTTTACCTGGGCGTGCATTATCCTTCCGACATACTTTGCGGCATGCTTTATGGCTCTTTTGTAGGAACCTTGGTTTACTTGGCTTTCTACAAGTTGTTTTATAAGTTCAACATAAAATTTCAATACATATCATCACAATACACGGCATCGGGCTATGCCAAGGCCGACATTGACATGGTTGTGGCGACATTGGTGCTCACCATTGCGGTAGTGACGCTTTTGGCGTTTGGTGATATCTCGATATGAACCAATATAAGAACATGGATACAAAACACATAAGAATAGACGATTACGACTATTGTCTTCCAGATGAGCGAATAGCTAAGTTCCCATTGAAGGAACGCGACCACAGCAAGTTGTTGGTATACGACAAGGGCAAGCTTTCCGACGACATCTTCTACAATCTTCCGCAGTATCTTCCCAAAGGTGCGTTGATGGTTTTCAACAACACGAGGGTTATCCAGGCGCGCATGCATTTCCGCAAGGAGACAGGCGCGCTCATAGAGGTCTTTCTCATGGAGCCGGCCAGTCCAGCCGATTACGAGCAGATGTTCCAGTCTACATCCCATTGTAGCTGGCTTTGCATGATAGGCAACTTGAAGAAATGGAAAGATGGCGCGTTGAAGAGAGTCTTTGAGATTAAGGGTCGCAAGCTCACATTGTCGGTCACTATGGACAGAAGCAAGACAATAGAGAAGAGTGGCGGCACCAACTATTGGGTTGATTTCGAGTGGGATGCCGCGGAGGTCAATTTCGCGGAGATTCTCGATGCCGTTGGCGAGCTTCCTATCCCGCCCTATCTCAACCGCAAAACTGAGGAGAGCGACAAGACGACCTACCAAACGGTTTATTCCAAGATCAAGGGCAGCGTCGCGGCTCCTACGGCAGGCTTGCACTTCACCGACAAGGTGCTGAAAGACATCGACGCACAGGGCATAATTCGCGATGAGGTGACGTTACACGTCGGCGCGGGGACGTTCAAGCCCGTCAAGACGGAGGAGATAGAAGGCCACAAGATGCACTCAGAGTACATAGTGGTGCATCGCCACACTTTTGAGCGACTCTTGCGTCACGATGGCCGAGCGATAGCCGTTGGCACCACGAGTGTCCGCACACTTGAGAGCCTGTATTATGTCGGCGTGAAAATTCTGCGCAACCCCAACGCCACCGAGGAGGAGTTGAGTGTGGAACAATGGGAGCCATACGACCTGCCACACGATGACGATGGCCTCGTGATCGTTGACGGCAAGCCAGTGCATGTGTGTGATTCTATAAGGGCTATACTCGATTATCTCGACCGCGACGGTCTTGACGCGTTGCACACGTCCACGCGAATAATCATAGCCCCAGGATATGTCTACAAGATAGTGAAAATCCTTGTCACCAATTTCCATCAGCCTAAGAGTACGCTGCTCTTGCTCGTGAGCGCGTTTCTCAAGGGAAATTGGCGTGTGGTATACGACTATGCGTTGTCGCACGGTTTCCGCTTCTTGAGCTATGGCGATGCCAATCTGCTTATACCATAATAAAAAAGAACGTAGTATGAAAATAGGAGATAAAGTAAAGTTTCTTAGCGAGACTGGAGGCGGAAAGATAGCCGGTTTCCAAGGTAAGAACATCGTGTTGGTAGAGGATGAGGATGGGTTCCAGATTCCGACACCCGTCAATGAGGTAGTAGTGGTCGAAAGCGAGGATTACAGCACTGCCAATGTCATAAATCGCCGTGCAGAGGAGCAAGAACAGAAAGCAGCCGAGACTCCACTGCTGCGTGGCCATCGCTCAGTGAAGGCAATGATGCAGGAGGGGCAGGACGAGGAAGTTGACATGTCGGCTCCCGACATGGTTGACATTTCCAAGGACGTGTCTTTCCGTCCCAAGGCAGAGGAGCGCAAGGGCGGCAATCAGCTGTCTGCTTATATAGCCTTCGCGCCGACAAGCGACAGTAGCCTCGACACGCCGCACTTTGAGGCTTACTTCATAAACGACAGCAACTATTACCTGCGCTATGTCATCCTTTCGGTCGAGGGAAACAGTTGCTCCATCAAGAACGAGGGAGAGGCGGAACCAAACACCAAGGTGTTTATCGAGGAAATGAGCTCACAGGACATCAATCACGTTGGCAGGCTCGTGGTGCAACTTCTCGCTTACAAGCGCGACAAGAACTTTATCGTGAAGGCTCCCGTCAGCGTGGAACTGAGGCTTGAGCCATTGAAGTTTTACAAGACTCACACTTTTGAGAATACCCCATTCTTCGAGTCGCCAGTGCTGTTGTATACCATCGTAGAAAACGACAAGCCAGCCCGATCGCTTGTGGTGGATGCCAAGGAACTTAAGAAAGAAATGTACGGTCATGCTGCCGCGCAAGCGCGAGAAGATGCTACCACGGAAAAGAAAAAACAGCTCGTGCGCCGCTATGATGACAATCAGAGCAAGGGCAATGCCAAGAACGCGCCGTATATTCGGAATCGCGGTATCGATGATGCCATTGTCGTCGACTTGCATGCCGAGACGTTGCTCGACACCATGCAGGGAATGCAGGCTGGCGACATACTCGAATACCAGATGAAGGTGTTCCGTGACACCTTAAAGCAATATGAGAACAAGAAAGGCCAAAAGCTCATCTTCATCCACGGCAAGGGTGCCGGCGTATTGAGGCGTGCGCTTATCAACGAGCTGACCTATAAACACAAGTCTTACCAGTGGCAGGACGCGTCGTTCCAGGAATATGGATATGGCGCCACACAAGTCACTATCAGATAAATGTCTATATGAAGTACGGATTAGTAAAGGTGGCGTCGGCGGTGCCCACGGTGAAGGTTGCCGATTGTGTCAGCAACATCAAGGAAATAGAATCGCAAATAGCCATGGCAGAGGGAAAAGGCGCAGAAATTATCGTCTTCCCAGAGCTCAGTGTCACGGGATATACGTGCCAGGATCTCTTCCGCCAGCAACTTCTCTTGGACGCTACGGAGAACTGCGTGATGCAATTGCTGGAGTTTAGCCGTCAGTTGGACATCATATCCATCATTGGAGTGCCCTTGGTGGCTGGCGACTTGTTGCTCAACTGTGCCATTGTCATTCAGCGCGGCAAAATTCTCGGCATCGTGCCCAAGACTTTCCTCCCCAATTACAGTGAGTTCTACGAGAAGCGGTGGTTCGCCTCTTCGCAAGACCTGCGCCCCCAGGAGATTCGCTATGCGGGACACCCGGTGTTCATCACTCCCGACCCACAATTGTTCCGTACTGGCGACGGCGTGTCGTTTGGCGTTGAGATTTGCGAGGACGTGTGGGCCCCCACGCCTCCGAGCAATCATCTCGCATTGGCGGGTGCCGACATCATCTTCAACCTCTCCGCGAGCGATGAGCTCATAGGCAAGCACGATTATCTCAAGAGCCTCCTTTGCCAGCAGAGCGCGCGCACTATCTGCGGTTACGTGTATAGTGGCGCAGGCTTTGGCGAGAGCACGCAAGACGTGGTGTATGGTGGCAACGCCTTGGTTTACGAGAACGGACAACTGCTTGCCGAGAGCGAGCGTTTCTCCATGGAAAGCCAACTCGTCTTCGCCCAAATCGACGTGGAGAAGCTCAACTCCGACAGGCGAAGCAACACCACGTTCGTAAACGCCCAGCGCCGCATGATAGGCGAGGAGATACACGTGGGTCGTGCAGAGGCCGCCGCCGTGCCCCACGATTTTGCGCTTGAGCGTTATGTAGACCCTCATCCGTTCGTCCCTTCCGACGTAGACATGCATAAGTCGTGCGACGAGATTTTCAACATTCAGGTGATGGGTCTCGCCAAGCGCATTCTTCACACCCATGCCAAGACGGTTGTGCTGGGCATCAGTGGCGGACTCGACTCCACTCTCGCTCTCCTTGTGTGCGTAAAGACTTTCGACAAGCTCAAGCTCGACCGCAAGGGCATCGTGGGTGTAACCATGCCTGGGTTTGGCACCACGGGCCGCACTCATCGCAATGCCGTGAGCCTGATGCAGAGCCTTGGCGTTGACATGAGAGAGGTGAACATATCCAAGAGCGTAATGCAGCATTTCGAGGACATAGGTCAAGATCCTGACTTGCACGACGTGACCTACGAGAACTCCCAGGCGCGTGAGCGTACGCAGATTCTCATGGATCTCGCCAACAAGCTCAATGGGTTGGTCATTGGCACGGGCGACCTCTCTGAACTTGCCTTGGGATGGGCCACTTACAATGGCGACCATATGTCGATGTACGGTGTCAACACGTCAATACCGAAGACGCTAATTAAATATTTGGTAAAGTTCGTGGCTCAGACTGTTGACGACAAGTCGGCGTCAACCCTGTACGACATCATTGCCACTCCTATATCGCCGGAGCTGATACCAGCCGACGAGGAGGGCAACATACAGCAGAAGACGGAAGACCTTGTTGGCCCTTACGAGCTTCACGATTTCTTCCTCTACCATTTCCTCCGCAACGGCTTCAGTCCGCGAAAGATATTCATGCTTGCACAAAAAGCGTTTGGCAACGGTGTCGCTGCCGATGACGGCGTGGGTCACTATTCCGACGAGGTAATACTGCATTGGCTTGGCACGTTCTGCCGCCGTTTTGTCAACCAGCAGTTCAAGCGCTCTTGCTTGCCAGACGGCCCCAAGGTTGGCTCCGTGACACTTTCGCCGCGCGGTGATTGGCGCATGCCGTCGGATGCCATGGCTACGTTGTGGCTGGACGAGGTGGCAAAACTCTCTGCCCCGCAATCCTCCGTTGAGGTCATAAACAGTTAAGATAAAATCAGAACACCATAAATTCGATTAGCCATGATTATTGATTTCGAAAAGATACCAGAGGCTCATATCACCGGTTTCAAGGGTGGCAAAGGGCATTTGGACACGCGCAACTATGTGGACAACAACGTTAAGATAATGTATTCCACACTTCGTCCAGGGGCTTCGAGCGGTCTGCATACCCACGAGGGCAACTCGGAGATTATCTTCGTCATAAGCGGCACGCTGACTTTTCATTACGATGACACCATAGAGGTGTGCCACGCCGGCCAGTGCCACTACTGTCCCATGAACCACAGCCACTACATGGAGAATCTCACCGACCACGACGTGGTTTATTTCGCCGTGGTGCCCGAACATGAGAAACAATAAGACCTATATCTATGAACAAAGCAAGTCTGACTCTCCTTGTCGCCCTGCTTGCATCACCGATGTATGCACAGACAGCACAATTGGGAGGCTTCTACTATGGGCAAATGCAGTCGCCCACTGGGTGGGAATGGCAAAGCCCAGACTCTGTGGCCTACAACAAACAGCAGCCACACGCATGGTTCTTCTCGTTCAAGGATGTTGACGAGGCGCGCCGCGTGTTGCCAGAGTACTCTTCGTTTTGGCGCTCACTTGACGGGGAATGGCTGTTTCATTGGGCCAAGAACCCCGACGAGCGTCCAAAAGACTTCTTCCGTACCGACTTCGACGCAAGCCAGTGGGACCGTGTTCAAGTGCCAATGAACTGGAACACGGCTGGCATGAACGATAAGGGCGAATTCAAATATGGATATCCGTTATATTCCAATCAGCGCGTCATTTTCCAGCACCATGTGAAGGAGGGCGACTGGAAAGGCGGTGTCATGCGCGAACCAAACAAAAACTGGATGACCTACAAGAACCGCAATGAAGTAGGCTCATACAGACGCTCATTTTCCATTCCTGCCGATTGGAACGGCAAGGAGATATACATCAACTTCGATGGTGTAGACTCGTTCTTCTATATCTATATCAATGGCAAGTATGTGGGATTCTCGAAGAACTCGCGCAATCTCGCGCAGTTCGACATTACACCTTATCTTAACAAGAACGGTGAAAACATCGTGGCCGTAGAGGTATACCGCAATTCCGACGGCTCTTTCCTCGAAAGCCAGGACATGTTCCGTCTGCCAGGCATATTCCGCTCTGTGTCACTTACTGCCAAGCCAAAAATACAGGTACGCGACATCAAGGCCATTCCCGACTATGACGAGACTTTCACGAATGCGTCGCTAAACATATCTGCCGTGGTGAACAATCTCACGACCAAGGCGGCAAAAGGCTATTCCATAGACTATAAACTATACGAGAACAAGCTGTATTCAGACGAGAACACTCTCGTGCCTGGTGTCAGCGCGACTGCCAAGGTTGATGGAATAGGTAAAAATGGGGAACTCACGGCCTGTGTCACACTAAATGCAGGCAACATCGTAAAGCCATGGAGCGCAGAAGCTCCTCACCGCTATACATTGGTGGGCGAGTTGAAGGACAAGAAAGGCAACGTGGTTGAGACTATCTCCACTATCGTAGGCTTCCGCAAAATCGAGATAAAGGACACTCCTGCCGACAAGGATGAGTTTGGGCTGGCTGGACGCTATTACTACCTCAATGGCCAACCCATCAAGATGAAGGGCGTTAACAGGCATGAGAACAATCCTGCCACTGGGCACTATGTCACGCGCCAGCAAATGGAGCGCGAAGTGTTCCTCATGAAGCGCGGCAACATCAATCATGTGCGTGACTGCCACTATCCTGATGCCCCTTATTGGTATTACCTGTGCGACAAGTATGGCATATATCTTGAGGATGAGGCCAACATCGAGAGCCATGAATACTACTATGGCAAGGAGTCGCTCTCACATGTGAAGGAATTCCGCAACGCCCACGTGGCTCGCAACATGGAGATGGTGCATTCCACGGTCAACCATCCTTCCATCGTGATTTGGAGTCTTGGCAACGAGGCCGGCCCAGGCGACAACTTCAAAGACTGCTACAATGCCATAAAGGCTTACGACACAAGCCGCCCCGTGCAATACGAGCGTAACAACAATATCGTTGACATGGGCTCAAACCAGTATCCTTCTATTTCCTGGGTGCAGGAGGCGGTGAAAGGCAAGTACAGCATAAAGTACCCATATCACATCTCTGAGTACGCGCATTCCATGGGCAACGCGGTCGGCAACCTCATCGACTACTGGAACGCCATCGAGAGCACGAATTTCTTCATGGGTGGCGCCATTTGGGACTGGGTTGACCAGGCCATTGACAACATTGACCCCAAAACAGGCAAACGCTATTGGGCATATGGAGGCGATTTCGGCATGGACAACAAGCCAAACGACGGCATGTTCTGCATGAACGGCATCATGCGCCCAGACCTCTCGCCAAAGGCTCAATACTATGAGGTGAAGAAGGTCTACCAGAATGTTGGTGTCAAGGCGGTTGACATGACAAAGGGACGCATCGAGATATTCAATAAGAACTACTTTGAGCCGCTGCGAGGCTATCATATCGTATGGTCGTTGTGGAAAGACGGCGAATGCGTCGCCAAGGACAAGTCGCTAATGGGAACCAAGAACATTCTCGGTCCACGCGAGCGTCAGGAATACACTCTCAATTACGATTATTCTAAGCTCGACCCACGAAGCGAATACTTTGTCAAGGTTCAGTTCCTGCTGGGCAAGGATATGCCATGGGCAAAGCAAGGATATGTACAGATGGAGGAGCAGCTGCGTGTGAAGGGAGCTGACATTAAGGCTCCGGCACTGAATACGGTCGCCAATGCCGATGGAGGCATCTATTTCACGCAGGATGCGAAGCAGGTGAATGTGAAGGGTTCTGGATTCAATGCGACATTCGACCTCTCTACTGGCGCGATAAGCGCGCTTGCCTACGGTAACAACACTGTATTCGCCGATGGTAATGGCCCTAAGCTCGATGCTTTCCGCGCTCCTACCGACAACGATGCCGGCATTGGCTATCCAGGGAAATGGTTCAAGTATGGACTGTATGACTTGCGGCACCGTGTGCTTGGCAAACCGCTGATAGTGAAACAGAAAGACGGTTCATTGCAAATAAGCCTGACAGTGGAAAGCCAGGGCAAGGAAGGCTGCCGACAGGCTTATTCCAATCGCGACCGTGATCCACAGTCGGCTTATTCGTTCAATGTTGACAAGAGAGCCCTTGGAAAGGACGACTTCAAGTTCACTACAAACCAGATTTACACAATATATAAGGATGGTTCTATCGAGCTAAATAGCGCTATCTCTGCCAGTCAGGCAAGCGTGGTTCTGCCGCGTATAGGTTATGCGATGAAGTTGCCAAAAACTTATAGTCAATTCGACTATTACGGACGAGGGCCAGTGAACAACTACAGCGACCGAAAGACAGGACAGTTCATAGAGCACCATCAAGGCATCGTTGGAAAGCAGGATATTGTCCTGCCAAAGCCGCAATCCATGGGCAATCGCGAAGACGTGCGTTGGTGTGCGTTGAGCGAAAGCGGCAAGCCGGCTGTCGTGTTTGTCGCCGACAGCACGATGTCTGTGTCTGCCTTGCCTTGGAGCGCGCAACAAATGACAGTCACGGCTCATGCCAATGAGCTTCCTGAGTCTGATGGCACATACCTGCACCTTGATGCCAAAGTTACAGGTCTTGGCGGAGCAAGTTGCGGACAGGGTGGACCGCTCACCGATGACCGCGCATACAGCCAAAACTATAGCTTCGGTTTCGTGATTCGTCCAGCGGCCAACCCAAGCGCGGAAGCAATGGAAAAGGCAGCGAGGGTTTCTCTTTCTGGAGAACAACCTATAAGCATTTCCCATGGCAACACCGGCAAGGTGACTTTGAGCAGTCCTGCCGCCAACCGCACGATTCTCTATACGGTGAATGGAGGCAAGAAGGCT
>DJQL01000067.1:33522-34114 GCA_002437565.1 Prevotella sp. UBA6387
TGAAGACCTCTGTCAAGTTTGATAAGGTTGACGTAGTTCCCCTTCAGATTGCATTCGCATCGTCAGAAGAACCTGATGAGGGGGAGGCAGTAAACCTTGTTGATGGGGACGAGTCTACCATTTGGCACACGATTTATTCCATCACACTTGCCAAATATCCTCATTGGGTTGATTTTGATGCCTCAGAGACAAAGCTCATGAAAGGCTTCACGATCCTGCCGCGTCAGGACACAGGCTATGGCCGCATCAGGGATTACGAAATATACGTAAGCAATGATGGCAAAAACTGGGGAGAGCCTATAGCGAAGGGACGGTTCGACGCAAGCGATGAAGTGAAAAAGGTCATGTTTGACCAACCTGTCAAAGCGCGTTACATACGATTCCGCGCCCTTAACGGCCATTATGGTGTTGACTATGCTTCCGCGGCAGAGTTCTCTTTGATAGCAGAATAACAAGTATTCGCACTATAAAATTTTAATGGAGCCAAAAGGACTTTTAATGGAAAGAATGATTTCCATAAACGTCTTTTTGGCTCCATTTCGTTATGCTCCGATTCTTGGATTAAACGTAGGAATTGATTAGGTGTAAAACG
>DJQL01000118.1:0-3259 GCA_002437565.1 Prevotella sp. UBA6387
CCAAGCCAAAGATAGCCAACTATCCTTTTACCACTCTTGAGCCTTCGCTCGGCATAGTGAGCTATCGCGACGGGAAGTCGTTTGTCATGGCAGACATACCTGGCATCATAGAGGGCGCGAGCGAGGGCAAAGGACTCGGACTGAGGTTCTTGCGACACATCGAGCGCAACTCCCTGCTGCTTTTCATGGTGCCGGGAGAGAGCAATGACATAAAGCACGACTACGAGGTGCTGCTCGGTGAACTGAGCAAGTTCAACCCCGATATGCTGGAGAAACGCCGCGTGCTCGCCATCACGAAGAGCGACCTGCTCGACGATGAGCTGATAGAGATGCTGAAGGAGGAGCTGCCCAACGACTTGCCAACGGTATTCATATCTGCGGTGACCGGCCAAGGTCTCGACGAGCTAAAGGACACGCTGTGGAAAGAACTGAACAGCGAGAGCAATAAGCTTGCTGAAATCACGGCCGAGGACACGCTCGTGCACCGCGACAAGGACATGGGCACGTTCAAACAGGAAATGCTCGACGAGGATGCCGACGAGGACGACATTGAAGTGGTTGACGCGGAAGACATTGAAGATGAAGATATCTCGTAATATTTTTCAATAATATAATGATGATAGAACCTGTTCTACATTTATATAATATTGGCGAAGCCTTGGGGTCGGAAACGACCGAAGGCTTCGCCAAATTTGATAATGACAGCGTGATAGCGTTCTCGACCACGCGACATGGCGGCATGAGCCAAGGAACGTATGGCGAACTGAACATCAACCCCTATTGCGGCGATGAAGCGACTGCGATATGCAAAAACCGCGCCGCCCTATGCGAGAAGTTAGCCATCGATGACAACCACCTTGTATTGCCACACCAAGTCCACGGCACCAAGTGCCTCAACGTGGATGCCCCCCTACTCCACTCTGCCCCAAACGAGCGACGGATACTCCTTGATGGCTACGATGCCCTCATGACAAATCTCAATGGTGTTTGCATCGGCGTCTCGACAGCCGACTGTATACCAGTGCTCGTCTATGACCCACGGCGGCACGTCGCGGCGGCCATACACGCCGGATGGCGAGGCACTGTGGCGAGAATCGTGGAGAAGACCCTGCAGGCCATGAAAACAAGCTACGGCACTGAGGCAAGCGAGGCCGTGGCTATCATCGGGCCAGGAATATCACTCCACAACTTTGAGGTGGGACAAGAAGTCTACGACGCTTTCGCCGAAGCGGGGTTCGACATGGGCAAGATAGCCAAGAAGTTTCCTTGCAAGGCCGACCCGAAAAAAGAGAAATGGCACATCGACCTGCCTCGCTGCAACAAGTCGCAACTGACGCACGCCGGCATGAAAGAAGCCTGCGTCCTTTGTTCCGGCATTTGCACCTACGACAACGCCGACGACTTCTTCTCAGCCCGTCGCCTGGGCATCAACTCAGGGCGAATTTACACGGGCATCATGATAAAGCAATAAAGACATGAACAATATAAAGAACCTATTAACAACCCTGTCTCTCTCCGCGCTGCTTTCTGGCACGAGTCTCAACGTCTCGGCCCAACACAGCTTCACGGCGTTGGAGCAGTCATCGATAAGCGTGCCCACGCCTGGCTTGTTTACGCGAAGCGATGCTTTCAACATCGACTTCAGCATTCTCAAGCCAGAAGAATATTCCTTTCCCTTGCCTGTCGGAAAGGCTGAGGTGAAAGGCGGCCAGGCATTGGAAATCACGACCACAAAGGGCGATGCCGTGAAAGCCATGTTCAACGGACGCGTGCGCCTGTCGAAACGCACGGCGCAATATGGCAACACCATCGTGATCCGCCACGACAACGGTCTGGAGACTGTTTACGCATATAATGCCCAAAACATAGTGGGTGTTGGCACACGTGTCAAGGCTGGGCAGACCATAGCCATAGCCGGAGGCGACAATGGCAAGACTTATTGCCTCTTCGCCATCATGGTAAACGGTGGCTGGATAAACCCCGAGACCGTGATTAACCCCAAGAGCCACAAGTTGCGCAACCAAGTGCTGCAATGTAGGAAAACCGGCAAAAACGTCTCCGTGACCGTGCTCAACCAAGAAAAGGAAGTAAACACTTCGCTCGACCCAGACATAAGCAATGACGACTATGAGAACGGATCATCGCTCCAGATTGACTTGCAAAAGATGGAACAGCAACACTGGGCATACCCTCTCCCCGACGCCAAGGTGATAAGCCCATACGGTGGCAGGGGCGGACGAGGACATTCCGGAGTGGACATCAAGACCAAGGCCAACGACGAGGTGCTGGCGGCATTTGATGGAATAGTGCAGATGTCGGGGCCATATTATGGATATGGCAACTACATCGTCATACGCCACGCCTACGGATTCTCCACTTGTTATAGCCATCAATCAAAAAACTTCGTGAAAGCGGGACAGAAAGTCAAGGCCGGTGAGGTTATCGGCCTAACGGGGCAAACAGGTCGCGCCACTACTCCACACCTGCACTTCGAAATCCGTTTCTGCGGGAAGCCCATTGACCCAGCCATCTTCTTTGACCACGCCAACCACACCCTCAAGGCGCAAACACTCACCGTGAAGAAAGGGCAAAAGACACTGTCGTCGAAGAAAAACAAATAGACAAATCTGTATTTTAATACATGCTCCAAGACGAACTGGCACATAGGCCACACCCTACCATTACACTGCCAAGACAACGCAAATCAAGCCACTAATCAAAGAGCTATACCTCAGCCATTTAGTCCAAGGCAACTATTTTCTCCAATTATTTAGCATTTTTAATGTCAAATCCACATTTTGACACTAAAAATGCTTTTTTTTCTTCGTTTTGCTTGAAAGTTTAAGAAAAACAACATAACTTTGCGATAGATAAATAATAAAAACATTTGTTTAATAAGCCTATGAAAATCTATGATATGTTTTCAGGGCAAGCATTGCAAGGCTTGCATCGCTTTAGGGCCGTGATGTTCAGCCCCACTTTCTAAGACTATCCCTCATTGGGGATAATCCATTTACCGATTTCCTTGTCCTTGAAAGGCTTGCTTCCTCATGCGACAAGGGAAAAGCTATCATTATATATTGTCTTCTCGTAGAGGAGCATATATAAACCTATCCAACGCAAAACTTTTATAAGATTTATATATGAGAATGAAGGTTTTATTAGCTTCCCTGTTGCTGGCCGCATCGGGGCAAGTGATGGCACAATCTTCCGGGCAAATAGGAGGACAAGTCATCGACGAGAACGGAGACCCAGTGAT
>DJQL01000118.1:3341-4522 GCA_002437565.1 Prevotella sp. UBA6387
TCCCTGCCAGACGCCAAGAAGGGCGACATCATTGTCATCAATTACCTCGGCATGGACACTCGCACCATGAAGGCGACGCCAGGCATGAAGGTGAGCATGCAACAGCAAGACCACCAGCTCGACGAGGTGCTCGTAGTGGCATTCGGACAACAGAAGAAGTCGTCGTTCACAGGATCTGCCGGAGTGGTGAAGAGCGACGCGCTCGACAAGAAACAGCTCACCAACGTGTTCTCAGGCCTGCAAGGCGAGATAGCCGGCGTGCAGATGACCAACACGAGCGGCTCGCCGACCGCCACGCCTACGTTTGCCATACGTGGCTTCGGGTCCATCAACGCCGGCACGTCGCCACTCATAATAGTTGACGGCGCGCCCTACGACGGGGGATGGAACAACCTCAACCCTAACGACGTGGAGAGCATAACCGTGCTCAAGGACGCTGCATCGAACGCCCTCTACGGAGCGCGAGGCGCCAATGGCGTGATCATGATTACCACGAAGCAAGGCTCCCACGAGCGCGCCACCATAACGTTTGACGCAAAGTGGGGCTCCAACAGCCGCGCCACGGAAGACTACGACCGCATAACAGACCCAGCACAATATTATGAGACATATTACAAGGCCCTGTACAATTACGATGTACGCGACAAGGGCATGTCTGCTTACGATGCCCACATAGCGGCTAACAACACCTTGGGTCTCACAGGCGATAAAGGCGGCTTGGGCTACATCACCTACGCTGTACCAGACGGGCAATATCTCATAGGCACAAACGGTCGCATGAACCCCAACGCCACTCTCGGAAACCGCGTCTACTACAACGGAAAGTTCTACACCCTCACGCCCGACAACTGGGTGGACGAGGCGTTCCGCAACGGATTGAGGCAAGAATACAACCTCAACGTGACCGGAGGCTCAGACAAGTTCAGCTTCTATGCCTCACTGGGCTACCTGAAGAATGAGGGCGTGGTGGACTATTCCGACTTCGACCGCTACACCGCTCGCGTCAAGGCCGACTACCAAGCCAAGAAATGGCTCAAGATAGGCGCCAACATGAACTACACCCACACCAACCAGCACGACGTGGGCGAGGGATCGCAGTCGCTCTTCGACATCTCCACGCGCTTCGCGCCTATCTACCCTGTCTACCTGCGCGACGGCGACGGCAACATCATGCGCGACGA
>DJQL01000137.1 GCA_002437565.1 Prevotella sp. UBA6387
GCCGTGAAGTTGCCTATGCGGGTCCATTGGCTGGGATTGAGGAGGTTGGACGTAAGTTCAGCGCGGTAGAGACCCTTCGTTGAGCTTGCGGCATAGATATATTGCTTGTCTGTGTAGCAATAGTCTACGCGGAAGCCGAGTTGGTAAGTGTCGGTAAACGACGCGTTGGCCACATTGAGCCTTACTATCCCGAAATTTGTGGAGATATAAGCGTCGTTGCCATGGATATCCACACTATTGATGGATTTATCCACAGTCATCGACGTGTTCATGTATGCAGGCATGTTCACCACGTCGCCATTTTGCGATAGCAGGTCTATGTTGTAGTCGTCGTAGGTGATGACAAGTTTCTTGGCGGTCTTGCACCATGCTATATGTGATATTTGGCAGTCTGAAAGCACCGTGGTCTTGTCGTATGTCCTCACCTCCTGGTCTTGTGGGTAGTAGCTGAACAAGCCGCCCGATGCGAGAACATAGAGTATGCCGTCATTGGCTTGTTCTATCTCCTTTGGTTCATAGTAGCTAAGGTATGCTTTCCACTGCGCATTGGCTTTTATGGCAAATGCCAGCACTGTTATCATGCACAAGAGTATTTTTTTTGTTGTCATAGCCGTCATTTTATTTGATAACTGCTTTTATATGTCTTTTATTGCAATGGTTTTAGGCAAAACAATCAATTTCACAAAAACGTTTTCCTTGTTCCACACTTTGAAATCTTGTGATTCCCCAACTTTTTGTGGAATTATTCCACACTTTTTCCACACTTTCCACAATGTTGAGATTTTGGCATGGCACGTTATAAATGTTGATTATCAACCACTTATGCATAATTGTTATTTTTTGGCACGCTGGTTGTGATATTAGATAGTGAACACGCCAACGAACTAAACTTCAAGCGAGGCAGTTCAGGTTAAAAAGATTACATAAACAATTTAAAATTCAACGATTATGAAAAAGTTAGTTTTCGCAGCTATCGCAGCATTGGTAATGGTTTCAGTCAGCAACGTCTTCGCAACCGATAAGATGACAAGCGTTTCAACAGTGGCTCCAATCGACACGGTGGCTCCTACACAGCCAGCCGACACCACAGTGGAGAAACAAACCCCGGTGGAGAACCCGACCACTCCGGATACTCCAACCACTCCGGAGAAACCGACCACTCCAGAAACACCTGCTGACACCACTACGTCAACCACATCTGTAGCAAAGTAATATTCTCTTAAAGTGGACAGTGATTTTAAGGCATAGAGATTGTATTTTCGATAATTACTGTCAACAAAGTTTCGCTTTCTTTCAGATAGGAGACTGATGAGGAAATTCATCAGTCTCCTTTTTGTGTTTTATGTGTAGGCGTTTTAAAGACGTGTTTGTATCTACTCGCTCAAGAGCCATTCGGCAAGTTTCTTCACTGCCTTGGCCCTGTGGCTAATCTTGTTTTTCACATTTTCTCCGAGCTCCGCGAAGCTCTTGTCATAACCGTCGGGTATGAAGATCGGGTCGTAGCCGAAACCTTCGGTGCCATGTTTCTCATGGGCTATTCGGCCTTCCACGGTGCCCTCGAATCGGTATTCGCGTGAGCATACTGGGTTGCCGCCTTCCATCTGTATGAGCGATATGACGGTGCGGAAACGAGCCTTGCGGTTTTCGTTGTCACCAAGTTTGGTGAGCAGTTTATTCATGTTGGCCTCGCTGTCGTGGTCGGTGCCTTCGGCATAGCGTGCCGAGTGAACCCCTGGCTCACCGTCGAGAGCGTCGACCTCAAGCCCCGTGTCATCGGCGAAACAGTCTATGTGAAACTTGTCGAATATATATTCAGCCTTTTGATGCGCATTGGCTTCAAGTGAGTTGCCTGTCTCAGGAATGTCATCATGGCAGCCGATGTCGGCAAGTGAGACAATCTCAAATGTTGGACCGAGAATCTCCCGTATCTCTTGTAGCTTGTGCGGGTTGTTGGTCGCGAATACTATTTTCATCTATTATGCTTTCGTTTGTTTTATCCTGTTTGTTTTTTGGCAATTTCACCTTCACGTGGTCGAAGCCCTCACCGTATACGCCTATTACCGAGCTTTGCGATACGAAGGCGTTAGGGTCTATCATCTTGATGAGCCTGAATATAGGCGTGCTCTCACGCTTGCGCGCAAGTATGCAGAGCACCTTCATGTCCTGTCCGGTATACCAGCCGTGACCGTCGAGAATGGTGACACCACGGTCGAGCTGTGTACCTATTGCGTCGGCTATCTCCTGGCTTTTCTTGGAGAATATCATGAATTGGACAGACTCGCGTCGTATGTTCATTACGTGGTCGAGCATGAAGTTTTCCACCACCATTGTGCAAAGTCCGAACATCACTCTGTGGACTCTGCTTATGGTGTCGCCAAACTGTGGGAAGAACATACAGCTCCCGATGATGCACAAGTCGATGGCAAGCAACACTTGGCCCAGCGAGAAGTTGTAGTATTTGTTTATCGATGCGGCTATTATGTCGGTGCCGCCCGTGGAACCGTTGTTCAAGAAGACTATGGCAAGTGCCGAGCCTGTCAGCATACATCCTATGAGCAGCGACATGAAGTCTTGGTTATCTCCTAATATCTTGATATAGTGCCCATTGGCATCTGTTGGCATGAGCCATTGGGCGAACCATAGCATGAAATACAACACAGCGATGGCATAGATAGTCTTCATTAGGAACTTCACTCCCAACACTTTCAGGCCAACCACCAACAATGCTATGTTTATGAGGAGATACGTGTCTTGGATGGGGAAACCAGTGGCGTAATAGATGACAGCCGACAAGCCGGTCACTCCTCCTGTCACTATCTCATATGGAAGTAGAAAAAGGGTGAACGCAAAGGCATATAGGCATACGCCAAAAGTTATGCCCGCGTAGTCTTTGGTCTCGTTGAATATTACTCGCTGGTTTATTGTCATTTTGCTTAATCTATTAAACAGTTATGCCCATCGTCGTTGGTGGCTTTTACTTCACCACGATGTTTATTATTCTCTTTGGTACGACAATCACTTTCACGATTTTCTTGCCGTCGGTGTACTTAGCGCACCTATCGTCTTCGAGGGTCTCTTTCTCTATGGTGTCCTTGTCGGCATCTGCCGCGAATGTCTTTTGGAAACGGGCCTTGCCGTTGAAGCTCACCGTCATCTGCATCTCGTTCTCCACAAGATACTTCTCGTCCCACTCAGGCCACTTGGCGTCGCACACAGTCGTGGTGTTGCCGAGTTGATGCCATAGCTCTTCGGCGATATGTGGCGCGAATGGCGCGATGAGCACCACCACGTCGGACAGAAGCTTGCTGTTGTGGCATTTCTGCTGGCCAAGTTCGTTCACGCAAATCATGAACGCCGATATTGATGTGTTGTATGAGAATGCCTCAATGTCTTGCGTTACTTTCTTTATGAGTTTGTGTACGCTCTTCAGGCTCTCCTGCGAAGGCTCCGTGTCGTCTACGAGCCACTTGTCTGTGCGGTTGTCCCAGAACAGTGCCCACAGCTTCTTCAAGAAGCGGAAGCAGCCGTCTATGCCGTTGGTGTCCCAAGGCTTGGAAGCCTCCACAGGGCCAAGGAACATCTCGTACAGGCGCAAGGTGTCGGCACCATAGTCGCGCACGATGTCGTCGGGGTTGACGACGTTGTACATCGACTTCGACATCTTCTCTATCGCCCAGCCACACTGGTATTTGCCTTCGGCTCCTTCGGCCGACTTGCTGCCGTCCTCGAATATGAACTCAGCGTTCTTGTATTCAGGGCTCCAGTTCTTGAAGGCCTCAGTGTCGAGAATGTCGTTTTTCACAAGGTTGATCCAAACGTGTATTGGTGTCACGTCCTTGTAGTTCTTGCGCTGGCCGAAGCTCACGAACACAGGCTTGTCGGCGGTGGACAGTTCGTTGGCGCGATACACGAAGTTGCTGCGGCCCTGAATCATTCCCTGGTTCACCAGTTTCTGGAACGGCTCTTCCTCGCAGCTCACTCCATAGTCGTATAGGAACTTGTTCCAAAACCTTGAATAGATGAGGTGGCCTGTGGCGTGCTCCGTGCCGCCAACGTAAAGGTCAACGTGCCTCCAATATTCGTCCACGTCCTTGGAGACGAGAGCCTTGTCGTCGTGTGGATCCATGTAGCGCAGGTAATAGGCTGAGCTTCCGGCAAATCCAGGCATGGTGTATAGGTCGAGAGGAAAAACGGTCTTATTGTCTATCTTGGTGTTTTCCACGACCTTATTGGCCACGGTGTCCCATGCCCATTTCTTTGCCCTTCCCAATGGTGGCTCTCCGTCTTCGGTTGGCTTGTATTCCGTTATCTCAGGCAGTTCCACGGGCAGGCACTCCTCTGGCACCATCTTTGGTATGCCGTTGTCGTAGTACACGGGGAATGGCTCGCCCCAATAGCGTTGGCGCGAGAAGATGGCGTCGCGTAGGCGGTAGTTCACCTTCACGCGGCCTATGCCTTTCTCTGTCACAAACTTCTTTGTCTTGGCTATGGCCTCCTTCACGGTGCATCCGTTGAGCGTGAAGCCGTCGATGCTTGTGTGGCCTTGGCGTGGCGAGTTCATCACGATGCCTTCCTTGGCGTCGAAGCTCTCCTCCGACACGTCGGCTCCCTCTATCAGAGGTATGATGGGCAGGTTGAAGTGCTTTGCGAAAGCGTAGTCGCGACTGTCGTGGGCTGGCACTGCCATGATGGCTCCCGTGCCGTATCCTGCGAGCACATATTCGGAAATCCAGATTGGTATCTCATCGCCAGTGAATGGGTTGATGGCGTATGAGCCACTGAACACGCCCGTCACCTTGTGGTCGCTCATGCGGTCGAGCTCGGTGCGGCTCTTCACGTAGTTGAGGTATTTCTCCACCTCTTCTTTCTGCGCTGTTGTTGTCACTTGTTTCACGTATTCGCTCTCAGGAGCCAGAACCATGAAAGTTACGCCAAACATAGTGTCGGCGCGAGTGGTGAAGATGGTAAACTTCACGTCGGAGTCTTTCACGTCAAACACCACCTCTGTGCCCTCGGAGCGGCCTATCCAGTTGCGCTGCGTGTCGGTTATGCTGTCGCTCCACTGTATGGTGTCGAGGCCATCGAGCAGACGCTGCGCATAGGCCGACGTGCGAAGGCACCATTGGCTCATCTTCTTCTGCACCACGGGGAAGCCGCCGCGTATTGAGACACCTTCCACCACTTCGTCGTTTGCCAACACGGTACCGAGTCCAGCGCACCAGTTCACCATCGTCTCGCCCTTGAAGGCTATGCGGTAGTTCATCAGTGTGTCGCTCTTCTGCTTGTCGTCCATGGCATTCCACTCCTCGGCGGTAAACTGCAAGGTGTCGTCGGTCTGTGCGGCGTTGACACCCTCTGTGCCCTTTTCTTCAAAGTGCCTTATGAGCTTGTCTATTGGCTGCGCCTTTTTCAGGTCGTTGTCATAGTAGGAGTCAAACATCTTCTCAAACGCCCACTGTGTCCAGTGGTAATAGTGTGGATCGCAGGTCTTCACCTCGCGATCCCAGTCGAACGAGAAGCCAATCTTGTCGAGCTGCTCGCGATAGTGGTTGATGTTCTGGTTGGTTGTGATGGCAGGATGCTGCCCAGTCTTTATGGCATACTGCTCGGCGGGCAGACCATAAGCGTCGTAGCCCATGGGGTTGAGCACGTTGAATCCCTTGAGGCGCTTGTAGCGCGCGTAGATGTCGGAGGCTATATAGCCAAGGGGATGCCCCACGTGCAGTCCTGCGCCAGATGGGTAAGGAAACATGTTGAGCACATAATATTTTGGTTTTTCCGGATCTTCCGTCACCTTGTAGGTCTTATCATTGACCCACTGTTTCTGCCATTTCTTCTCAATCTCCCTGAAATTGTAATCCATTGCTTTGCTAACTTGTTTATTTTTAAGTGCAAAGATACGAAGAAATTGGATAATATTTAGGATTAACAAGTCATTTCTGTAAAAAGGCTTGGAGGAATTGGGAAAAAACACTAACTTAGCGACATAAAGATAAAATCCACACTATTATGATATACTCCGTTGCCAATCCGATATATGACTGCGTGTTCAAGTTCTTGA
>DJQL01000045.1 GCA_002437565.1 Prevotella sp. UBA6387
TCCGCCCACACGTTGCGGTCGTATCTTATTCTGACGGTGCTGTAAATCTTTGGCGACGTTCTCACGATTACGATTTCGCGAGCGACCCTCAGTGTGGGGCCAAAGTCTGCGGAGTCTATCGACGAGACGTCAAACTGCGGCTCGCCTTGTGGCAATCCGGGCATGTCGGCCTGCAGCGCGCCCCTCACGATGTCGGCGCTGTCGCCAACAAGCAGAACCTCGTATAACTTACCGCCTGAAGGCGGAAGCAAGCCTCGTCGCTCATCGCATGAGCATAACAGCAGAAAGAGGGATAGCACGAAGAAAAAGGCCTTGTTCGTCATTGATGCCCTGAAACGTTTTTATTCAGCTCCTTGGCGCTTCGTGCTCAGCAAGCCGCACGCCGCCTCGATGTCTTGACCTCGGCTCGCCCTGATGGTGCAATAGAAGCCGTGGGCCGTGAGGTAGTCGCGAAACGCCTCCATGTGCTCCTGGCTCGCGCCGTGCAGTGGCACGTCGGGTATCTGGTGGAAACGTATCAAGTTGACATGGCAATCGAGACCTTTCAGCAATCGGCAGATCTCGCGTGCGTGAGTCGTGCTGTCGTTGAGGCCGCCAAAGACTATATATTCGAACGTGAGACGGCGCTGATGGGAGAAGTCGTAGTCGCGCAAGAGGTCAACCACGTCTTTTATGGCCATTCCCCTCTCTGCCGGCATGAGCTGCTCGCGCTGCTCATGGATTGGCGAGTGGAGGCTTATAGCCACTTGGCAGTCGCTCTCGTTGAGAAATCTCTGGAGCTTGTCCTTCAATCCCACCGAGCTCACGGTGATACGCTTTGGGCTCCATGCCCATCCGTAGGGGGCGGTGAGGATCTGCGTGGAGCGCAACACGCTGTCGAGGTTGTCCATGGGCTCGCCTTGCCCCATGTAGACGATGTTGGTCAGGCTGTCTGCCTCTGGTATGCTGTAAGCCTGGTTCAGGATGTCGGCCACGGTGAGGTAGCCATGGAATCCCTGCTTGCCTGTCTGACAGAATAGGCAGTTCATCTTGCAGCCCACCTCGCACGACACGCACAACGTGGCGTGGCCTCCCTCCTCGGGTATGTATACCGTCTCCACGAAGCGCTTGCGTGAGGTGTCGCCATCGGTCGTCCTCACGGGGAACAGGTATTTCACGGTGCCGTCCTTTGAACGTCGCTGCTCTATCGGGGCCATGCAGCCTATCTCGTAGTTCTCCGACAGCTTGGCGCGGTTGCCCTTGGAGAGGTTTGTCATCTCGTCGATGCTCTTGACGCGACGCTCGTAAATCCATTTCGCGATTTGCGAGCCTGTGAAAGCAGGCATGCCAAGTTGCCTTGCCACGTCTTTCAGCTCGTCGAGAGTGAGACCTAATAGTGTTTTCTTTTCCATATACCTGCAAAGTTACGAAAGTTTATTGAATTTTTGTGGTGATAACTAATATAAAAACTCTACCTTTGCATAAATAAGAAATCCCTGAAACCATGATAAAAAAATATGAAGGCACGCCATTGGTGAGTGTCGGCATCGTCGGAGCCGAGAGCATTACGTTCACGCTCAACGGATATGGTGCCAGCAGCGGCGCCCACACGGCCACCATTCGCAATGGGTTGATACAGTATGACGGCAAGGCTCACATGCGGCTCTGCTTCAAGCCTCAGTCGCCCACCGACAGCTTCTCGCTTGAGGATGTCGTCATCGGTGTCAACTTCCATTGGCAACGACTTGAGACGCAAACATTTCGCGGGTCGCTCCGTCTCTTGGCCGATGGTGGCAAGATATGGGCCATCAACGACCTGCCCGTGGAAGATTATCTCGAGAGCGTCATCTCAAGCGAGATGAGTGCGCAATCGAGCCTTCCGCTCCTCATGGCGCATGCCGTCATCTCGCGCTCGTGGCTGATGAGCCAGATCGACGGCAAGTCTTCGCCCAATACGCAGGAGACTCACGGCGACGCCTTCATCCGCTGGTACGACCACACCGACCACACGCTCTTCGACGTGTGCGCCGACGATCACTGCCAACGCTACCAGGGCATCACCAAGGAAACGAGCCCCAACGTGGCTGAGGCCATCAGGCGCACGCGCGGCGAACTGCTGACTTATGGCGGCGAGATATGCGACGCGCGATTCTCCAAATGCTGCGGAGGCGCGATGGAGGAGTTCCAGTATTGCTGGGACGACACGCCGAAGCCATATCTCAAGGGCATTGGCGACACGCCCGAGGAGACCATCCCCGACCTTACCGTCGAGGAGAACGCGCGCAAGTGGATTCTCAGCAGCCCGAAGAGCTTTTGCAACACAAGCGACAAGCGCGTGCTGAGCCAAGTGCTCAACGACTACGACCAGGAGACGACCGACTTTTACAGGTGGCGCGTGAGCTACTCGCAGGACGAGTTGTCCAGGCTCGTGGAGAAGAAACTCGGGGCGGGACTGGGCACCGTCACAGACTTGCAGCCGCTCAAGCGCGGCACGAGCGGCAGAATTTGCGAGCTGAGGATAGTGGGAACCAAGAAAACCATAGTCGTTGGCAAGGAGCTGGAGATACGTCGCTCCTTGAGCGAGACGCACCTTTACAGTTCGGCGTTCGTCGTGGAAAAGCATGGCGACACCTTCGAGCTCGTTGGAGCCGGATGGGGGCACGGCGTAGGGTTGTGCCAGATAGGCGCGGCTGTCATGGGCGACCAAGGCTATGGCTATGATGAGATACTGAAACATTATTATCCAGGGGCAGAGATAGAAAAGGCATGGTAGAAACACGTAACGACAACAAACAATACACTACTGGCGGCCACAACCATGGAAAGGGGCGCAAGCCATGGGCATGGGTGCCGTCGCTCGCCTTTGCCGACGGATTGCCCCTTGTGGCGGTCATGGCGGTGTCGCTCATCTTTTATAAGCAGATGGGACTGTCCAACGCCGCTATCACGTTTTATACCTCGTGGATGTACCTTCCGTGGATTTTGAAGCCCGTCTGGAGCCCTTTCATCGACCTGGTGAAGACCAAGAGGTGGTGGATCCTCGCCATGCAGCTCTTGCTGGGCGCGGCATTCGGCGGCGTGGCTTTCACCATACCCACGGCATATTGGCTGCAATGCACGCTGTTCTTCTTCTGGGTGGCCGCCTTCACGGGGGCGTCTCACTGCGTGGCCGCCGACGGCTTCTATCTGCTCGCCCTCAACGAGCGTCAGCAGGCTTGGTACATGGGCATACGCCAGGTGGGCGATCGCCTCGCCACGATCATAGGCCAAGGCGTGCTGGTGATGGTGGCCGGCAACCTGCAGGTCATCTTCCGTGGCTCCATAAGCTATTCGTGGAGCCTCACGTTCTATGGGCTGGCGGGCATTTTCATCATGCTATGGCTATGGCACTCCTATGCTCTGCCTCACGCTCGCGACGACCGCAGCCGTCCAGTAGTGAGCGTCAGTTCCATATTGAGCGGTTGTGCCCTCACCTTTCGCACGTTCATGCGCAAGCCCGACATAGTGTTGGCCTTGTGCTTCATAGTGCTTTTCCGGTTGCCCGAGGCCTTGCTCTCAAAGGTGAGCCCCTTGTTTCTTATTGACGCGCCACACAATGGCGGCCTCGGCCTTGCCCCGCAGGAATACGGCCTCGTGCAGGGCACCGTGGGTATGATAGGAATGATTCTGGGCTCCATCGTGGGAGGCATAGCCGTGAGCCGCCATGGACTGAGGCGATGGCTCTATCCAATGGCGGCGGCCTATTCCGTTCCGTCTGTCATATACATTATCCTGTCGTATGCCATGCCTGGGAGCCTGGCCGTGGTGTCGGTGGCGGTGTTCACCGAGCAGGCCGGCGTGGGCTTTGGCATCACGGCCTACATGATGTTCCTGATATACTACAACCGTGGCGAGTTTCGCACGTCACACTATGCCATGGCATCGGCCACGATGACGCTGGCGCTCATGCTGCCTGGCCTCGTGGCCGGGGGCATGGAGGAGGCTCTCGGCTACCGCCGGTTCTTCTTGCTCACGCTCGTCACCATGGCGGCCACATGGGCCGTGGTGGCAATGGTAAGGCGCAGGATGGGATATATGCTCGACAACGAGGTGGATTGAACAGAGACAAGACATAGAAAAAATCTTGAAAATGAAGCATTGGCTTATGACAATGGTTCTCGGCGTGGCTATGGCCAGCGCCGGGGCGCAATCGGTTGACAATCGCGCGGTGGGTTACAGCGTGCGCTACGAGAAAGAGCATCTCTTCTTGCAGAAAGACTCGGGGCTCAACGTGGTTGATTACGACATTGAGTGGCCGGAGGTGGTGGGCTACAGCCATGTGCCTACGTTGCAACGGTTCATCAGCCAAGCCCTTACGGGCAAGGCCACTCTCGGTTTCGACTCGCTCGCGACAACCATTCGCCAAAGATATGGCAAGCCAGTGACCAAGATGTTTGACAAGATTCCCGACGACCGACGTTTCTGCTACGTCATGGCCTCGGCGCGCGTCGTCGGCTATGAGCCTAACCATTGGATTGCCTATCACGTGGGCTTGAAGGTCGCGCCAGGCAAGTTGTCGGCGTTCCAGGCCGAGGCAGACGACAGGGTGGTGGTCTGTGACCTTGCAACAGGGAAGATGCATTATGCGAGTAATCTCGTCAGTTCGAACATAATGAACCGCAACGAGCCACAGGGTTTCTATGACTTGCTATTTCAACCCCTTGACGACAACTTTTTCAACGCCATGACCGCTTATGAGATTGATGGCGTGTGGGTCACAAGGGGGCAGTTGTGCTTCCTCATAAAGGCCACCTCGCCGGACGCGAGCAAAACATACATTGCGTCCATGCCTCTCGATGCTTATTCCTATGCGCTCAGCAGGCAGGGCAAGAGGCTTTTCACCAAAAAGGCGGAGCTGTTGAGCCCACAGGTGGTAGCGCAGCAAAATGTTATGGAAGGCGACTCCATATATAGTAATGTAGAGAAGCAACCCGAGATGAAAGGCGGCAGCGATGCCTTGAGGCAATATCTCAGCCACGTGAGCCAGCCTGCCGTGCGATTGGCAGGGCCAGTGAAGGTATACACCAGTTTCGTGGTCGACAAGAACGGCAAGGTGCGTGATGTGTGCGTGTTGCAGCCCGTGGATCCTGTCATCGACCGTCATGCCGCCCAGACGGTAAAGGGCATGCCCAGCTTCACGCCTGGACAGCACTGCGGCAAGAACGTCTTGGTGAGGATGTATATGCCCATCACATACCAGCCTTGATTGATAGATTGTTAGCAAAAAAGGTTCTTTATGCTGCTTTAGCTGTCAAAAACATATCGAAAAAGCGCATAAAATAGTATTGCGGTAACAATTTGAAACTTATGGTCTTTGATGTATGTCAAGAATAATAATAAGGATATTCTTTACACTAACATTCGATTTCCATGACGATAATCTCAGATGACATTCTTGTACGGATAGTTCATCATAAGATGATTTGTGACAAATAGTAAGTGGTCTTTCGTAATATAAGGCTATATCGGAGTAGTCGCTTTGCAAAGTGTAAGCAAAAGGGGCGTTTCTTTGCTAATCCTAAGAAAAAAGTATATGGATAAGTAATAGTTTTCTGATAGTGAAAAATAATAATAAAATAACGTTAAGAGAAAGAACAATCTACATGAAAAATGCATATCTTTGCAACAGAAAACAAAAAGGACCAACAAACTGAAAGGAGCAGCCTTATGAAAAAGATGATTTTGATGTCAGCCATGTTGCTGACGACAGTGGTGAGTTTCGGACGTGGTCGCATTAGCGAGAACGCAAAGGTGGTGAGCGACACCATTTACTATGCGGCCAATAACCTGAGCGTGAAGAACGCACAAGACGCAGCGTACTATCGCATACTGAAGACGCAGCGGAGTGGCATGCAGAAGGAAGACGTTTTCCAAGACTATTACATGAATGGAAACCTGCGCGCCGAGGGTGGTTACTCTTTCATCGACCTGAGCAACGACAAGAACACTATGCTCAACGGTGAGGTGACGACATACTACCAGAACGGTAAGGAAAAGCTGCATGGCACATACGTCAACGGAAAGCGCAACGGATACTTTACCCTGCAGCTACGTGATGGAGGCGTGGCCGTGGTGGCATACGACAACGGCAAGTCACGCTACGACTACTTCATGGTGACGATGCCAGACGGCACGCAGGAGAAGCGCCCGTTGAGCGACATTAAGAAGTTGCTGGATTGAAAGAATATCTACACGACTAAAAAGAAGACATAATCTCTCTTACAATAATATACACTTTTATGATAAAGATGGTTCTTGGCGATTGACCAAGGACAGAATCTACAAGGGCCTCGCATTCGTGAGAATGTGGGGCCCTTGTCATTGTATGCTTATCGTGTGTATAAGTAAAGGATGTCATTCGTCATCGTCCCAGCCAAACATCACGGGGTCGGTGAAGGCATCGAGCTGGCGGCGCTCCTTCTTCGTCGGGCGCCCCGTGCCGCGTTGCCTGTCCACGAAGCCGCTGATGCGGCTCATCTCCAGTTTCTCGTATTCTTCTTGTGGCGTGACGTTCTCATAGACCTGTGGCAGCAATTTCGCTCCAACGCGTGTCTCAAGGCAAGCGAGAACCTTAAACGAATACGTGATTGGTGGCTTGCGCACGCTTACCACGTCGCCAGCCTTTATGGTGTGGCTTGGCTTCACCGTAGCACCGTCGATGGTGACACGGCTGTTCTTTATCGCTTCCACGGCTTGCGAGCGCGTCTTGTAGACCCTTGCCGCCCAGAGCCACTTGTCGATTCGCGCCGAGTCGCCAAACTTCGGCATGTGAGGAATAGATCCGGCTGTCATTTCTTATGCTTCCCTAACTTGTTAAACTGGTTCATGGTCTCTCCAATGCCTTGCAGCACGAAGCTCTTCACTATGTCGACGGACAGGTCGAGGGTCGGTTGCAGCGTCTCCATGTCGGTAGCGGAGTAATGTCCCAGCACCCAGTCTATTTGCCCACCGCGTGGGTAGTCGTTGCCGATGCCTATGCGCAGGCGGGCGTAGTTTTCGCCTATGAGCTGGATGATGTGCCCCAGCCCGTTGTGCCCACCGTTGCTGCCGCCAGCCTTCAGGCGAAACTCGCCAAGGGGCAGGGCCACGTCGTCGCTGATGACGAGCAGGCGCGACTGGTCTATCCTCTCCTCGTTGAGCCAATACCGCACTGCGTTGCCGGAAAGGTTCATGAACGTGGTGGGCTTGAGCAGAAACACCTTCCTGCCTTTCAGCGAGGCCTCTGCCACGAAACCGTAGCGGCGGTCGTGCCATTCCGCTCCCATCGCCTTGGCGCACGCGTCGAGGGCCATCCACCCGGTGTTGTGTCGAGTGCCTTGGTATTCGTCGCCGGGGTTGCCGAGACCACAAATGAGAAATTTGTCCATAGATAGTCGTATTCTTGTTATCCGCGTGTTCCAGCGGAATCGCGCGGATATAATAAAAGGCAAAAAGGAGAGCCACGCTTTTTCTGCCATGACTTTCCTTTTCGCCTTTGTTTATCTTGTCTAAAACTTACTCTGCGGCTGCTGCGTCGTCGTCAGTGGCAGCTGAAGCTTTCGCGTTGCGTGTCATCTTGATGGAGCAAACGACAACGTCCTTGCCTGTGGCAATCTCCAAGCCATCAAATGAGAGCTGGCCAACCTTGATGCTCTTGCCAAGGCGGAGACCTGTGACATCGATGTCGAGGTGCTCAGGAATGGCCTGATATGGAGCCGTGACATTGATCTTGCGGATGGAAAGGTTCATGCGGCCACCGTCGCGCACACCCTGTGCCAGACCGTTGAGCTTGACTGGTATGCCGATAGTGATAGGCTTCTGGTCGTTGACCTCATAGAAATCGACGTGCAGGGGAGCGTCGGTCACTGGGTGGAACTGGATCTCCTTGAGGATGGCGGTGTGATCCTCTCCGTCGATAGTCACCTTGATGACATAGATGTGAGGAGTGTAAATCACCTTGCGGAGCTCGCTGAATGGAGACGCGAAAGCGAGGGCTACAGGGTTGCCGTTCTCGTCCTTGGCCTCACCGTAGAGGTTGCAGGGCACGAATCCTTCCTTGCGGAGGGCTTTAGAAGCTTTCTTGCCAAGGGCCTCGCGCTTCTTACCTGAAATGTTGATTTCTTTCATCGTTGAATGTGTTACTCTAAATTAAAAATGATTTTATTAATTCGCCATCACACTGGAAGACTTTCCAAGTCTGAAAAGCTGTGCAAAGGTACTGCTTTTTCACTATTTGACCAAGATTTTTGAAAAAAATCAAATATTTGCCCATTATTTTTGCTTAGAACTCGAATAATTACTACTTTTGCAGAGTATTAAAAGACCAAAAGTGTGAAAGGCACTGCCAAAGAAAAGAATCATGATTAACAGAGAGCTGATACGCACCAAGATAGTGCAATTGACTTATGCTTATTACCAAAACGGCAGTAAAAACATTGATAATGCCGAGAAAGAGTTGCTGCTAAGCCTCTCGAAGGCATACGACCTATACAATTTTCTTCTTGATCTCATCGTGGCCGTCACCAAGGAGGAGCGCAAGCGCGTTGAGCAACTTTCCATTCGCAACCGCAGGGAGGGCAAGGCTGAACCGTCGACAAAATTCATCTTCAACAAGTTCGAGGTGCAGCTGGAAGAAAACAAGACCCTCAACAGTTTCAACGAGGACAAGAACATGTCGTGGGACGACGATGCCGACTTGGTGCGTAAGCTCTGTGACAAGATTGAGCAATGCGACACATACAAGGAGTATATGGACTCTCCCGTGAGCGACTATGAGGCCGACCGCGAGTTGTGGCGCAAGCTCTACCGTCAGCTCATCGAGGACAACGAGGACATCGACGCCTTGCTTGAGTCGAAGAGCATATATTGGAACGATGACAAGGAGGTGGTAGATACCTTCGTCCTGAAGACCATCAAGCGTTTCGACCCAAAGGAAAAAGGCAACCAGGAGCTCCTGCCTGAATACAAGGACGTGGAAGACCGCGAATTCGCCAGGAAGCTTTTCCGAGCCACGATTCTCAATGCCAACGAGTATCAACGCTACATGAGCGAGACGTCGCGCAACTGGGACTTCTCAAGGTTGGCTTACATGGACATCGTGATAATGCAAATCGCCATAGCCGAGCTGCTCAATTTCCCAACCATCCCAATATCAGTGACCATCAACGAGTATGTTGACATGGCTAAGCGCTACAGCACTCCGAAAAGCGGTGGCTATATCAACGGCATGCTCGATGCCATAGCGCGTCACCTCATCGACACGGGCAAGTTGCTGAAGCAGATGCCGGAGAGACTCGTGGATGGCCAACAACGCCGGCAGTCTCGCGCCAGCGGCTATGCCAAGCCCGTGAGGTTCGTCCACAAGCCAAAGGCCGACCAGCAGGGCAAGGACGTAGCAAGGACCGACGAGCCAACGAAGGCGGACACAGGCATTGAACCTGAACAATAAACAAACAAAAATAAGACTATTTCTATGACAACAATGGTTCTTGCTGCCCAGGCAGCACAACAAGGTGGCGGATTCGGTGGCATGATCTTCATGCTCGTTGCCATTTTCGTAATCATGTATTTCTTCATGGTTCGCCCACAGCAGAAGCGGCAGAAGAAAATTCGCGAGTTTCAAAACTCGTTGACCGAAGGCTCCAGCGTGGTGACGAGCGGTGGCATCTACGGCACGGTGAAGCGCATAGACCAGACCAAGAACACCATCGACCTGGAGATTGCCAAGGGCGTCGTCATCACTATCGACAAAGGCAGCGTGTTTCAGGACATGGCGCAGGGACAGGTTAAGGCATAAATGCATACGCTCAAGCGCATATATGATATCATCAAAGGCTTCTTGTCCGATTTCTCGGGCAAGGAGTTTTTGATTTTTCTCTTCTTCCTTGCTCTCAGTGGCATCTTTTGGCTGATGATGACGCTCAACGAGACCTATGAGGTGGAGTATAGGGTTCCGTTGGCAGTTGCCGGCGTGCCAAAGAATGTGGTGATGACATCGGAGCCTTCCGATACCGTGAGGGTGACGATAAAGGACAAGGGGTTTGTCATAATGACTTATTCCGTGTACCACAAGCTCAGACCGCTGACCGTGAGGTTCTCTGCATACGCCAACACCAAGACGGGGCATGGGACCATTCCGCTTGCCGATATGATGAAGATGATGAGGCAGCAGATTTATGGCTCGTCGTTGCTGACATCGCTGAAGTGCGACAAGCCAGATTTCGCCTTCAACTATGGGCAGAACAAGAAAGTGAGGGTCGTGCTCGCGGGTAAGATTGTCCCAGCGAGAGACTATTACTTGGCCCATGTGCAGATAGTGCCTGAATTTGTCTCCGTTTATGCCAACAAGCACGAGCTGGAGACTATCAAGGAGGTGCTCACGGAGAGCCTCAACCTCTCCAACGTCAGCGATACCGTGACGCGTGAGATTGACCTCTGCGCCATTGCCGGGGCTAAGATAGTGCCGGCTAAAGTGAAAGTGACGTTGTTTCCCGACGTGTTGACAGAGGGAAGCGCCGACGTGACCATAGTTGCGGTCAACAAGCCGAAGAACCTTATCATAAGGACTTTCCCGCAAACGGTCAAGGTGAGGTACACGGTCGGGTCGATGGCATATAGGCTCGTGCGCCCTTCCGACTTCCAAGTCCATGTGGACTACCTGGAGATTGCTGATCACCCTTCCGACAAATGCAAGCTCCACCTCGTTTGCAACTCGCGCTTCGTTCGCGAGGCGCACCTTGATGCTCAGCAGGTCGACTATCTCATAGAGCAGCAATAACCCCAATGGCATGAAGCATATAGCTATCACTGGAGGCATAGGCAGCGGCAAGAGTTTCGTATGCGCGAAGTTGGCAGACTATGGCATAGAGGTCTACGACTGCGACAGCGCGGCCAAGCGCCTTTGGGCTACCGACCTGACGCTGCGGCGGAGGCTGATAGAGATTGTAGGCGGCGACGTGTATGTTGGCAATGTGCTGCAGAAGCGCGTGCTCGCGCAATACTTGCTGAGGTCTGACGACAACAAGCTCATCATCGACAACCTAATCCATCCTGCCATAGCCCGCGACTTCTTGCGGAGCGGCCATGGCTGGCTTGAGAGTGCCATACTCTTTGACAGCGGATTCTACAAACGCGTCCGTTTCGACTTGAAAGTGTGCGTGTCGGCTCCGCTTGAGACACGCCTCAGCAGGATCATGCGGCGCGACGGCATAAGCGAGGCGAAGGCCATGGAATGGATTGGCAGGCAATGGAGCCAAGACAGGGTGGAGAGCCTCTGCGACTTCGTCGTCATGAACGATGGCAAGCAAGACCTCGACAGCCAAATCCGGCAAATGGTGGCCATGGCTGCAAAAGCAGGGCAAGAATACAGACAGGACAAGAACAACATAATATAACAAAACACAAACATGGAGACAATACTTTCAGTTTCGGGCAAGCCCGGACTTTACAAGCTCGTGTCTCGCGGTAAGATGAACCTTATCGTGGAGACCATCGACGCGGCTCACCGCCGCACACCAGTGTTCGCAACCGACAAGGTGACAAGCCTCAGCGACATAGCCATGTATACCGATGCCGACGA
>DJQL01000039.1 GCA_002437565.1 Prevotella sp. UBA6387
CCTGTTTCCAAGTGTTAAATTTCGGCAATAATATTTTACATATCAGCATGGGCGAATGTCGCCCATGAAAGCAGTCTCACGGGCATTGGCATTCCACCACTGCAAAGCGTCATCGGCCATGCTTTCTTAATCAGAAGCGCGTCATCAGCTCGACCACAATCTTGTCTTTCTCGGAAGGCTTTGCCACGGCTCCCTTGCGATAGAAGTATTTCTCGTAGTTGATTCGTATGTCGGAGATGAAAGGCTTGCTCACGCTGAAGGTCAAGCCTCCCGTGAGGCGGCTGCGCTGGGCGTCGTTTACCTTCAACCCCATCACCTTCGTGCCGTCGGCGGCGGTGGAGAGCTCATACGCCTTGCCGTCGCTGTGGTCGGTCATGTAGTCGTAGCGCACGAGTGGCGTCACCTTGGAGAAGAAGCATTTTCTCAAGGGTATGTCGTAGGATGCGAAAGCGTCCACGGCGTGCACGGCATGGAAGGCGTTGCCTGAATAATGCTTGTAGAGGTACTCCGCCTCCACGTGCCATCCATGGGCGTGATAGTAGGAGCCGATGTCGTACATCATTATTCCCACTTTCTCTGGCTTCACCTTCTGAGTGCTGAGCGTCAGGTTCCAACCGTGCGGGAAGAACATCTGCGCCTTGGCCGAGAAGTTCACGCCCTTTGTCCAATAGTCTTTCTGGTTGGTGAGCCCGGAACCGTTGAACAATCCCGCCTCAAGTATGACCGGGAAGCCCATGTCTGCCTGGTATCCCACCGTGGCGCCCACGTCGCGCACGTTGCCCACTTGCTTGGCAATGAACGAGCGGTTGGCGAAATACTGCTGGTGTGGCGAGCGGTGCGCGTCGATGGTGAACGGCACGCGCATCTGGCCTATGGTGAACTGGAAGCGGTCGAACGGCGTCAGGCGCGTGTATGCGTCGAGCATCTTTATTTGCCCTTCGTCAGAGAGGTCTATTTCCGCCTTGTATGCCACGGCTGCCGCCACCTTGCCTTCCACGCTGAAGCGGGCGTTGCGCACCTGGAAGCGGCCGGCGTGGTCATCGGGCTGGTACTCATACTTGCCGCGTATCGTTCCATGGATGTGGGGCGTGAGGTCTGTCTTCTCTTGCGCCAAGGCTACAGCTGCCACAGGCATTGCCATCATCAGGCACAGCAGCGTCTTCTTTCCGTTGTTCATCTCTTATGCTTATGATTTTTGGCGCAAAATTAAGCATTCATCATTTCAAAGGTGTTACGTTGTTATTACAAATCCGTTTCACGTAATTGTAATAATTTTGAAACCATATTGTCACATCATTGTATCATCATAGATACTTGTGTTTCAACGCTTTAAAGTAACTTTGCAGAGCAGTTGAAACGAAACTTAAATACAATAAAAGCATACATGATGAAGTCAAGGAATCAAGATGAGTCGCAATACTATGTTGAGCGCGACGTGAGCTGGATGTATTTCAACCACCGCATTTTGCAAGAGGCGCAAAAGACAAGCGTGCCGCCATTGGAGAAGATGTCGTTTCTTGGCATCTATTCCAACAATCTCGACGAGTTTTTCCGTGTCCGCGTGGCGTCGCTGACACGTCTCGTCAGTGCCAAGGGCATTGGCGAGAGCGCACGGAAGAGGTTGAAGAAGACCATCAAAACCATCAACAAGCTCAACGAGGATTACAGCCGCGAATACACCGACACCATAAACAAGGTGTTCGCCGAACTGGCAGAGCACCACATCCGCCTCGTCAACGACAAGCAACTCAGCGACGCGCAGAAGACTTTTCTCAGCGCTTTCTATTACGACAAGCTCAACGGTTCCACCAATCCCATCTGGCTGTCCGCCATCGACGACCTCAACACCCTTGAGGACAACCGCATCTACCTCGTGGTGAAGAAGACCCACGTCGACGACAAAAAAGTGAAATATGCCATCATCAAGGTTCCCGACCGTGTCTATGGCAGGTTCATCAAATTGCCGTCGGACGACGGATTCTGCGACATCATTTACCTCGACGACGTGATACGCTACTGCCTGCCGCTCATCTTCATCGGCACCAAGGCGAGCACCTACGAGGCCTTCTCGTTCAAGTTCACCAAGGACGCGGAAATGGAGGTTGACAACGAGGGCGACTATGGCACCATGGAGAAGATAGCCATGGGCGTGAACAGCCGCAAGAAGGGCTCGCCGATACGTGTAATCTACGACCGCGACATGCCAAAGGAGATGCAGAAGAAAATCTTGGAGCGGCTCAACGTGAAGGAACTCGACACGTCGCTCGCCGGAGGCAGGTACCAGAACCATCGCGACTTGATGAAGTTCCCCGACTGCGGGCACAGCGAGTTGAAATACCCTCGCTGGCCGCAAGTGATGAAGCCTGAGTTTCTCGCCGAGGAGAGCATCATCGACTCCATCCGTGAGAAGGATCGTTTCATCCACGTGCCCTACCACTCGTTCGACGGCTACATCCGCGTGTTGCGCGAGGCGGCGTTGCGACCGAGCGTAAAGGAAATCAAGACCACGCTCTACCGTCTCGCCAAGGACTCCAAGGTGGTGAAAGCACTAATCTGCGCGGCGCGCAACGGCAAGAAAGTGACGGCGGTGGTGGAACTCATGGCACGCTTCGACGAGGAGAGCAACATCAAGTGGAGCAAGCGCATGCAGGAGGAGGGCATCAACGTCATCTTCGGTGTCGAGGGACTGAAGATTCACTCCAAGCTGTGCCTCATCACGACCACCAAGGGCGACATCGCCTGCATCGGCACGGGCAACTTCCACGAGGGCAACGCGAAGGTGTATACCGACTACCTCATGATGACGGCGCGCCAGCGCATCGTGAAAGAGGTGGCCAAGGTGTTCGACTTCATCGACCGCCCATTCTCGCAAGTGAGGTTCTCTGAGCTCCTGGTGTCGCCAAACTCCATGAAGTCGCGACTGCTGCGCTTCTTCGACAACGAGATCAAGAACGCCAAGGAGGGAAAGGAGGCATGGGTGAAGATAAAGATCAACCATATCACCGACCACGACATGGTCAGCAAGATTTACGCCGCCTCGCAAGCTGGTGTCAAGGTGGACATCGTCATCCGCGGCAACTGCTCGCTCGTGCCGGGCGTGCCGGGCGTGAGCGACAACGTGAAGGCCATAGGCATCATCGACCGCTACCTGGAGCACTCGCGCATCCTCATCTTCTGCAACGGTGGCAAGCCGCGCTATTTCATCGGCTCGGCCGACTGGATGCCCCGCAACCTCATAAACCGAATCGAGGTGATGACACCGGTCTACGACGAGGACATGAGGCGCGACTTGCTTCGCACGGTGGAATATGGCTTGCGCGACACCACCAACGGCCGCGTCGTGGACGGGAAGGGAACCAACGAGATCCAGCCTGTCACGGAGGGCGGCACGCCGTTCCGCTCGCAAGAGGAACTGTTCAAGGCTTATCATGAAAAATAAACACACGATTATGAATCCTACAACATTAGCCGCCATAGACATAGGGTCAAACGGCGCCAGACTTCTCATAAAGCAATTCGACGAGACAGCCCCAGAGTTTGAGCGAATACGCAAGCTCATGTTCATTCGCGTGCCGCTCAGGCTGGGAAAGGACGTGTTCACATTAGGCAAGATCTCGAAGACGCGCGCCGACATGACGCTGCACATGATGAAAGGCTTCAAGCAGTTCATGCAGCTCTATGGAGTGCGGAAGTTTCGCGCCTGCGCCACCTCGGCCATGCGCGACGCCGAGAACGGCAAGAAGGTGATGAAGCGCATAAAAAACAAGACGGGCATACGTCTTGAGATCATTCCCGGAGCAGCCGAGGCGCAACTGCTGTGCAACAACCTCGTGGAAAACACGGAAAGCGGCATTGGCAACTTCGCCTACGTGGACGTGGGCGGAGGCAGCACGGAGATTTCGCTGCTGCACGACGGCATTCTCGCCGAGAGCCACTCGTTCAACATCGGCACGCTGCGACTGCTCAGCGGAAACGTGAAGACGGAGGAGTGGAACAACATGAAAAACATGTTGGAGGATTATGCGAGGGAATTTCCCGACACGAAGATAATTGGTTCGGGCGGAAACATCAACAAGCTTTTCAAACTCGCGAAGGAGAAAAACGGCAAGGGGAAATTCAAGGTCACTCAACTGCAAGCCATCTACGACAAGCTCGCTCCCCTGTCCATAGAGGAGCGTAAGCTCCAGTATGGGCTCAAAGACGACCGGGCGGATGTCATAGTGCCGGCAGGACAGATATTCCTCACCGTGGCGGAGTGCCTGAGCTGCGACGAAATCGCCGTGCCAAACATAAGCCTCGCCGACAGCATCGTGGACGGACTATACCGCGACATGAAGAACAAGGGGTGATGTGTAAACATCTATTAAAAATCCGTTACCGTGACGATTTTTTAGCTAAATCGTTTTACGGTAACGGATGTATTTCGTAAATTTGCCAATGGCTTTGGGCTTTAGAGTAATCTTTTTTTTCACCTCTCTTTACTCTTTTTCCCGTGACAGACGGGAATGGCCCAAAGCCTTTTCCGTTTCTTATATGTCGAAGTCGATGCCCACGGCAAACACATTGTTGTTGCGCGTGTAGTCGGAGTTGTAATTGATGCTCTGGCTCGCGCTCAAGGCCACGGTCTCGCTGGTCTTCTTGTGGTCATAGAAGGTGTGGAAATACGCCACGTTGAGATGCGCCTTCTTGCTGATGTGGTAAACGCCGCCCACGGCCACGGAGTTGCTGCTCACCACAAACGACTTGTCGTCCATGTAGTCATCGCTCAGGCCGTAGCTCGTGTTCTGCCAGCCAGTGCTCAGCGTCACTTTCTTGCAGATGTCATACTCCACGCCGGCATTGTACTCCAACGTGCCGCGGTCGAGCTTTTTGTTACGGTTGTCGTAAGAAGTCGCGTTTTTGTCGTCGAACCAGTGGAAGCCCACGTTCACGCGGAGAGCGTCCACGGGCTTGTAGCCCACGCCCAAGGCAAGGTAGGCAGGTATGTCGCCGGCTATCTTCTTGCCGTCGGCATACTCGCCGATGGCTCCAGAGAGCTTGGTGTCAAACTGCTGCTTGAGTTGGCCCATGGCACCCTTGATGGCGTCGTGGCCAAGGATGGCATCGGCTACCTGGGCTGGAAGATGCAACTTCTCCGTGTACACGTCGTGGAGGTTGTCGGCGAGATTGCCGATGGATGGGGCCTGGTTCACCGACTTGTTTTTCAAGCGCACGCGGGTCTTGAACTCATACTTGGCCGAGAAGTTCCAGCGGCCTGTCTTGAAGTCGACACCTATGATAGGTGTCACGCCCAAGCCGCTCTGGTCGCAGCTGAGCTCGATGTTGGCGGCATCGGTCTTCGTGGGGTCGAGCACCTGGTAAAGGGGCATGTTGCCCACCTTGATATCGCGCACGTAGCCATAATAATTGCACGAGGCGTATACGCCGCGCACACCGGCGAAGACGCTGAAGTTGTCGCTCACCTTGTAGGCGGCGCCAAGCGAGAGGCCGTAATAATACTGGCGACCGTGCATATAGCTGTCATAGCTGTAGCTGCCTTTCGTGCCGAACATGTTGTCGGACGAGAACAGCTGCTGGGGTATTGCGACGCCCATCTTCTGGCCTACGCCATAGCCCACTTGGTCAATGGCGCTGGCAAGTTGGCAAGCTCCCAAAGCAGTCTCGGCCACTATCTTCTCAAACGAGCCAAGGCCGTTGTCGAACGTGCACTTGCCACCGCCACCGACAAGGGCGAAACTCGACTGCAGCGACCAACGGCCCGTGTTGTAAGCATATTGGAAGGAAGGGATTACCGGCGCGAAGGCCTTGCCCTTGAACTCGCGAGGTGTCGTGGGATTGTTCACGTTGTTGGTGAACAGCGCGTAATCGTTCTGGATAGTGCGATCCTGGTAAGCCAACTGCCAATTGATTGACAAGTGGTGGCCTTTGCTCATGAAAGCCACGCCGGCGGGATTGTAATACACGCCATCGATGCCAATCGAAGCCTCACGGCTCATCATGCGGTTGAAAGCGACGTGTTGATTGGTGTTGGTCAGAAGGCCACCTGCCATGACGGCATGTGCCGTAAGTGCGGCAAAGGCACATACAGCCCATCTCTTTTTTGTCATTTCTAAAGTCTACTTGATTTATATTGGTTGCAAAGTTACGTAAATTGTTCTATACTTCCTTACTTCAAGCGTCTTGTAAATCATTCTTTACAGTTTTATTGACTCATGTCAATTAACCGCGCCTTGATACCTGATGCGCCGATGGTCAGCGGACGGCCACATGGGCATGACTGTAAGTCATTTCATCTTTTCCCCATTTTCCAAGAGAGACTTGAACATCTTGGATATTCACTTTTTAATCAGAATGTCATTCACCTTTTTTTAATGCAGAGAATACCATTCAGCTTATGCAAAACAAACATTAAATATCTTTATACTGGCAAAGCTTGCATGTTTCTGGAAATTGGGGTAATTTTGTACTTACGTAAGATAGCGAATAAAAAAACATAAGTAAACTATGATTTCAAAGAAACTTGAAGCAGCTATCAACGACCAAATAGCAAACGAATTGTGGTCATCTAACATGTATCTGTCCATGTCTTTCTTCTGCGCCAAAGAAGGATATAGCGGCTTTGCGGCTTGGTTGGAGAAGCAATCAGTGGAAGAGCGCTCACACGCCTCAATGATGGCAGACTTCGTGATCAAACGTGGCGGCACGGCCAAACTGGAAACCGTGAAAGACGTTCCGTTCTGCTGGGAATCACCGCTGGCTTTGTTCCGCAACGTATACGAACATGAATGCAAGGTGTCACAGATGATAAACAACTTGCTGAAAATAGCTAAGGAAGAGGCCGATTTCGCAGCTGAGGACTTCATGTGGCAGTTTGTGCGTGAGCAAGTTCAGGAAGAGGCTACCGCTGACGACATAGTGACCAAGGTGGAAAAATTCGGTGAGAATGCTCTCTACGACTTGGACAGCACACTGGGTCAACGCCAAAACTAAAGCATTTTTCTCATTTATTCATACTTGCAGGCGGTTGCGATCAGTAAGATTGCAACCGCCTGTATTGTTTTTGGTCCGCATAAACGACTATGATAGCCACCATTATCATTACGGCATTCACTCATCCAAATAGAATACGCAAGACAGCTCTCTGCAAAGTGAGATAATAATCACTCAAGAATCAAGATAATTCCGTGGATAAACCAAAAAGGCGGGACACCCAAAAGGATGTCCCGCCTATTTATGGATTATGACTGAAAGCGATTAGACCTTGATCTCAACCTCAACGCCTGAGGGAAGCTCAAGCTTCATAAGAGCGTCCACAGTCTTGCTTGTTGCGCTGTAGATGTCGATGAGACGCTTGTAGGTGCAGAGCTGGAACTGCTCGCGGCTCTTCTTGTTGACGAATGTTGAACGGTTGACGGTAAAGATGCGCTTGTGAGTTGGCAATGGAATTGGGCCGCTCACGATAGCGTCAGTAGCCTGCACAGCCTTCACGATCTGCTCTGCCGACTTGTCGACCAACTGGTGGTCATAGCTTTTCAGCTTGATACGAATCTTCTGACTCATTGTGATAATTGTGTTGTATTAATAATATAACGTGTAAGGTGGGTGTCGCCAAAGAGTCATTCGCTCGGCGATCACCCGACCTTATTCTTACTTCTTGAGATCCTCAAGCACCTGAGCCTGCAAAGAAGCAGACAGAGGAGCGTGGTGATCATACTCCATTGAGCTTGTGGCGCGACCTGAGGTGATGGTACGGAGAGCTGTCACGTAACCGAACATCTCAGCCAGAGGCACCATGGCCTTCACGATACGGGCACCAGAGCGAGCCTCGTCCATGCCCTGCACGAGACCACGACGCTTGTTGAGGTCACCGATGACGTCACCCATGTTCTCCTCAGGAGTAACGACCTCGACCTTCATGATAGGCTCCATGAGCACAGGGCCTGCCTTTTGGCAGCAGTTCTTGAACGCTGCGTGAGCTGCGAGCTCGAAGGAAATCTGGTCAGAGTCCACAGGGTGGAAGCTACCGTCGGTAAGCACGACCTTGAGGTCTGTCATTGGGAAGCCACCGAGTACACCATTCTTCATGCTGTCGGCAAAGCCCTTCTGCACTGAAGGAATGAACTCCTTTGGAATGTGGCCGCCGGTCACCTCGTTTACGAACTGTAGGTCGCCATCCTTATAGTCAGGATCCTTAGGACCAACGGTTACGATGATGTCACCGAACTTACCGCGACCACCGCTCTGCTTCTTGTAGACCTCGCGATGGTTCTCAACGGTCTTCGTGATGGCCTCCTTATAGTTAACCTGAGGCTTACCCTCATTACACTCAACCTTGAACTCACGCTTCAGACGGTCGATGATGATGTCGAGGTGAAGCTCACCCATACCAGAGATGATGGTCTGGCCACTCTGCTCGTCGGTATGCACAGTGAACGTTGGATCCTCCTCAGCAAGCTTGGCAAGACCATTGTCGAGCTTGGCGACGTCGGCCTGGCTCTTAGGCTCAACAGCCACAGAGATCACAGGATCAGGGAATGTCATCGACTCGAGCACGATAGGCTTGTTCTCATCGCAGAGAGTATCACCAGTGCGAATGTCCTTGAAACCTACACCTGCGCCGATGTCACCTGCGTCGATGCTGTCCATAGGAATCTCCTGGTGAGAGTTCATCTGGAACAGACGGCTGATGCGCTCCTTCTTGCCAGAACGTGGGTTGTATACGTAAGAACCGGCCTTGACGGAACCAGAATAAACGCGGAAGTAGACCAAACGACCCATGAACGGATCGGTAGCGATCTTGAAGGCGAGAGCTGCTGTTGGCTCTTCCTCAAGAGGCTTGCGGTCTTCCTCCTCGCCAGTCTCAGGATTTGTGCCCTTGATGGCGATAGTATCCTCAGGAGAGGGCAGGAAAGCACAAGTATAGTCGAGCAGAGGCTGCACGCCCTTGTTCTTATAAGAAGAGCCAAGGAGCATTGGGCAGCACTTCATGTCGATTGTGCCCTTGCGCACTGCTGCTATTATCTCGTCCTCAGTGATTGTCGAAGGATCGTCCATGTATTTCTCCATCAGCTCATCGCTGAAGTCGGCTGCTGACTCAAGGAGCTTGTCGCGCCATTCGTTTGCCTCGTCCACGAGGTCGGCAGGAATGTCCTCCACCTCATACTCGGCACCCATGGTCTCATCGTGCCAAAGGATTGCCTTCATCTTGATGAGGTCAACCACGCCCTTGAAGTTCTCCTCGGCACCGATAGGGATCTGGATGACCACAGGATTAGCACCAAGGATATCCTTCATCTGCTGCACTGTCTCGAAGAAGTCGGCACCCGAACGGTCCATCTTGTTCACGTAGCCGATACGAGGCACGTTGTATTTGTCGGCCTGACGCCACACTGTCTCAGACTGTGGCTGTACGCCGTCGGCTGCAGAGTAAGTGGCGATGGCACCATCGAGCACACGGAGTGAGCGCTCCACCTCGGCTGTGAAGTCCACGTGTCCCGGGGTATCAATCAGGTTGATCTTATAGGAGTGTCCGTTCCAGTTCCAGTTGCAAGTGGTAGCGGCGGAAGTGATAGTGATACCACGCTCCTGCTCTTGCACCATCCAGTCCATCGTGGCAGCTCCATCGTGCACCTCACCAATCTTGTGGGTCTTACCTGTGTAGAACAGGATACGCTCAGACGTAGTTGTCTTACCGGCATCGATGTGGGCCATGATACCGATGTTGCGAGTCAAATGTAAATCGCGTTTAGCCATTTTGATTATTATCCTTTAACGATTAGAAACGGAAGTGTGCGAAAGCACGGTTAGCCTCGGCCATACGGTGCATGTCCTCCTTACGCTTGAATGCGCCACCCTGGTTGTTGAAGGCATCCATGATCTCAGCGGCGAGCTTGTCTGCCATGGTGTGACCACCGCGCTTGCGTGCGAAAGAGATAAGATTCTTCATTGCCACGCTCATCTTGCGCTCTGGGCGAATCTCGGTAGGAACCTGGAATGTGGCACCACCGATACGGCGGCTCTTCACCTCCACCTGCGGAGTGATGTTTGCCAAGGCCTGCTTCCAAATCTCAAGGGGAGACTTCTCCTCGTTGGCAGCCTTTGCCTTAACGATGT
Source organism: Prevotella sp. UBA6387 (assembly GCA_002437565.1). Lineage (GTDB taxonomy): Bacteria > Bacteroidota > Bacteroidia > Bacteroidales > Bacteroidaceae > Prevotella. Next base: position 10,114 of record DJQL01000039.1, read on the forward strand.
CAAGGGCGTTGTAGAAAATGGTGTAAGAAGCGTTCTTCTTACCGTCGTACATCAAGTGGTTGACGAACTTTGAGACCATTTGGTCGTTGAACACTGGATCGGGAAGGATCACGTGCTTTCTTGGTTTTGCTTTTCTCATTTTATATAATAATGTGTAGTCTGCATGGGGGTTGTCAATAAAGCGACTTCAACGTCCTCGCCCGGACATTTACTCAACCTGTCTCAACTTCTCCAGCAAAACAAAAAGATTAATTACTTATTCGTAATTGTGAATGTCGCTCGCGCTTCTTCAGCTACGGGCCCTGAGCCCTTGGCACGAGGGGTAACAACCCCTGGCCCCCGGCTCATGGCATATGTGTTTACTTCTTTGCCTTTGGCTTCTTGGCACCGTACTTAGAGCGGCGCTGATTGCGGTTGGCCACGCCGGCGGTATCGAGTGTGCCGCGTACGATGTGGTAACGCACACCCGGGAGGTCCTTCACACGACCGCCACGCACGAGCACGATTGAGTGTTCCTGCAGATTGTGGCCCTCTCCTGGGATGTAGGAGTTGACTTCCTTCTGGTTTGTCAGGCGGACACGTGCCACCTTACGCATTGCTGAGTTAGGCTTCTTAGGGGTTGTGGTGTACACACGCACACACACGCCACGGCGCTGTGGGCAGCCGTCCAATGCCGGAGACTTGCTCTTGTCTGCGAGAACGCCCCTGCCTTTACGTACTAATTGTGAAATAGTAGGCATAATTGTAATTTTTTATTTATATATTATTTTGTTTGTAATCAACGAGTTATGGTCTTTCTTTACCTCGCCTTTCTTGCGACAGGGTATAATTAACCATTTCGGGTTGCAAAGTTACTGTTTTTTTACGGAATGGCAATAAATATGTATTATCTATTTTTAGGCATAAATGATATTTAACGCTATTTAAGATTCATTCGTTCGCTTTATCTATTGCCAGCAAACAAATTTTGACGCATTTATCCTTCGCCAACGGACAAATGGGACAGAAGCCCAATCCGCAAAGGCCGCGCGAGGTATGCCGACACGAGAGAATCTCAAAACTTTGGCTTGGCAAAGCATGGTTGTGGCATGGTGTTTGTTTGCCTTGGCACATAACTTTTTCACAAGCAAAAATAACTTTTTCACAAGCAAAATCAGATTATATGGATCACATTCACGACCTTTCATTCGGTGGGGAGCGCCCATTGTTCGGCGCCCACGACGTATCGCTTGAGAATATTACCGTGACCGACGGCGAGTCGGCGATAAAATGCTGCCACGACATTGAGTGCAAGGACAGCAAGTTTTATGGCAAGTACCCATGGTGGCACGTGGACCGCAGCCTCATCACGAGTTGCTATTTCGCGCCTGGCTCGCGCTCTGCCATCTGGTACAGCGACGACATGACCATGCGCGACTGCGTGATAGACGGCCCCAAGTTTTTCCGAGAAATGAGGAACCTGTCGCTTGAGAACGTCACCATCAACGATGCCGACGAGACTTTCTGGCACGTCAGCGACGTGAAGATCAAGAACGTGACGCTGCACGGCGGCACTTACCCCTTCATGCACTGCGACAACATCCACGTGGACGGACTGACGAGCGACGCCAAGTACATATTCCAGTATTGCCACGACGTGGAGATCCACAACGCCCACATCACCACCAAGGACTCGTTTTGGGAGTGCGACAACGTGACGGTCTACGACTCCGACATCAGCGGCGAGTATATCGGCTGGCACTCCAAGAACCTGCGCTTCGTGCGCTGCCACCTCAGCGGTGAGCAGATTCTCTGCTACGCCGACCACGTGACGCTGGAAGACTGCACCATCGACGCAGCGTGCGACCGCATGTTCGAAGACTGCTCAAACCTCGACGTATCGGTGAGGGGCGCGATAACCAACATCAAGAACCCCATAAGCGGCAAGATCGTGGCCGACGAGATTGGCTCCGTCACCTACGACGAGTTCGCCAAGGGACACGACACGGAAATCGCGGTTCGGAAATGACATACGATTTTGACAAGATAGTGCAGCGCCGCCACACGGGTTCCTACAAGTGGGACTCCATACCCGACGACGAGCTGCCGTTGTGGGTCGCCGACATGGACTTTGAGGTGCCCCCTGCAATAAAGCGCGCATTAGCGAAGCGTGTCGCGCACGGGGTGTTCGGCTACACGCAGGTCGGCGACGACTACTACGAGGCAGTGACCTCATGGTTTCATCGGCGCCACGGCTGGGACATCGACCGCCAGTGGATGCTCTACACCAGCGGCGTGGTGCCTGCCACGAGTTGCGCCATAAAAGCCCTCACGCTGCCGGGAGAGAAGGTGATAGTGATGACGCCGGTCTACAACTGCTTCTTCTCATCCATACGCAACCAAGGCTGCGAGGTCGTGGAGAGCAAGCTCCTCAGGCAGGGCGACAGCTACGTGGTAGACTGGGACGACTTCCGGGCGAAGTGTGCCGACGAGAAAGCCACGGTGTTTCTCCTATGCAACCCCCACAACCCTGCCGGAAGAGTGTGGACACGCGAAGAGCTGGCAGAGATAGGCAGGATATGCGCCGACAACGGCGTGTTCGTCATAAGCGACGAGATTCATTGCGAGCTGGTGATGCCCGGCCACGTGTTCACTCCATTCGCCGCGGTCAACGAGGTGAACCTCCACAACAGCGTGACGCTCAACTCGCCGTCGAAGAGCTTCAACACCGCCGGACTGCAAATCGCCAACATCATCTGCCAGGACCATGCGGTGAGGCGGCGCATAGACCGCGTGATAAACATCTTCGAGGTGTGCGACGTGAACCCCTTCGGACCTGTGGCGCTCAAGGCGGCATACGACGAGAGCGAGGACTGGCTCGATGAGCTCAACACATATATATATGGCAACTACGCCATGCTGCGCGACATCTTCGCCAAGGCTGTGCCCGGTGTCAACGCCGTACGCATGGAGGGCACCTATCTCGCATGGGTAGACATACGCGCCACGGGCCTGAAGAGCGACGCACTGACGGAGCTGCTGGCGCGCGAGGACAAGGTGCGCGTGTCGAGCGGCACCACCTACGGCCGCGAGGCCGGAGAGGGCTACATACGCGTGAACCTCGCCTGTCCACGCCGCGTTTTGCGCGACGCTCTGGAGAAGGTCGCCTTCACGCTTGAATCGCATCGCCTTCACGCTTGAATCGCAACGGCCTTACGCCTGAATCGCGATGGCCTCACGCTTGAATCGCGATGGCCTCACGCCATAACATGATACGGTCGTGCATGGACTGACACAGGTTCCCCCCATGCACGACCGCATTATTTTTATCCCCCATAAAAAATGGTCTTCATGTCGTGTCATCCAAAAACGACCGTCACCATTTTTTTATTACTTTCGTAATGTTATTTTCCAACTCAGAATACCTTGCCATTGAAATAAAATCCGTAACTTTGCGCAAAAGTATTTGGTTTCCTTTATAGAGCTTTATATTTATTGCATATTAATTAATAATCGACATTCAGATGACAAGAGATCATGTGTATGAGCGACCTGCCACAACTGTATTGCAGCTTGAGGAGGACTGCTGTTTGCTTGCTGGGTCCGACGGACAAAATGACAAGAAATGGAATCTCGACAACAAAGAATTCCCCGACTTGAATACGAATCCAAAGGAAGAGAACCCTGACGAGATTGACGCCAAGAAAAACAACTCTTGGGTATACGACAACGATTTATGGAAAGATTAAAAACCTAAGCATGAAAAAACTATTCACACTCACGCTCGCGCTTCTATGCGCCTGCCTGACGACGCTGCGCGCCGCCGACTACACGGGCAGCGCGCCCGAGGCGGGCAAGGCCTACTATCTGCTCAACGTGCAGAAGGGCGAGTTTCTCAGTGCCGCAGCTGACGGCAACCTCTCCCTCGGAGGGGCGAAGTTGAGCGTCACGCTGTCCGACAAGAACAGCGATGGCTACTACACGCTAACAACCGACAAGGGAAAGCTCGCCGCCTCGCTGTGGGGCAAGCCCACCTGCGACGGCACGGGCAAGTACGACGAATGGACGCTGAGCCTCGTCAGCAGTGCCGACCAGACATACGCCATCGGCGCGCGAAGCAAGGAGGCATCGAGCGCGCAATGGCTCTTCTACAGCCAGCTGCTGCAAGACGTGCGCACTGAGCCGTTAAAGCCCGGCGAGGCATTCAAGCAAGGCCTGTGGAAGTTCGTCTCCGAAGACCAGCTCAACGACCAAGTGGTGACCCTCGACGAGACATCCGAGACCTACACCCAGCCCAGCATCGGCACGTCGGGCAGCGCGACGGTTCACCTCAAGCGCACGTTCACCACCAATAGCTGGAACTCGTTTTGCGTGCCGTTCGCCATTCCTGCCGACCAGCTCAAGGCGCAGTTCGGCGACAACGTACACGTGGCTGAGCTCACAGGCTTGACCGGGACGACAATCGACTTCACCTCACGTTCCGACATCGAGGCTGGCAAGCCTTACCTCGTGTACGTGACTAAAGAGACACCAACCGCAGGCTACTACACCTTCACAGGCGTGACCTCATTCGCCTCACAGCCCACAGACGTGACGGTGAGCGACGACGAAGGCGAGAGCCTCACATTCAAGAGCAACTTCCAGAAAGCCACCGCCCAGAAAGGTGCCTACGTGCTGCGCAATAACAAGGTGTATCACTTGCAGAGCGACATGGCCATCAAGGGCTTCCGCGCCATGTTAGTCCAGGGCAACGGCAGCGGCGCAAAGGTGTTCAGCGCATGGGCACTCGACGGCAACACCACAGGCATCGGCAACGTCAACGCCTCCACCACGACGCGCTTCGACGTGTACAACGTCAGCGGACAGATGCTGCGCCATGCCGCCACATCGCTCGACGACCTGCCACACGGAGTGTACATCGTCAACGGAAAGAAACTAACCAAATAAACCAACACGCGACATGAAAACACACATCAAGCAACATATCGTGATTCTCCTCGCCCTGCTCGCCCTCGTCGCCACGAAGGCCTTCGCGGCGGAGAAAAAGACGACCCTTTGGTCGAACTACTCGCCAAGCGGCACGACGTTCAGCCAGACCACCTCGATAGACTTCTCAAGAGGTGACTATATCGAGGCGGAGATAGATTTGAGCACGTGCGGCACAAGCGTCTCCTTACAGAACCTCATCTCTTTCGGCGACGACATCGCCGAATGGAACTCTGGAAAGTATAACCTCCACTTGTACTACACTCATTCGGGAAAGTCGCTCCTAATGGACTACTTGACAAAAGGAGGCGACAAGCAAGAGACGACCACCACGCTTTCTTCCACGACACTCAAACTGAAACTTTCGTCGGAGGGCCTCTCTGTCAATGGCACGACAGCCATCACAGCCAGCACGATCAGTGGTTTGCTCTCGCTCACAAGCATCCAAGTCGGATCACAGCAAGGCGACAACCACAGCTATGCCACATACAACGACGTTAGCATAACTGGCGAGGGCACAACTTACGTCACCCCTCAAATGGGCAGTAGCTACTTTATCTGCGTGGCCAACACCACAAACTGTCTTACCCTCACAAGCGGAAAAATCAACGAGAGCGTAACCGTGGCAACCAAGGCCAATGCCGAGGGGCAGAAATGGACCGCGAAAAACAGCTTGAGCACATCAGGCTACAACTACAACTTCATCACAGCTCTCAATTCCGACTTGGCACTCGACGCAGCTGCCAGCAACAGCAGTCTAAGTCCGCTCGTTTGGACTTCCGAGCATTCAAGTGGCCAAAGTGCCAATATCAACCAGGAATGGAAGTTGGTAAGCACAGGCAAAGGTGACAACACATATTATCTCTGTATTGCCTATAACGGCACGACCTATTATCTCGCCACGACAAGTACAAGAAACACCCTCGTTCGCACAAGCTCGCAAAGCTCCGCAACCGCTTTCGGCTTCATCAATACCGACACGAGCGGTAGCGGCACAACCGACCCTGACACTCCCTCCAACCCCGACCACGGTTCGTTCAACGTGAGCTGGATAAGCAACCAAAGCAAGGTGGGCGACTACAAGGAGGACGCTCACGCCACGTTCATCCCCTACGCAAGCGTGGAGCAGATGAAGGCTGACGCAAACTACGACAAGCCTTGGCTCACGCCAACAAAGGCCGACTACCTGAACCTCAACGGACAATGGAAGTTCAAGTATGTGGCAGGTTCCACAACCGGCCCCGGCA
>DJQL01000098.1 GCA_002437565.1 Prevotella sp. UBA6387
TGTCGTGAGCCAGGTACTTGCCACCGAACTGTGCGCCGAGGCCAATCTTGTGAGCCTCTACCAAGAGCTTCTTCTCCAAGTCGAGGTCGCGGAAGGCACGGCCTGTCTCATCGCCTGTGGTAGGCAACTCGTCGTAGTACTTTATGGAAGCGAGTTTCACGGTCAACAGGTTCTTCTCTGCGGAAGTGCCACCGATGACGAAAGCGATGTGGTAAGGAGGGCAAGCCGCCGTGCCGAGGCTCTTCATCTTCTCCACGAGGAATGGCAGGAGCGTGCCCTCGTTCTGGATGGTGGCCTTGGTCATGGGATAGAAGTAAGTCTTGTTGGCAGAACCGCCACCCTTGGCAACCATCACAAAGCGATACTCATCGCCCTCTGTAGCCTCGATGTCGATTTGTGCAGGCAGGTTGCAACGAGTGTTCACCTCGTCATACATGTTCAGAGGGGCGTTCTGTGAATAGCGGAGGTTGTCCTGAGTGTAAGTGTTGTAGACACCACGGCTCAAAGCCTCCTCGTCCTCGAAGTCGGTCCATACACGCTGGCCCTTCTCGCCGTGGATGATGGCGGTACCCGTATCCTGGCAGAATGGGAGGATGCCCTTGACAGCAGTCTCGGCGTTGCGGAGGAACTGGAGAGCCACGTACTTGTCGTTCTCAGAAGCCTCTGGATCCTTCAAGATCTTAGCCACCTGAAGGTTGTGCTCACGGCGAAGCATGAACTCCACGTCGTGGAAACCCTGCTGCGCGAGCAAGGTCAAGGCCTCCTTGGAAACCTTGAGGATGGTCTTGCCCTCAAACTCTGCTGTGCTTACGCCTTCCTTGGAGATAAGGCGATACTCAGTCTTGTCCTCTCCAAGTTGGAACATTGGAGCGTACTTAAATTCTACTGGTTTAGCCATAACATAAAATGTTTATTGTATAATATATATTATATGTTGTTTATCAATATTCCAACCGCTTGTTTGCATGATAAAGCGGATTAATATCCGAAAATGTCTTCCGTGCTCAACCTTCTCACCGGCCCAAGCTTTTGTAGCGCGTTCATGTCGATGTCTTTCTCGTCGCCAAGGATAAGATAGCGATAAGGCTTGTTGGCGATGTTCTCGCGCGCGAAGTTGATGACATCGTTGAGCGTGAGCTTTGGCAGGGTCTGGTAAATCTTTTGGCGTATATCGTAGTCGATGCCCTTCTTCTTGGCGTCGAGCCACCTCCAGAACACGTTCTCGTAGTTTGTCCTGGCTGTGGCGAGCGACTTCATCAAGCTTTGCTGCGCCAACTTGAATCCAGCCTCGCGCGACGGCGTGTCGTTGAGCAGGTTGTTGAACTCGTTTACGCAGTCCATCATCTTGTCGTTTTGGGTAATGATGTAAGTGGTAAAGCATTCCGTGTCGTTGTAGGGATGAGCCGAGGGCGCCGTGTATTTGGCACCCGCTGAATAGGCCAAGCCGCGCGCCTCGCGCAACTCCTGGAACACGATGGCATTCATGCCGCCTCCGAAATACTCGTTGAAGAGAAGCTCTATGGCCGCCTTGCCTGGCGTCCACTTCTTGCCTTCGTCGTGATACATGGTCATGTAGATGTTCTTGGCATCATACGGAGCCACCCAAACCTCCGTCTTGTTGGTGGTTTGGTGCAGGTATGGCTTTGACTCCGGATCTGCCAGGAACTTCCTTGGCGTGGAGTGAGCCGCGCTGACGATGCCGTCGACGGTCTTCATGTCGGAAGGCCCGAAATACATCACCGTGGCGCGATAGCGGTTGAGACTTTTCAGCTTGTCGAGCAAAGCCTGTGGGTCAGCCGAGCGCAACTGTCTCTCGCTCATGACGTTAAGCCGTGGGTTATACGTACCACAGGCGCCGAGCAAGGTCAGTGCCGAGAAGTTGGCACGCTGCTCGCTCTTGGCGTCGGCACGCGCCTTGAGCACTATGCCGACATACTTGTCGTAGCTTTCCTTGTCGGCCTTGGCACTCGTGAGAACGCTCTCAAGCAACCGCACCGCCGCTGGCATATTGCTGTTGAGTCCGCTGAGGGATATGTTTATGGCATCATCGTCTACGCTCACGTTGTAGCTGCACGCGAGCTTGAAGAACTGTTGTTGTATCTTCTCATTGCTCAGCTTGTCGGTGCCTACATACGAGAGATAGTCGGCGGCAACGGCATACTGGTTGTCGCTCTCCGTGCCGAAGGGGTAGTGATAGGTCAGAGAGAAGATGTCGTCGCTCGTATTCTTCTTATAGAGATACTCGAGGCCTTTCTTTGTGCGACCCACGGTGAGGTCGCGCTTGAAGTCGACAAACTTGGGCTGGATGGGCTCCGGCTGCGCGTTGACGACATTCTTCAGAAACTCGCTCTGCTTGTCGTTGTTTGTAGGAATAGGTGTTATATGAGGCTTTTCTATCTTGTGGATGGTGGTGTCGTTGCCTTGTGCCTTGAACACGGTGACGTAGCCATCGGTGAAGAACCTATTAGCGAAGTCAACTATTTGGTTCTTCGTCATCTTGGATATGCGGTCAAGGGAGTGAACCACGTCGTCCCATTTTTTGTCGTTGATAAATGCATCCACGAAACGGTCGGCGCGCTCGTCGTTTTTCCTAAGCGACTGGTAATATTTCAACTTCATGTTGTTGACGGCAGATGGCAGAAGGTCATCGGAGAATTGCCCCTTCTTCAACTTCTCAATCTCGCCAAGCATGAGGCTTCTCACCTCCTTAGTGTCTTGGCCCTCCTTTGGCATGCCATAGAGGTAGAACATGCCATAATCGTGGTTTGGCGACAACTGCGCGCTTGCGCCCATGACCTTCATGGGGTTGTTGAGGTCCAAGTCGAAGAGCCCGGCCTTGCCGTTGCTGAGCAGGTAGCTTATCACTGACAGCGTGTCTTGCTGGGCCGATGCTGCCGCGTCGGTGCGCCACGCCACAAACACGTTTGGAGCCTCCAGGCCAACAACGGTGGTGTCCACGGGGGCGGTCAACTTCTTCAATGGCGCGTATTGAGGATAGGAGAGGTTGTCGCTCTTCTTCCAGTCGCCGAAATACTTGTCGATGATGGCAATGGTCTTGTCTGGGTCAAAGTCGCCGGCAAGGCATATCGCCACGTTGTTTGGCACGTAGTAGCGATGGAAATAGTTTTTTATGTTTGTGATGGAAGGGTTCTTCAGGTGTTCCTGCGTGCCTATGGTGCTTTGCGTGCCATAAGGGTGGCCTGGGAAGAGCTTCTTGTTCATGGCCTGCATCTCCTTCTCGCCATCGCTGCCAAGACCGATGTTGTATTCCTCATAGACCGCCTCCAGCTCGGTGTGGAAGCCCCTGATAACCATGTTCTTGAACCTGTCGGCCTGCACCTTAGCCCAAGAGTCTATCTCGTTGG
>DJQL01000078.1:0-6591 GCA_002437565.1 Prevotella sp. UBA6387
AGAATCGTTTTTTTTCAATCATACCGTCTCGTGGTTGGGAAATAGCGATTCTTAGCCATTTCTGTAAATGACTGAATATCAATAGATTGTATTTTTTAGTAGTTTCCGAGCTTTGCCGATTCGACTAATTGGCATCGGCTTTGCGTCGTAATCGTGTCGGCTTTAAGCTTGAATGGCGACGGCTTTAAGCCGTAATCGTGTCGGCTTTACGTCGTACAGCCGACGACATTTGGCTACTATGGCAAAGAATCATGGGCGAAAACCCACATAAGGTGCTGCCAATAGGCAGCTCAAGGCAGTTTTCCCGCTCTGGATGTACCTGCTTTTAAGTGTTAAATTTCGGCAATAATATTTTACATTTCAACGTGGGCGCATGTTGCCGTTAATGCGATTCTCGCGCTCCAACCATACAGCTGTGTTTACCGCTTGGCGAACTTGTACACGTAGACCGTGTCCTTGAAGCACGACGCACAGTGCCTGGTGCGCATTATCTCCTTGAATGAATATCGCTTGGCGAAAGTCTCGTGGAGCAGGGGTTTGCATTGTGCGGGGACGACCACCACGCCTTTGCGTGGTCTGTCCACGTCAAACTGCCGCACGCTGTCGCCTAAGTAAAAGTCTACTCCATACAATCGCATCACGTCATCGCCTACTTCTCGCTTGTTGATCGTGGTAAGGGCGAATACAGGTTCGCCATCGGCTTTCTGCTTGACTTGCATGGCGAGTGGTTTAAGACTTTGAACCCCCATCACTTTAGGCTTGTAAAATCCATCAAACGACAGGAAGATAAGCAGTGTGATAATGGTTGATGACAACACATTATGGCGTGTGATGAAGCATGCGTTTCGTCTTAGCAGAACCATGAACCCAAGGCAAGCGGCGAGGAGGGGCATCAGGGCCATGATGATGTCGCAAAAGTCGATGCTGCCATAGGATAGGGCATGGAGCATTTGGATGTTCTCCCAAGCGTGCTTGCCATGGAAAATGCTGTCTGGTATCAATCCAGCCCTCAGGATGACGAGAGCCACCGTGAGAACGAAGCCAACGGCTGAGAGGAAGCTTATGTATAAGCGGATTGGTAACAGCGAGCGCTTGACAAGCCAGACGATGTATTCCACTATCAGCACTGCCATGAATGGATAGCATGGCAGGAGGTAAACGCCACGCTTGCTTTTGGGGATGCAATAGAAGAAAAGGATTAGCAGAAACGACAGCCATGTGAACACTTGCACGGCATTGGCTTTGCGTGCTCCTTCGACAAGGCGTGTCCGTATTGATGCCAAGCCTGTCGTTTTAAGATGTCTTGACCATTTCTTCCAGGGCAATACAAATAGTGATAAAAGCATTGGCAATGTCCATGGAAGCCATCCTGATATGAGCATCAGAAGGTTGTAGTGCCATGGGTTCTCGTGGGTCACAGCTTTCATCTTGCCGAGGAACCGTCCTACATTCTCGTCAAGAACAAGGCCGAGGAATTGTTCGCCACCTTGACGGTAGGCAGCCCAATACCACAGCAATGGGAGCACAAAAGCAAGTACTGCCGATGCCAAAAGCTTGTATGTGGTCTTGCATGCCAACATGCCATTCAAGCGTCTGTGTTGCCAAGCTGTGAACAACGAGAATGTGAATATTACAAAACATGGCAACACTATGCCCACAGGGCCTTTGGTAAGTGTGGCTCCACTCATGCAGAGCATAGCAGTCCATGGCAAATGGTGGCAGCCTTTCTCCCACCATCTATACATGGAATATAACGCACACACTATGAACATGGTCAGCACCATGTCTACACGACAGTTGGTCCCTGCGCGGTGAACCTCAAAGGCAGTGAGTGTGAACATGGCGGCGAGGAAGCTCACGTCTTTGCCTTTTCGTTTGGCATAGAATAATGCGCTGACACCAAGCATGATGATTAGTGCTAATGCTGATGGAAGTCGAGATGTGAACTCGCTGACGTGGCCTGTCGCCAGCGACATGGTCGCTATGCACCATTGGAAGAATGGCGGTTTGTATGGTATGTCGAAGCCATTGTTGATTGGCAGAATCCAATTGTGCTGGTTTAGCATAGACATGGCCACGACAGCTTCGCGTGGCTCACCCTTGGTGGTGAAATCGGTATTGCCGAGAAATGGCAGGAGCGTCAATGCTGAGATTATTATTACTGACCAGAAAACAAATCTGTGGCTTTTGTCTATAGTCATTGGTGGATATTGTTTTATTGAGTTGCTTTATAGGGCTTGCAAAATTACGTTTTTTTTCTATGAAAGCACTGTTTTGACACGGATATGTATTAATTTTGTATTATGGAACGTTTTATAAAGTCAGTGTTGTGGCTTGCCATTATTCATGTCATGGCATTGTTGTTTTTTTCTTTCTTTAGGCTTGTGGAGTTTGTCTCCCTTCATTCCCAGATTGCCCATTATGATGCCAGTTCGCTTGGTGCTTTTGTCCGTGGAGTGTGGTTCGACAATGTGATAGCCTGTTACATCATGGTGTTGCCTTTGGTCGTTGTTCTTGTGTCAGCCATAATTGGGTGGAGTCGCCATTGGTTTCGTCGAGGCGTAACGATTTATTTTTCGGTTCTTTATGCAATAGCTTTCATGCCATCTGCGGCCAACACTCCGTATTTTGCCTATTTCTTCAAGAATATCAATTCGAGTATTTTCGGATGGTTCGGCTATACTGCCACTACGGTTGGCATGCTTATGGAGGAAAAAAGTTGGTGGTTGTACATAGCCTTGTATTTCATAGCCATAACAGTATTTGTTTTCCTGTTGGTTCGTATTGAGCGTATTTATGCAAAGTGGCTTTCGGCAGTTCCAGTCATGCGCTCCACAAGAACGTATGTGGCATGTTCGGTTTTTACGGCACTGTTTGTGGCTATTTGTGTCTTTGGCATACGCGGTCGCAGGGGATATAATCCGATCAAGATAAGCGAGGCTTATTATTGCGACGACCCATTTCTGAACCAACTCGGCATAAATCCAGCATTTAATCTACTCACTTCTACGCTCGATGACTTGAAACCTGAGAATAAGGAGTTGAGGCTCATGCCTGATGCCGATGCCGTGACCTATACGCGTTCATGGCTTGGCGTGGAAGGTAAAACAGACAGTAGTTTTGTGCTCAGAAGATTCATTGTCAACGATTCATTGAGAAAAGAGCCTATTGCCAAGCCTAATGTAGTTGTCATATTGATGGAGTCGATGTCCGGTTCGCTGCTTAGGGAGTTTGGGCAGCGATTGCCGCTAACACCCACGCTCGATTCGTTGTACCAGCATTCTCTTGCGTTCACCAATTTTTACAGTGCGGGAATACACACCAATCACGGCATGACGGCAACGCTATACAGTTTTCCTGCGTTGATGTTTCGCAATCTAATGAAAGGCACGGTGACTCCGCACCGTCAGGGATTGCCAACGGTGCTTAAAGGTCTGGGCTATGACAATATGTTTTTCATGACACATGAGGCCCAGTATGATAATATGAAGGCTTTTTTCGCTACCAATGGCTATGATGACATATATTCTCAGGAAGACTATCCTAAGAGCGAGGTGGTAAACAGTTTTGGAGTGAGCGACCATTTTGAATTTGGATATGCCTTGGGCAAGATAAACGAGAAAGCAAAGAGAAAAAGGCCGTTTCTCGCCACGATACTTACAATTAGTAACCATCCGCCTTACATAATTCCGTCTTGGTTTAAGCCTCGCACAAAGGACAAGGAGACCCAAATAGTGGAATATGCCGATTGGTGTATAGGCGACTTCTTGCACAAGGCGGAAAAAGAACCATGGTTCAAAAACACGATATTCGTGATTCAGGCCGACCATGGCAAGATGGTTGGACAAAGCGATGCCGAGTTGCCTGTGAGCTACAATCACATACCGCTCATTATATTCGGCAAGGGTGTCAAGCCAATGAAATATGACGGGTTAGGTATGCAGGTGGACGTGATGCCGACGCTTCTCGGATTGATGGGCGTGAACTATAGCTATGATGGTTTTGGCGTTGACCTGCTCAAGCGCAAGCGTGACATGGTGTTCTATTCTGCCGACAACCAAATAGTGGCTCGTGATTATTCACATTGTTTCGTATACAATCCAAGCATGGGCAAGTCGTTTTACTATGAGGCTCTGCCAGGATGGAAACTAAGACAGACGCATTTTAACAGTCATTTTAATCCTTTGTGCCGCTATGTGTTCTCAATGGAGCAGACGGCGCAGTTTATGCTCGACAGGCAGAGGCTGCAATAAAAGCGAAATGCCCATTGGCGCTATCGTTGTATAGCGTCAATGGGCATTTGATTTTGGGATGGCATTGATTTGTGTTAGACCCTTTCTTGTACGAAATATCTTGGCCGACGTTTTACCTCTACATATATTTTCCCAACATATATACCGGTCACGCCAAGTGATGTCGTGATAATGCCGCCGATGAACCATAACGAGACCAAGAGCGATGTCCAACCCTCAATGGTATTGCCTTCGATATGTCTCACTATACCAAAGATTATCATCACGAGTGATACCAACGTCATTATGAGACCGGTGAATGTGATGAATTTTAGAGGGGCAATAGAGAAAGACGTAATGCCGTCAATGCTGAAGGCAAGCATTTTCTTCAATGGATATTTCGACTCGCCCAAAGTGCGCGCGCGCCGGTCATAATACACGAATCCCTCCTTGAAGCCGAGCCGTCGCACAATGCCGCGCAAGAAGAGGTTGCGCTCTGGATATTGCATGAGGGCTTCCACGGCACGACGGCTCATCATGCGGAAGTCGGCGTGGTTGTACACTATCTCGGAGTCCATGCTCTTCATCATTTTGTAAAACGATTGCGCGGTGAAGCGCTTGAACCAGGTGTCAGTTTCACGTTTTTTCCTCACGCCGTACACGATGTCCTTTCCCTCGTTGATTTGCTTTGCCATGTCGATCATGGCCGTCTCGTCGTCTTGTAGGTCAGCGTCGATAGATGCCACTGCATCGCTTGTGGCCACGCTCTCCTGCATGCCGGCCCACAATGCACTTTGGTGACCCTCGTTGTGCGAGAGGCGTATGCCGTTGACATAGTCGTGGGCTTTTGCGGCCTCGCTGATAAGCTGCCACGTGCGGTCGTGGCTGCCATCGTCCACGATTAGTAGGCGCGCGTCGGTGTCGGCCTCCTTTTTCAGTCGGTCTATGAGAGACGCGAGCTTGCCAAGAGTCCAGGGCAACACTTGCTCCTCATTATAACAAGGAATGACTATTGTCAGTTTCATAATTGTCGATTTTTCAGTTTACTACGAGATAGCCCAATGTCCCAGTGGTCGACGACCTGTATGTTGTCAGGCCTTTTCCGCTTTCGTTGACGCAGTTGCCGCCCGTGTTCATGTTGTACTGCCGTTTACATTTTGCGCAAGTGGCAATGCCTGCGGTGTTCATTGTGAGCGGATAGCTCTTCACAGGTATGGCGTTGTAGTCGAAGCAATTGGGGCATTGCGCGTCGTATGCGTAAAAAACATATTGGCCCGATGTCGTCGTACTCAGGTTGCCATATCCAACTATTATGCCATTGTTCATGCCAATCCTGCTATAGAATCCCATCTCCGTCTCTTTGGCGTTGAGTGAGCTCTTGCTTTTCTGTCCTTGGTTTGAGGCGAACACGAACGACCGCGACGCTGCCTCATAACTGATGTGGCAAAACACACCTGGCGAGGCTGGGTTCATGGCCGTGGCGAGCGTGGCGTCTTGGTGGGTGGAATTGTCGATGTAGATGGCGAGGCGCAGACTGCTGTAGGTGTTGTCATCGGCTCCGCACGATGCGAGCACTGACAACAACAACGTAACGCTAAATATCCAGCAGCTTCTTCTCGGCATCTCTAACCTTTTCAAAACTAAACTCTTTCAGCATCTGCTCCATAAGCCTTTGTATCTTGTCGTTGCAGAGGTTGCCGATAGAACCCTCATGGGTGTGGTGGATGTCCTTGTTGGCTACGAACTCTCCGGCCTCTATCTCCAGTCCCACCTTCTTGTAAGCGTCCCTGAAAGGCATGCCGGCTGCTGCGAGACGGTTCACCTCTTCCACCGAGAACATTGGGTCGTACATGGGGTTGTCGAGAATGTGGTCGTTGACCTCCATCTTGTTGATGATGTAGGCAGCCATGCGCAAGCAGTCGTTTAGCTCGTCGAAGGCTGGCAGGAACACTTCCTTTATTATCTGCAAGTCGCGGAAATAGCCCACGGGCAGGTTGTTCATTATCATCATTATCTGCTGCGGCAGGCTTTGCAGCTTGTTGCTCTTGGCGCGTATTAGCTCAAACACGTCGGGGTTCTTCTTGTGTGGCATGATGCTTGAACCCGTGGTACACTCCTTGGGGAGCTTCACGAACTGGAAGTTCTGGCAGTTGAACAGGCATGCGTCGAAGGCCATCTTCGCCAGCGTTCCGGCCACTGTCGCCATGGCGAAAGCCACGTTGCGCTCCATCTTGCCACGCCCCATCTGGGCATATACCACGTTGTAGTCCATGGAGTCGAAGCCGAGAAGGTCGGTCGTCATCTGCCTGTTGAGCGGGAAGCTGCTGCCATAGCCAGCGGCAGAACCGAGAGGGTTGCG
>DJQL01000078.1:6685-11264 GCA_002437565.1 Prevotella sp. UBA6387
GGCATGGCTATCTGCAAGTGGGTGTAACCAGGCATTAGCACGTCCTTATACTGGTTGCTCTTTTGTATCAGTTCGTCGAAAAGGCTTTTCACATTTTCAACCACCTCCATGAGTTCGTTGCGCGTGAAGAGCTTTAGGTCTACGAGCACCTGATCGTTGCGCGAGCGGCCTGAGTGAATTTTCTTGCCCATGTCGCCAAGTTTGCGCGTCAGCATGAGCTCAACCTCGGAATGGACATCCTCGACATCCTTCTCGATGGTGAACTTACCATCCTCGCAGAGTTGGTATATGTGGCGGAGCTCAGCGAGAAGTTTCGCCAGCTCGTCTTTCTCAAGGAGTCCGATGCTCTCAAGCATGGTGATGTGAGCCATGGAGCCGAGCACGTCATATTTGGCGAGATACATGTCCATCTCGCGATCGCGGCCTACCGTAAACCGCTCTATCTCCTTGTTGACCTCAAAGTTCTTTTCCCAAAGTTTGTTGGACATGAGTGTTATATTATTAATATTTTATCATCTGCAGCGCGTCGGCAATTTTCTCTATGCCTTGCTGCAAAGGCTTCTTCACCATGGAGGCCATGAAAGGGTTTATGTCTGCCTTGATGGTGAGCTTCATCTTGCTTGTCGTCTCAGTGACAGGCAGGATCTGAATCCAGAAGTTGAAAGGCAGAGGGCTCTCTGCCGTCTCAAACTTTATGGTCTTTGGCTCCTCACGGTCTACGATGACCAGCTTCACGGCACCCATCTGTGTCTTTATGGAGATGCTGTCGTGGTCAAACTCAAGGTTCTCTATCTTGTCCTCAGGTATGCGGTCTCTCACCTTGTCGATGTTGCTGAGATCGCTTAAGAGATTGTATACCGACTGCTGTGGGTATCCGATCTCGCGAATGCTGCTTTCTATCTTTGTCATTTCTTCCAGTTGGCAGGGTCTTTTCTCCATTCTTTCAGTACATCTATGTCTTCTTTGGAAACATAGCCTGTCTCTGCTGCTATCTCTATGGTGTGCTCGTAGTCGCCGAGAGTGACGAGTTTGAGGTTGGCATCCTTGAAAGCCTGTTCGGCCACAGGGAAACCGTAGGTGTAGCTTGCCACCATGCCCACGACCTCGAAACCAGCCTTGCGCAAAGCCTCGACAGCTTTCAGCGACGACGAGCCTGTGGAGATGAGGTCCTCGATGACCACCACCTTGGAGCCTTCGGGCAGGCGGCCCTCAATTTGGTTCTTCGTGCCGTGGTCTTTCGGTTTCGGGCGCACGTAGGCGTAAGGCAGTTGCAGCAAGTCGGCAACGGCCATGCCCATGGCGATGGCTCCAGTTGCGACACCTGCCACGGCTGTAGCTTCCGGGAAGTTGGCTATGACGGCGTGCGTCAGCTCTGTCTTTACGAATGCCCTTACATCGGGATAACTCAGCACAAGGCGGTTGTCGGTATATATGGGTGAATTCCAGCCAGAAGCCCATTGGAAAGGAGTGTTAGGTTGCAACTTGATGGCCTTGATGCCAAGAAGCTTCTCCGCGAATGCGTGTTTCAAGTCGTTCATGGTAATATCTTTTTTGCTAATTGTCTATATATGCAAAGATAAGGATAATGTGCGATTTGGCAAAGAAAAGCGCGGCGTTATTAACTAAAAATGTTATCCTCGTCTTCTTCGCGGCCTGAGTTTTCGTATATCCTTTCACCAGCGAAGCCTATGGCCGCCACGCTAACCTTCACACCTGGCTGTAGAGTTATCTGCTGGGCCATCGCCACTATCGTAGCTCCTGTGGTCACGATGTCGTCCACTATGAGCACGTGCTTGCCGGTGACGCGCTTGCCACTTGCGAGGCAGAAGGCGTTTTCCACGTTATCTGCCCTATCTTGGCGGTCGCGCCTTGTCTGGCTGCCATGAAACGACACCCTCTTCACGATGTCCTTCGCCACTTTGATGCCCGTCGCGTCGCTGATGCCCTGGGCTATCATCTCGCTCTGGTTGAACCCACGTTGCCGCTTGCGCTCCTTGGTGAGGGGCACAGGGAGGATGATGTCGATGTCGTCGGTAAATCCCGCGGCTTTCATCTGTCTGCCCATTATCTCACCAATGTCAATGCCAGTGTCGGCCATGCCGAAATATTTTATCTGGTACACGGCTCTGGCCGATTCGGAGTGAGGTTGATGGTAGACGAAAGCATAGGCTTTCTCGAAATGGCTAACCCGCCCCCAAAAGGTTTGCGCCATCTCGTTGTCGTAGGGATGTGCGAGGAAGTCGGTGCGTGGGAGCCGCATCATGCACGTGGCGCAAAACACCTCCTCGCCATCGTTGAGCCGTCTGCCGCAAGCACTGCACAGGCGTGGTGCGGCAATGTCGAGAAGTTGGCGAAGAAGTCTCAGAGGCATTGCTGTATCTCGTCTACGCTGAATCCGCGCCCGAGGGCGAACTTCATAAGTTTCATCTTCCGTTCATAGTCGCTATCGGCTTTTACCGTGGCCGACTTTGACATGAGCAGTGGCTTGAGCACTTTGATGTACTCTTCTTCTGGTACGGCATCAAGAATGGGTCCGAAAACACTCTCTGGTACGCGCTTCACCCATAGGGCTTGCTCGATTTTGCGTCGCCCCCAATGGTTATAGGCTATCTTGTCGTTTATGAACGCCTTGCAATAGCGTGCGTTGTCTATGTATTTGTTGTCGATGAGATACGCTATGTTCTCCTTGATGTCGTCGCCGCTGAGTCCCCATAGCCGCATCTTGTCCTCCATGTCGCCGATGCAGTATTCGGCTTTGGCGCATAGCGCAGCGAGCTTTGCCAGGGCTTTTTCCTTGCTTAAAGGTTGGCGTGTGAACATCATTTCAGTGATTTGTGGTTTGTTTCGTGCATTTTGTGAACCTTTGCTTGCCAAACTGGTCGTTGACAATTGTCACGTCGGTGAATTCTTTTTGCTTGAGCATACTTATCATGTCTTCGGCAAAAAGGGGGTTTATCTCAAAATATAATTGCCCGTCGCAGCGCAGGTTCTTTGCTGCGTAGGTGGCAATGGCCTTGTAGAAGCGCAAAGGGTCGTCGTCGGGCACGAACAGGGCGAGGCTTGGCTCGTGGTCGAGCACGTTGGGCTCCATGTTGACCTTTTCTCTCTCGGTGATGTAGGGTGGGTTCGACACTATCACGTCCCATTCGCCTTGGCTTGTCTTTGGAGTTGATAACGCGGCTTGCAGTATGTCTTGCTTTTGGAAAGCGACATTGGCGTGCAGCCTGTTGGCGTTTGCCGTAGCAATCTTCAACGCTTGGTCGGAAATGTCGATTGCCGACACGCAGGCATTTGGTATGTCAAGGGCAAGGCTTATGGCTATGCAGCCGCTGCCAGTGCCCATGTCGAGAATCCGCAGAGGCTCATTGTCGTGTCGCGCACTGTTAAGCTTAATGTCGTCGATGATGGCTTGGCATAATTTCTCGGTCTCTGGACGGGGAATGAGCACGCCCGGTGCCACACCGAACTGTCTGCCACGAAACCATGCCTTGCCCAGAACATATTGCACGGGCTCGCCCTCGCCCAGTCGCTTTGCTATATCCTGGAGCCGCTCCATTTCGCCAATGGGCAGGTCGGCAACGGCTCCCATGGCAATGTCGGTAAGAGAAAAGCCGTAGCGGTCTTCAAGCACGAGCCTTGTAATGGCTTGCGCCTCACTTGCAGGGTAAGTGGGTGTCAGTCTGTGCCAGAGGGTGGAATAATTAAACATTTCGCTTTTCATTGGCGCAAATTCAGATCTTGTCAAGCTCTCTTTCGGAAAGTCCTGTCAGTTTCGTGATGGTATCCTTATCCATCCCCATTGCAAGCATTTTCTTTGCCATGGCTTTGCGTTCTTCAGCGCGTCCTTCCTCACGCCCTTCTTTCCTGCTTATACTGTTGGAGTCAACAATCAGCAAGCGCTCCGCGCCGAGCTTGTCCCAAAAGTCTTCGTAAGCGTCCATTTCATGTTCGGTGTAGGCAGACTCCTCCACTTCTTTCAGGGCCTTTGAGGTTTCTGGGTTTTGAAGTAGTTCCTCGGGTACAACGGTCGTGTCCTCGTTGATCTCAGTGAGGAAACAAAGCCATAGCACGGCCATCTTGCGTTCGGCTATTGTCTGCGGCCTGAACTTGGGCAGCTCTACGAACGTGAGGTGAAGACCCTCTATTATCTTGTCGCTATGAAGCTCATGCACGATGTTGTAGTTGTGTATGAACTCGTCGGGATAGTCGTTCATGAAAGTCTCGTTGACAAGGTTGAGCGAGTAGACAGGTTGCAAAAGTTCATACTTGCGGTTGCGGCGCAGTTGCCGCACGAAAGCCTTGGATGCGTTGAACAACACTCGCTGCTGGAAGGCAGGAGTCCATATCATCTGCATCTCCACGATAAACTGCCGCCCTTTCTTGTCCTTGCATCTCACGTCCACTATGCTGTTCTTGCCCATTGGCAGGTCGGGCACGAGCTCGGCTGGCAGGTATTCCACGCTGTCCACCAATCCGTCGCCATCGAGGGGCAGTAAGGCGTTGAGCAAGCTTATGAGCAAGTCCTTGTGTTCGCCGAACACCTTCTTGAAGGTGAGGTCGGCTTTCGGGTCGAGGTATC
>DJQL01000066.1:0-3852 GCA_002437565.1 Prevotella sp. UBA6387
AAAATCCATGCCGACGCAAAGGCTTATGAGGCATTGAAGGGGCACTATCCCGACTCATTATTATATAGGGCGGAGGAGAGCGAACGGAAGATGAAGGCCGAAGACCATGATGCGAACAGCATTTGGAATACCGAATGGCTCAGCATGCAGATGGGTGTCAAGACCGTGGACTCTGAGGATGAGGCTCTCGACCACATAGCCACTTATGGCAGCGGACACAGCGAGAGCATCGTTTCTGACAATCCAGAGGCACAAAAGAAGTTTCAGGCCATGGTTGACGCGGCTTGCGTCTATGTCAACGCCCCTACGAGTTTCACAGATGGCGCGCAATTCGGGCTTGGCGCGGAGATTGGCATCAGTACGCAGAAGTTAGGTGCCCGTGGGCCGATGGCCTTGGAGGAAATCACCACATACAAGTGGCTGATAACGGGCAACGGACAGATTCGTGAGTGAAGAGGGGGAGAGGGAAAAGTGAAGAATGAAGAGGGAAGAGTGAAGAATGAAGAGAGAAAAAATTATAAAGCGATATAACATGAAGACATTTTTCAATGTGGAAGACCTTGGCGACTTGAAAGCCGCTCTCGCCGAGGCAAAGGAGGTGAAGGCAAACCGTTTCGGCTATCAGCAGTTGGGCAAGAACAAGACCTTGCTGATGATATTCTTCAACAACAGTTTGCGCACCAGGTTGAGCACCCAAAAGGCGGCCATGAACCTTGGCATGAACGTCATCGTGCTCGACGTGAACGCCGGCGCGTGGAAGTTGGAGACGGAGCGTGGCGTCATCATGGATGGCGACAAGAGCGAGCACCTGCTTGAGGCCATTCCCGTGATGGGCTGCTATTGCGACATCATCGCCGTGCGCTCGTTTGCGGGACTGAAAGACCGTGATTATGATTATGCGGAGACTATAGTGAACCAGTTTGTCAAACATTCGGGCAAGCCTGTGGTCGCTATGGAGACTGCCACGGTACACCCTTTGCAGGCTTTCGCCGACTTGATAACGATAAACGAGAAGTGGGCTGAGTTGCAAGGCAATCCTGCCACCAAGTGCGACCATGCCCGCCCGAAAGTGGTGCTGACATGGGCTCCTCATTGCCGTGCTTTGCCACAGGCCGTGCCAAACTCATTCGCGCAGTGGATGAACAAGGCCGACGTTGACTTCGTGGTGACACAACCAGATGGCTATGAGCTTGACCCGAAGTTCGTTGGCAATGCCAAGGTAGAGTACGATCAGAAGAGGGCTCTCGAAGGCGCCGACTTCGTGTATGCCAAGAACTGGAGTTGCCCTGGCGTGAAAGACCCGGCACAATACGGCCAAATATTGAGCAAAGACATGAGCTGGACCATCGACGAGGAGCACATGTCGTGGACCAACAATGGTTATTTCATGCACTGCCTGCCTGTGCGCCGTGGCCTTATTGTGACCGACGACGTGATAGAGAGCGACCACAGCCTCGTGATACCAGAGGCCGCCAATCGCGAGATTTCGGCTGAGGTGGTGCTAAAGCGAGTGCTTGCGAGCCTGTAAATAAAAAATGCGTGGTTCACCTTGTGAACTCACGCACGATCCATCCGTTGTAGGTATTCAATGACAACCGCACCTTGCTGCCGGTTGTCATTTCTTTTATGGGTATGCTGACATAGGCATCGGAGGTGTAGTATTCGGGTACGCCACCTTGACTGTGCAGGAACTTCATGCAATAAGTGGTCACACCGTTTCTCACCACCGTGCTGTCAAGCCTCAGGCCTATGCTTTGCCTTTGCGTCTCGTCGCTTGTCTTGCCAGTCTTCAAGCCCACGCAGATATTGACGTAGCCGCCGTTCTTGCTTTTCCATGCGCTGACGAGGCTCACGGGATCGGTAGTCGTCAATGTTTGCTTAGAAGGCTCTGTGGGCTTTAAGGTGTAAACCATCTTTGCCGCCAACGGCTCTACGACATTGGAGTCGATGCCGTTGGCATACATTTTATAATAGAGCAATACACGGCACAGGCTGTCGCCCACAGTCTTCCAGCTTGCTTGCATGGGCTGCGTGAAAGTCAGTCTCACGTCGTCGTCGGTGGTCGCGGATGCGAGCCTTGCCTGATTGTCTGTAGTGGCTTCAACGAAATCGGCGCGCAGATAGCTGAGGCTGGAGTCACCCTCTTCGTATGCGTTATTGGAGCAAGATGGAAAAAACAGAACAAGCCCCACCCATGCTACATTATGAAAGAGCTTGGTCAATGACATATATATGGTGTGGGGCTTTGATTATTTCGTGAAGTTGAACTTGCTGAAGAACTGCTTCAACCTTCCAGTGGACTCCGTTGCCGTCAGGTAGTTGCGAGTGGGGTAGGCATACTGCGTGAGCAAGCAACGACGCAGGTAAGCCTCGTCCTTGTTCTCAATGTCTATGAGGGCGAGACGGCTGGCGATGTAATCCTCGAAGTTGTCATAGTCTTCCTGCGTATAGTTGTCAGAATACATCCGCGTGTTCTGAATCATGTCGAGTGCGACGTAGTTTTGCGGATAGATGAGGTAGTTGCGGTGTATCTCGTGGTCTATGTGCTCGGCAATCTCCTCAAACATTTTGTTGCGAGGCTGCTCTTGGCTAACGGTCTGCAGCCAATCGTCTATGCATGGAGCGCAACTGTAATGTATGTGGCCTTTATATCCCTTTATGCCCACACTCATGCTTTCAAGGTCGTCGCCTGGTGCTTTTTTCCAATAAGGCAGGTCGCGGCGCAACTGGTACTCGCGCGCCTTGAGATAATCGCATGGGTCATATTGATAGCTTATGGCCACTGGCACGATATGAAGCTGGGTGAGACGATCGATAATGGTGCCCTCGCCACCCATGGCCATCATCTTGAGGATGGCAGGTTGCGTGAGGTCGTTGGAGTTTTTGGCGCGTCCCTCGCGTTGCGCGATCCAGATGTTGTCGTTCTTCTGGTTGATGACGAAGTGCATGTATTCCGACATTCGCTTGCTGGCGCGGAGCATCTCGCTCGATTTCAACGCTCGCTCCACGGTGAACGTCTTGTTGATTCGTGCCAGTGCGCGCACCCAGTCCACTTGCAGCAGGTTGTCGCCAATGGCGATTTCGCACGTGGTGCCGAAGCCTGTGTCGATTAGCGACTTGTCGAGAAACGCGGAGTCGAGCACTATGTCGCGATGGTTGCTCACGAAAGTGTAGCGCTTGTGTATGTCCACGTTGTAGAAGTTCATGTCGATGCCATTGCTCTGCTCCGCGATGAGTTTTTGCAGTATGGCGTAGCAGAAATTGCGTTGGAAGTCGAGATTGGTCTTGCAAGCATGCATTTTCTTTGCCACGATTTCCATGGGCACGTTGGGGTAAACGTATGCCACGACGTGTTGGAACTGCTTGTCGGCAAGAAGCTTGTCGTAAACCGTCGCGAGCTCTTCTGGTTCATAAGGCCTTATGGGGTCAAACTCTGAAGGTATTTTCATAAGAAATATGTTTTTATGGTTGTAGGGTGATTCTTGTTGTTCATTCATCGACAATCACGATGTCGATTCCCATTGCCTCAAGCTGTTGGTGTGTGGTCTCTGGCAGACGATTATCGGTGATTATCATGTCTATGTCTTCGATGTTGCTTATCTTGGCGAACCCACGCCTTCCGAACTTAGTGCTGTCTGCCAACACGATGGTCTTTTGCGCCGTTTGCATCATGGCGCGATTTATCTCGGCCTCGCGCATGTCGGTCGTGGAGATGCCAAACTCAAGGTCGATGCCGTCTACGCCAAGAAACAACTTGCTGAACGAGAACCCCGATAGTATCATCTCTGCATACTTGCCCACCACGGAGAGGCTGGTGTGGCGTACCATGCCGCCGAGCTGGATTAGGTCAAT
>DJQL01000066.1:3944-10559 GCA_002437565.1 Prevotella sp. UBA6387
ATGTTTCTCGCCAAGGCGTGGATGGTGGTGCCCGATGCTAAGACAATGGAATCGTTTGGCATTATCAATTTGGCCGCCTCAACCCCGATGAGCCGCTTCTCGTCCATGTTGAGCTTCTCTTTCTCCGTTACCGTGCGGTTGTTGGTGAAAGGGTTTATGAGTATCGCCTTGCCGTGACTGCGGTATAGTTTGCCTTCTTTCTCCAGGTCGGTAAGGTCCTTGCGGATGGTAACTGACGATACTTGAAGGTTGTTGGCCAGCTCGGTCACTTGTATGGAACCTTGCTTGAGCAGATTGTCCATGATTTCACAATGACGTTCTTCTTTGGTCATGGTATGTAGTTTTATTTTTTACAAAGATAACCTTTTTATTCTAATCATTGTCCTTAAACATTGCTTTTATAGATATTATTAACAGTCAAAAACGGTAACGCCGTGTATATTTTATAATGAAACAGCAATTAAGATCTTAAAAAAGCATTAAAATGTGAACGATTTTATACCTTTGCAGCCATATCCTAAAGAAAACTACTCTAAATTAAGATAAAATTAAATAATATAAATGCGGACAATGAGAAGGAATGTGTTAATCGTGTTAGGATTGTTGTGCTATGCGTGCGTGTCATTTGCGCAAGGCAAGCGAACGGTCCTGAGTGCTACAATAGATGGTTACCAACGAGACATGGTGTATTTTGATTGTGTGCAGACACCGTTTATACGTCAAGAGTTTCATGCCAATCCAGGCGAGGAGCACGTGTATTCGTTTGATACGGACCGCTTGGTGTCGTTGATAATCAACGGTCGCACCACCGTACTGCTAATGCCTGGCGACAGCCTCCATGTAAACTTGCAGTATCAAGGCAAGCAGGTGAAGAGCGTGAGATTCTCGGGCGGCGACCGCGCCGTTGCCGGCAACGAGTTGTATGCTGCCGTTGGCGCGTTTAAGCGTGAGATCAGATATAAGACCCAACTGTTGGCTTGCGCCGTGGTCGACGTGAAGCCTGCCAATCGCATAGACGACTCACGCAGGCTCCTTGACAAGACACGCCAGCTGGTAGGGCAGGCGAAAGGCAAGGTAGATGACGATGTAGCCAACTACGTGATGGCGGAAAGCGAGGGCTTGGCTTACACGTCTTTTATAGAATATCCAATGATGTATGAGGAAACTCGCAAGTTGCCAATAGCCGAGCAGGGCATAGGAGACTATTGGAGCTTGCTCAAAGACGCCAAGTTGCGCGACGACGTGGCTTCGCTGAGTTGCCCAGATTATTGCTCGTTCTTGCTTTTGAACATGGCGTACGAGAAAAGCCGCCAGGCACATGAGAAAGGCTCGGAGTACAAGCGTCCAGACAAACTTGAGGACATGTTTGGCGAACTTGCCTCTTTCTATGATGGCAGGCGCAGGGACGTGGCGCTTTATTCCATAATATCCAACTACATACAAGGAGGCAAGGACATTGAGCGGGTGGAGCCGTTGATAAGGCAATACAAGGAAAAGTATTGCGTAGACAGTCAGCACGCCAAGATTATCGACTCGCTAATGCAGTAGTAAAACACAAGAATCCAAATATCATAAAATGAACAAGAGAGAGTCTATGTTGAAGCTTGGCTGCTGTGCCATGCTTTTCTGTGGGACGCCACTACCGGTTCCTCATCTGGTCACGGCCTTGGCACAGACCGTGCGCCCGGCGGAAGACGGATGGAAAAACACGCCCGTGACCTTGCGCGTCAGCAATGAGACGTTGGGAAACGTTCTCACGAAAGTGGCCAAGTCGGTTGGCGCTGACCTCGTATTCCAAGGAGTGACATTGGTCGGTATCAACGAGCTGACCACGCTCAATGTCAAGGACAAGCCGTTAGACAAGGTAATAGGGGAGCTTATTGGCGACCAGAACGTGCGTATCGATTATCAGGGTGGCCACCACGCGATAGTCATATCGCCTTATGAGAGAAAGGTTGACACAGCCCAGTCGTTTGAGGTGGGCGGTGTCGTGCTTGGCGCCGACGATGGCAAGCCCCTTGTGGGTGCCACGGTGTCCGTGACCAACGGCACGAACCGCAAGGGAAACATGGGATGCATCACCGACGAGGATGGCAAGTTCAGCCTGCGCGTCAATCGCAAGGCGTCTATAAGCATTTCTTATCTCGGCTACGACACGAAGTCGATACAGATTCTTCGCCCAAATCTCGACATGAAAATCAGCCTGGCGCCTAACGCCACGAGTACCGACGAGGTCGTCGTGACAGGTATAAGCCGCCGCAACAAGAAGAGCTTTACGGGCAACTACGTCTCGGTGAAGGGCGAGGACCTGCGCAGGATAAACCCGAACAATTTCTTGCAGAGCTTGCAGTTCTATGACCCGAGCTTCAAGGTCAAGGAAAACAACTCCAAGGGTTCTGACCCTAACGCGCAGCCAGAGTTCCAAATGCGTGGCGACCAGTCGTTGGGCTCCACGACGAGCATGAACTCTATGGACTTGCTGCTCGACAACGTGTCGAGCCGTCCCAACACCCCCCTCTTCGTGCTCGATGGCTTTGTCGTGCCAATGACGCGCATCCTGTCGCTTGACCCTGAGCGCATCGACGAGGTTACCATTCTCAAGGATGCCGCGGCAACAGCCATATATGGCTCAAAGGCGAGCAACGGCGTGGTCGTAATCTCCACCAAGGTGGCTCCCGACGGCGCGCTGTCGGTAAACTACAACGGAACGATGACCATTCAGTCGCCAGACTTGACCGACTACAACATGATGAATGCCTCGGAGAAACTGCAAACCGAATGGATGGCCGGAGTATACGATCCAAATAGCGTGGTCGACATGAATCGCTATAACACGTTGCGTCGCAATGTGTTGGCGGGCGTGGACTCTTACTGGCTCTCTCAACCATTGCGCACGGCCGTGCAAACGCGTCACTCGTTGACTGCGGCTGGCGGTACCGACGTGTTCAGGTACAGCCTTGGCGTCAACGCCTCGTTCATGCCTGGCGTGATGAAGGGCTCGTCAAACAATACCAAGGGCGTTGACTTCTCCATGACCTATCGCAAGCACCGCGTGACGGTGGGAGCCAATATCAACCTCTCGGAGACATCGGGCAACAACTCGCCTTACGGCTCATTCTCATCCTATAGTCAGGCAAACCCTTACTACCGCATAAAGAACGACAATGGCACCTACGACCAAATACTCGACAACTTCACGGCGGCGGGCAGCACAACGGTCACCAATCCGTTGTACAATTCAAACATTGGAATCAAGGACTTCTCAAGGAGCCTGAGCATATCGAGCAGTCTCAACTTCGAGTACATGATTCTCGACAACTTGCGCCTCACCGAGGCGTTGCAGTACACGCGTGGAACGGCGCGCACGGAGAAGTTCTTGCCTGCCGACCACACGAGTTTCGCCAACGAGACGGACAAGACGCTCAAGGGCAGCTACTCCAAGAACACGGGTGAGTCAACCTCATGGTCGAGCAATCTCGGCGTCAACTACAATCTGCCCATCGACAAGCACCTCATAAGTATGTTTGCCAACTGGACGGTGAGTGAGGATCGCAACAACTATGTCAACCTTTTCGCCACGGGCTATCCCGACCGTCACATGGACGATTTCATCTTCGGCAACAAGATGACGACAAATCCCGGTGGCTCGGAAGCTCTCTCGCGTGCCATGAGCTTCATTGGCCAGGTTTCGTACAGCTACGACAACCGCTATTCGTTCGACTTCAACCTGAGCGAGGAAAACTCGTCGCGCTATGCCAACAACAGCTTCACGCCGTTCTGGTCCACGGGCGTTCGCTGGAACGCCTACCGCGAGAAATGGCTTGAGGGACGAATCTCCAATCTCGTGTTCCGCGCCACATACGGTGTCACGGGCGAGCAAAGTTCCAATCCCTATGAGACCATGGAGTTCTACACGTTTACCAACACCATGAAGCCTTACGAGTCTTTCGGCTCATTGGGAGCCGTGTTGCAGGGGTTGAACAACCCTGACCTCAAGTGGGCCAAGACAGACCAGCTCAGTCTGGGCGTGGACGTGGGCTTCTGGAAGAACCGTATCAACGCCACATTCAACTACTACAACAACATCACGCGACAGATGATGACCCAATACGACTTGGCTCCCTCTACGGGTTTCAGCTCGCAGAACATCAATGCCGGTGAGCTACAGAACCAAGGTTTTGACGTTACACTCAACGTGATAGCCTACCAGAACGTGCGCAAGCAACTCTATTGGACGGTCAATGCCAACGCCAACCACAACAAGAACAAGATACGCAAGCTATCGGCATACTTGCGTAAGATCAACGAGCAGCAGCTTGCGTCGAAGAACGCTCCATTGCCAGTGTTGCAGGAGGGATATTCCACCACGACGCTGTTCACCGTGCGCTCGTTGGGCATAGACCCAGTGACGGGCAATGAGGTGTTCCTCACGCGCGACGGACAGAAGACCTTTGTGTGGAATAGCAACGACAAGGTGCCCGTGGGCGATACAAGCCCTAAGGTGAGCGGAACGTTCAGCAGTTCGCTCAACTACAAGGAGTTCAGCTTCAACGTGGGATTCACCTACAAGTGGGGTGGCATAGTCTACAACTCCACGCTGGTGGACAAGATCGAGAACCGCAACATCGCGTACAACCTTGATCGACGCGCCATGACAAGCCGATGGATGAAGCCTGGCGACGTGACTTATTTCAAGAAGTTCTCGCTCGATGCCACGGCAAGCCAAACGGAGCAGAGCACGCGTTTCATCATGGACGACGACGAGCTCAAGATGTCGACTCTGAGCCTTGGCTACCGCATGCGCTATGAGAAGTTCGCCTTGCTCAGGCGGATGAATATCAACGTGCTGTCGTTCAACTTCACCACTAACGACCTCTTCCGTGTATCGCGCGTGAAGATGGAACGCGGTCTCGACTACCCATTCGCCCGTTCCTACACCCTCTCAATGTCGATTATCTTCAAATAACAAGCTTAATTAACGAGGTAACACAATGAAATTAAAATCAATATATTTAGGCGCTATCGCCTTGTTGACCGTTGGCATGAGCTCATGCTCCGACTGGTTTGACGTGAGCGCCAAGACGGATGTCAAGGCAGAAGAGCTTTTCGAGACCCCAGAGGGCTTCGAGAGCGCACTCGCGGGCATATACATATCCATGACCGATGCCGACAGCTATGGCCGTGACCTGTCGTTCGGACTTGTCGACCAGCTGGCTCAACTCTACGACCGCGTGCCCGACGGCACCACCGACCGTGAGGCTATCTACCAGTACGAGCAGGAGTCGAACGGCTATTCCACCAAGTCGAGACTGGCCGCGATTTGGCTGAAGTCTTACAACCTGATTGCCAATGTCAACAACTTCCTGAAGTGGCTTGACAGCAACGGGCATAGCGTGCTGAAAGACGAGCAGACGCGCAACCTTTATTACGGTGAGGCTTACGCCTTGCGCGCCTACCTCCATTTCGACCTCTTGCGCGGATGGGGTCCCATGGATTATCAGGCCGGCAAGTCGAGCTTAAGCATACCTTACCGCCTGGTGGCCGACAACAGCAAGCAGCCGCGTCTTTCGGCTGAGGCCGTCGTGGGGAAAATTCTCGCCGACCTGAAGCAGGCCGAGACTTACCTTGCGCAGGAGAAGACGGTGAGTCTTAGTGGCAACGACCGCCGATTCCGCTTGAACTACTATGCCGTGAAGGCACTTGAGGCACGCGTCAATTGCTATGCGGGTAACGCGCAAGATGCCATAAGCGCGGCCGAGGAGGTGATAAGCCACTGCGGGTTGACATTGCAGACCTCAAACTCCAATGACCCATCACAATTCGGTGAGACGATTTTCGGCGTGAACAAGTATAAGATGAGCGACTCGTTTTCTTCTTATTTCTCCGAAGGTCCCGATTTCACGACTCAATACTGGCTGGGGCTTGCCAACTATAAGCGCATATTCGAGGCTGAGGGCAACGAGCGCGACGCCGACTCCCGCGCGCGCCGTGGAGCCGGATTCTTGGTCTACGACGGCGTGAGCCGTGTCATCAGCCGCAAGTATATCAAGAACGACAATTCACTCATTCCCTTGATTCGTCTTCCGGAGATGTACTACATCCTGTGCGAGATGTCATCGCTCGATGCCGCCCCACAGTATATCAACACGGTGCGCAACCGCCGTGGCATATCCAACTCCAACGCTTATGGAGCCTTCGCGACCGGCGACGCGCGTGTTGTCGCCTTGAGCAAGGAATACCGCAAGGAGTTTTATGCCGAGGGACAATATTTCTACTTCCTGAAGCGCCATGCCGTCAAGGACCTCGACTATTCTCATGATACCGAGACGGAGGCCACGGTGAAGATGAGCGAAAGTCGTTATGTCTTCCCGTTGCCCGACAGGGAGAAGGAATACGGCTGGACAGATGAGGAATCAAACAACACTTCAAACGAATAATCATGAAATCACGTATCAATAAGACATACATATTAGTCTTGGTGGCGTTGTGCGGAATCTTTTCCGCCTGCAGCCATGAGGATCCGACCTTGTTTGGAAAAGAGTCTGACGGATTCTACTTCGGCTATGACTCCAAGGAGGACTTGAGCTCCACCATCAATTTTGCCGACTCTATCCT
>DJQL01000066.1:10648-15159 GCA_002437565.1 Prevotella sp. UBA6387
ATCAAGCTCAAGGCGGAGCCTGTGGATGGCTATAAGGAGGCTAAGGTCACGTTGCCCGACGTGGAGGTCAAGGCTGGCGAGTATGAGACGGTGGCCAAGGTCGCGGTGGAGTGCCCGGAGCAAGAGGACACCACATACGCCGTGCGAATCTCCTTTGAGCAGGCCGACAAGAGCATGAAGGATTTCGACAGTTTCATAATCTACACAAAGGAGTCGTATGAGAAGCCCTCTAACTGGAACGACGGCTATTACGGCCCTTGGACAACCGACAAGTTCAAGTTCATCTGCAAGACGTTGGGTAAGACTGGCTTCTGCGGCGACGATAGCTACACGCAGACCAACAGGTACAACCCCACGCTGATCTACGCTGTCCGCCAGTTGCACAAGGCCAATCCGGATGAGCCGGTCGCTTATGACATTCCTTTCCTCGATGGCACATTGTTTTATGACTCATACAGCCAGCCTGACTACTGGGGCGACTTGCAGGACAAGTATTTCGGGCATTACGACGGATACGGGTTCGGCACTTTGGCTTCCAGCCTTGGCGTGACCACGCAGAACGAGGAGCAGGTGTTTGGCTCCACTGACGAGGCTGTGTTGAAAGAGTCGAACAAGGGAGCCGTGCGCTTGATGCTTGAGAACTACAACAACAAGTTTGCGCAAGGCTACAGTTATTGGGGCTTGAACTCCGCGTTCTCTGTCCCCATGATCGATGGCATCGACTACGACCTCGTGGCTCCCGCTTTCTGGACCAACAGCCTGACAAAGCCATTGGTGGAGAAATATTATGGCACTTACTCTGAGCAGAAATACAAGAAGATGCTTCAGATAGCGAGTCGCGAGAAGGGAAGCGGCTTCAAGCCGTTCCTGTTGTTCCCGGTCAAGTTGCAGTGGGACGACGCGACAATGGAGAACGTGCCCATGTGGGATACGGACGCCAACATCGACTGGACGTATTACGGCGAGGAGGTGATTTACCAATTCTACCAGATGTTCAAGCGTGAGGAGCCAAGCCTGTTCCCCGACAACGTGGCTGAACCATCGGTCAGCGCCAAACTGAAAGCCAAGGCGATGGCGAAGGCCAAGGCGATGTCAAAGAGAGGAAAATGATTTTCTAATTAAACGACAACTATGAAAAAGACAATATATGTAGTCATGAGTGCCCTGCTCTTCACTTCTTGTTATGAGGACAAGGGCAATTACGATTACCATTTCGACAGCATGAACAATGTCGACATCGACAATGTGTCATACACGCCAGAGGCTTACGAGGGCTTGTCGGGCAAGGTGATAGAAGTTCAGATGCCAATGACGGAAGACAAGGTGCAGAGAGTTGAGGCGAAGCTGAGCCAGACCCTGGCTGACAACTACGACAACCTCGACTTCTCGTGGTTCACGGCGTTTACCAAGACGGAGCGCGACCCGAATACGGGCAAGGAAGTCAAGACCACTGTGCGCGACACTCTGCACACCAAGGGCTACTTGGACTTGAACTTCCCAGCCAATACCGACCGCAGCTATAGCGTCATCATGGCGGTGAAAGACAAGACTACCGACCTCGACTATTACGCCAAGCTGAATGTCAAGACGCGCCTGCTTTTCAAGAACAGCCTTTTCTTCTTGCACCAAAAGGGCGACGAGACGTTCTTGGGCAACGTGGAGAAGATTGGCACCAAGCTTGAGAGCCGTGGCAACGCGTATAAGACAGCGAAGCCAACGGCGACGGACAACCCATTCTCCAATGCCGTGAAATTGGGCTACACCTCGTGCTATTCGCCAGAGGTTAACGGGCTCATGGTGTTCAAGGCGAATGGCAGGGGCACGACATACAACGCGTTTAAAGGCTTGGAAGCCTATGAGGTTCCACTTGTCCCGGCTGGGTCTTCATCGTTTGTGGCGAGCAGGGTCTTCACGGTGGGCAACATCGAGACGTTCAACGAGTTCAAGTGTGTGCTCTCGCGCGACGGGCAGTTCTACATTGGCAAGTGGGCACCTTATTTCACCGTACCAGGCGAGGATGCCGATGAGTCTCTCATGCCAGGCGATTATCGCGTGACCGCCGCCACGGTATCAAGCGACTATTATGTGCTGTGGGACGCCAAGAACAACCGTTTCCTGTACCAGTCCAACAGCGATTGGTTCCCATACAGCCTTAAAGATTACGTGCAGAACGCTCCTCACAGCTACAACGCCGTGAACGACGCGAAAGTGGACTTCAGCGCTCTCGGCACCATGACGCCTGTGGGCAAGACGGCTGTCTACGCGTTTATATCCTCTCACTCAGAGTTCTTCTCTGACGCGAAGCCTCAGTTCATATTCAAGGATTCCGACGACAACTTCTATCTATATGAGCTCACGCCGACCGTAAGCGGAAAAGGCGCGAAGGGCAAGGACGGCAACGATGGCGACGACTCGTCGGAGAGTGCCTTCACCATTACGGGAAAGAAGCTCACCGACTTCCACCCTGGTTCCAATTTGGCAAGCATAACGTATAACCCTTGGTTTTCGACCAACTATATTTTCTATGCCAAGGACGATTGCGTGATACGCCATAACCTCTCCAATGGCGATGAGGAAGTGGTATACACCGCCCCGGTGGGCTACACGGTGAGCGTGATAAAGTTTCGCACGGAAAACGCTGCGAGCAACAGCTCGTTGTCATCAAACTTTGGCGACCTCGGGCTCTATCTCAGCATCGGCATGAACAAGGGCGACAACGGTGCGGTTGCGGAGGTGAAGTTGACCCAGGCGGCCGATGTCGACGACTCTTTCAGCATTTTCTGCGACAAGGATGCTGATGGCAACGCTTTCGGGCGCATCATCGACGTGCAGTTTGCTCATGTCTACTCATTCAGCAAGGATAGTCAATAGCCATGATGTCACGTTTCATTTTCATGTCACTGCTCGCCTTGGTGGGCGGTGCTGTTAACGCCCTGGCGCAGTCTGCCGTCACCATATCTGGCAAGATAGAGGGCATGAAGAGCGGTCGCCTCGTGCTGGTGGCGCAGACTGGTGAGGACAGGGTAGACACGCTTGGTGCTGCCGACTTCAAGTCGCCCAAGTTCGTGCTCAAGGCCCAGGTGACCGAGCCTGTCATGGCACGGTTGGTGATGAAAGGCTATGAGGGCGGTTTCAACTTGATAGCCGAGCCAGGCACCTCTTACCAAGCCTTGCTGCGCAATGGCGACGGAGCTTACATAAGAGGTGGCAAGCTGAACGACGAGTGGGTCGCTTTTTCCAAGCGTTCCGCTGAACTGCATGCTGAGGCAAAGGCCATGCGGCAACGCTATGAAGCCATGCGTGCGGCCAACAAGTTTCGTAGCGCGAGCGCGGTAAACGATTCCTTGCGGGCACTTGAGGATAGGATAAATACCGAAACTCGCGATTTCCTGGGCCGCCACGACGACGTGATAACGGCTTACACCTACAACGACAACGCTCTCAGGGCAGAACTGAACCTTGCCGACACGCGCCACCTGTATGACCAAATGGGTGATGGGGCGAAAAATACGCCGAGTGGGCGGGTCATGCTTCAGAGGATTCAGCGCATGGAGAAAGTGTCGCAGGGGCGAAAGGCACCAGATTTCACCTTGCCAGACCTTAAAGGCAACATGACGACATTGAGCAAGGTAGCGGCAAAGGTCAAGATAGTTGACTTCTGGGCGTCATGGTGCGGCCCTTGCCGTCTCAACAATCCCTCGCTGAAAAAGCTCTACGCGCAATACCACGACAAGGGACTTGAGATCGTGAGCGTGTCGCTGGACAACGTGCGTGCGCGCTGGGAAAAGGCGGTGAGCGACGATGCCCTCCCGTGGATCAACGTCAGCTCGCTGCAAGGTTGGAAATGCGACGTGGCGCGCACCTACGACGTGAAGGCCGTGCCAGCCATTTTCATTCTCGATGCCGAAGACCATATCCTCGCCACGAATATCCGCGGCGAGGCCCTTGTCAACTTCTTGAAGGAGAGGTTGGCACAATAAAATCAACAAACCCCTTAAAACATAAAAAGACATGAAAAGAAAAATAGCAATCTTGACCTTGGCGTGCCTTGGCGCGGCGACTTGCGTGGCACAGACCTCGCGCCGCTATGTCATCGATGGCGAACTGACCCGCGACAGTTTGCGCTACACGCCACAGGCCATAAAGAAAGTTTACCTGAAGCGCGTGGTCAATGGCGAGGAGATATTGGCCGATTCCGCTGTTGTCCGTGATCGCTGTTTCCACTTTGAGGGCACCGCGCCCGAATATGTCGAGGCGGCCATGATAACAGGCTTCGACAATGGAGCGGCGCAGTTTCTCCTTGAGCCTGGCAACATAAAGTTCCGGCCGTTTGATGGGCATTTCCCTGTCGCGGCAAAGGCTTATGGCACCAAGAACAACGATGTCTTCGCCGGTTATGCCATGCTCCACGCCAAGAACGCGGAAGACTCCAAGAGGAGCATAGAGAGGTTGCGAGCGTCGCTGCCCGACAGCATCATCAGCGACGACCGCAAATACCTGCCTTACCACGG
>DJQL01000143.1 GCA_002437565.1 Prevotella sp. UBA6387
CTGTTCGGCTGGAGCCACATGGACTGTGTGTTTCTTGGCGGTATGCTCGCCATGTCATCCACAACCATTATCTACAAGGCATACGACGACATGGGGCTTTCCCAACAATCGTTTGCGAAGCTCGTGATGAGTGTCCTAATACTTGAAGACATCCTCGCAATAGTGATGATGGTCATGCTGTCAGCGATAGCCTCAGGCAGTGATCCAGACGGGGCGCAAATGGTTGGCTCAGTGTTGAAAATCACCTTCTTCCTTATACTGTGGTTCCTCGTTGGCCTTTATGTAATCCCTACTTTTCTGCGTGTCACACGTAAACTGATGACCGACGAGACACTTGTCATCGTTGCCCTTGGCCTTTGCTGCGCCATGGCATGGATAAGCACGGCTGTTGGTTTCTCATCTGCATTTGGCGCATTTGTCATGGGTAGTATTCTTGCCGAAACTATAGAGGTTGAACGTATAGAAAAGGTCGTGGCACCAGTGAAGAACCTCTTTGGTGCCATATTTTTCGTGTCGGTGGGCATGCTTGTAGACCCAAAGATACTTGTCGACTATGCCATGCCCATAATAGCTTTGGTGATTGCCATCATGGTTGGCCAAGCCATATTTGGCACTTTCAGCTACATGCTTTCAGGTCAGCCATTGAAAACGGCAATGCGCTGTGGCTTCTCCATGGCGCAGGTTGGCGAGTTTGCCTTCATCATTGCCTCTCTTGGGCTGTCGCTTAACGTCATAAGCAGTTTCATGTACCCAGTCATCGTCGCGGTGAGCGTTGTCACTACATTCATCACCCCCTACATGATACGCGCTGCCGTTCCCACCTACGATGTCATTACCAAAGCATTGCCACGAAGATGGGCTCGAAGGCTTAACCACTTAGGTACAGCCCACCAAACCACCACCAAGGAAATGTCAACCTGGCATAGCCTGTTACGCAAAATGGCCATAAACAGCCTCATATACACAGTGTTGTGCATAGCGGTGACTGCTGTTATGCTGACTTTTGCCCTGCAATTTTTCCGACATATATTGCCTCACTGGTGGGCAAACGGAGCCACAGGAATCTTGACCTTGGTCTGCATATCGCCTTTCATGCGAGCCTTGGTCATGAAAAACAACCATAGCGAGGAATTCAAGGAGCTGTGGACTGAAAGCCGTCTCAATCGACTACCACTTATTTTCACCGTGCTGTTCAGGGTAACAATTGCCGCCACCATCCTGTTTTATGTCTGCAACTACTTGGCGCGTTTCGCAAACGCCATTGTGATAACCCTTGCCATGACAATAATAATCATAATGGTACTATCACGTCGGCTAAAGAAAAGTTCGATAGGTATGGAGCGGCGTTTCATTGCCAATCTCCATTCGCGCGAAGTCAAAGCACAGGTTGAGGGCAAGAGCAAGCCTCTATTCGAAAAGAACCTCGTGGAACGCGACATACATGTCTCCGACGTGGACGTACCCACGGATTCCTCTTGGGCTGGCAAGACACTTGGCGAGCTAAAACTCAGCTCGCGCTTTGGAGTGTATGTGAGTAGTATTCTGCGTGGCCATAAGCGTATCAACATTCCTGGTGGCCATACCATAATTTTTCCTAACGACCGCCTTCAAGCCATTGGCAACGACGAGCAACTTCAAGTTTTCGCACAAGCGATAAGGACTGACGTGGAGGCTGAGGACACGCAAATCGAACTCCGGGAGATGAAGTTGCAAAAGGTCAAACTTGGCAAGGACAGTCCTTTCATTGGCCTTACTCTTAAAGAGAGTGGCATACGAGAACGATATAATTGCATGGTGGTTGGCGTCGAGGAAGGTCAAGACAGCCTCACATGCATTAATCCCAATCGCGAGTTTGCAGCAGGAGACATAATATGGGTGGTAGGAGAAAAAGCGTCCATCAAGAGTCTGCCCGACACTTGATGGATTATAAGAAGGTCTTTTCCGATTATTCGTGCGTGACGAAGCGTTTCTCCGCCAGCTCCGCATACTTTGTACCCGGACGACCATAGTTGGCATAAGGGTATATGCTTATGCCACCACGTGGGGTAAACAGTCCTGTCACCTCTATATATTTAGGGTCCATCAATTTAATCAAATCCTTCATGATGATGTTTACACAATCCTCATGAAAGTCGCCATGATTGCGAAAGGAAAACAGATATAGCTTCAAGCTCTTGCTTTCCACCATCCTCACGTCAGGGATATAACTGATACGAATCTCTGCGAAATCCGGCTGACCAGTGATAGGACAGAGAGATGTAAATTCTGGGCAATTGAACCTGACCCAGTAGTCATTGCCTTGGTGTTTGTTCACAAAAGTCTCAAGCACCTCAGGAGCATAGTCCATCCTGTATTGGGTTTTCTTGCCAAGGGCCTTGAGCCCCTCATCGTTTCTTGCAGTCATTGTATGTCTTAAATATTGAAAATCTTAAGTATATTATAGTCAACGCCATTATCATAAGCATCCTCACCTTCGTGTCTCTTCAAGTATTTCACGACACGTATAGTGAGCGGCAAGGCTATCACCTCGTAAAATGTCTTCAAAAACACCTGCCATAGCATGAGGCTTGGTATTTCGCTCCATGGCACTACACCGCCAAGGGCAAGAGGAAAGAATATCACGGAGTCGCAACTCTCTCCCGCCACGGTGCTCAAGATGGCACGGGCCGAGAAATGGCGTCCTTGGTCATGGATTTTCATTCGGCTCATGACAAAAGCGTTCATGAAACTGCCCACGAGAAACGCCACGAACGACGCGACGGCAATGCGTGGGGCAAGTCCAAAGATGGCATGGAAACCTTCATTGTTGTTCCAATATGGCGCGCCGGGAATCCAATCGCATATCGCGCCCATCGTCACGAAAAAGAAATTCATGGCAAAGCCCATCCAAATGAGCATGCGAGCCTTGCGATAGCCCCAGACCTCGCATACGCAGTCGTTGATTATGTAAGAAACAGGGAACACTATCAAGCCTCCCGTCAAGTTCGCTGGGCCAATGGCTATCTGCTTGGTTTCAAGAATGTTTGCCAAAATAAGGCAAACACAGAAAGTAACGCTGAAGAGCATGAACATCACGCTCACTTCAGCACGTGGTTGTTTTGTCATTTCTTGTTTTGTTAAAGGGGGTTTAGCAAGTACCCCTGTTCAAAAATTATAATATCATTTGCAAAATTAATAATAATTTTTGAAATATCAGCTCGATCACTTGCGCATGATCTACATCAATAAAGAATAATGACGTTTATCCCAAATACTGTTTCAGGATCTTGGCCGCTGGCGAGTACCTTATTTTCCTTATGGCCTTTTCCTTGACCTGTCTTATGCGCTCCCTTGTCATGCCCATGCCGCTGGCAAGTTCCTCAAGGCTTTTCTCAGGACAGCCTATGCCAAACGACGCTTTCACGATGATTTGCTCACGGTCGGTAAGCACCTCCTTGAGCAAGTCCTCTATAAACTTGTTGAGCGACTCGTTGTCTACCGACTTGTCCGAAATGAAAGTATTGTCATCAGACGTAAGCATTTCACCAATCGTGTTGTCGTTGGAATCATCACCCAATGGCGCGTCAATGCTTGTGGGCCTATTGTTAGCGTCCTTTGCCGATTCTATGACATTTTCATCAAGTCCTGTCTCCACCGAGATCTCATGAATGGAAGGCATTCTTCCTGTCTTCTGGAGAAAAGCCTCTGTTGCCCGGTTCACCTTCAACGCCACGCCCATTTGGTTCATTGGCACGTGTATTATACGGCTTTTCACGGCAAGGGCTTCCATGATGTTTTGCCTTATCCACCACACGGCATAGCTAATGAACTTGAAGCCACGCGTCTCATCAAACTTCTCGGCTGCTTTCACCAGGCCTATGTTTCCCTCGTTGATAAGATCCACAAGTGATATGCCTTGATGCTGATATTGCTTGGCAACGGAAACCACAAAACGCAGGTTGGAATTGACAAGCCTGTCTCTCGCCTTCAAGCCTTCCTTGCCGCCAAGGTGTATTTTCTGTGCGAGTGAGACTTCCTCCTCAGGCGTGAGCATTGGCTCACGTGCTATCTCGGCAAGATAACGATCTAAAGACTCGCTACGAGCGGTAATAGCGGTGGTAATCTTTATTTGTCTCATTTCAGGCCTACGTTATTGTTTGGTTATGTTAACTTTGACAAAGATACTGCCTTTTACAGACAATACAAAGAAAATGAAGATAAATTATCGCTTTTCTTCATAATAATGCGCGAAATTAAAGAATGGCTCGCTTATCACATCGTCTGTAGATGACGTGTATGTGTTTCCGTAAGCGTCTTTCGCTTTCACTATTATGCGGCTTCCGGCAGAGTTTGGTACATAATAATATAAATGGTTCATTATAAGATATCCATTTGTCTTGCTCACGAACTGATAGCTCACCGACTTAGAGTAACGATGATGATAGCCCGTGGCGAAAGCGTCTTGTCCTTGATGATCGATGCGCCGCATCTCTCGCTCCACGCCATTCTCTATCGCATAGACTCGCCACCGCGAGTCGGCATTGAAAACGTTGGCTATGATCGCCCCGCTGTCTTTTGGCAACTGCCAATCGGCGGCATACGACTCGCCATTGAAATCGGTTGACGCCTTGAACAGGGTCATCTGCCTTGACCGTGGCCAAAACGTTCCCTTATAGTAACAGTCGGTGATATTCGTCCCATTCAACGAATAGACGTAATAGCCATTTGGTGTGCCGCAGATGTTTATGTTCGATTGCCAAATGTTTCCGCAAGCTGCCGCATGGCAATGTTCTATTATGTGCCCACCGTTGAAGTCTATCTCATGGTTGATGGCAAAATGGGTATGGCCGCAAAAGAGCTCATATCCTCCTTTAAAAATTTTCAGCTCGCTAAGCACACGCTTGAAGACCGACGACAAGTAGTGTCCTGGTTCCGATTCAAGGTTTAGCGACTTT
Source organism: Prevotella sp. UBA6387 (assembly GCA_002437565.1). Lineage (GTDB taxonomy): Bacteria > Bacteroidota > Bacteroidia > Bacteroidales > Bacteroidaceae > Prevotella. The sequence goes on from DJQL01000143.1 coordinate 4,935, forward strand.
GCCCCCTTGCGTGGACGATTGCCCATGGTGAGAGGAATGTGATAACACAACACTACCTTCTTGTCGTGATTGACAAAGGATAGGTCTTCGTGAAGCCAACGCAGTTGCGATGCCGTCAGTTCACCCGGTTGCCAATAAAGCATGCCACGGTAGAAATGCACGTCGTTGAGGCACACATAATGCACGTCTCCACGGTCAAAGCTGAAGTCGGTCGGCCCGAAGCTCTGTTCCCACTTCCTGACATACAGGCTCTTGCCGTCTTGGTCATGATTGCCTATCACTGAGAACACGGTAGCTCTCGACGAGCCCAACGCCTCACGTATCTGACGTTCAAGACCGGCGTTGTAGCCCCCATAATACTGCACGTCATCGCCCATGGATATGGCATACACAGGCATAGAGGCTGGCAACGACGCGATGGTTTGCCGCACGTCTGCCATGGTTTCATCGGTAAAACGGGCAAGGTCGCTTTTCTGTATCGGGTTGTCGTCGGGGCCTGTATAATAAGGACTGAACGCGTTTGTTATCTGAGGGTCTCCGAAAACTATCAGTTTATAATCGTGCTCCGTGCCTCCTGGCAAGCGTTTCAGGGTGAAGTTGTACTCGTTTTGCTTAGCCTGCAATGGCTTATAGAAGTTTGCAGTCCTGTCGGTCGCTGAATGTGTCGGTATCTCGCAATCTGCGGGTACGGAATACCACACGAATCGCGCTTTCTTGTCGCGCATGAAGATATACATACCCTTGTCGTTGGTCACGGTGCAAGTATAACCATCGCTCACCACCACGCCACTCATTGGGTTGCCCAAACTGTCGGTTAGCGTGCCTCTCACCGTGGGGTCAAAGTCTGGCAGCGAATCCGTCACCACGGTCTTACGCACGGTGTCTTTCTTCACCATCACCAGTTGGGTTTTCTTAACCAGCCGCCTCGCAATGGTGTCTTGCGGTGCAGTGCCTTCCCCTCTGAATGTCGCCAAACTGATAATCGCGAAACTGACGAGAATCACCAGCGCAACGATGGCTATAATATAAATATGTGGATGTTTTCCTTTCATAGTCACCGCAAAGTTACACAAAATAGATTAATCTGCAACGACTTGTTTGCCAAATTCAAAGAGTTATTGCCAACACTTTATACCATACCAGACGTTCAAGTTGTTTTTTTTATGCTTTATTTAACCATGAAGCAGCGTAGCTTGCCTGGGAATGAGCGAAAGTCCTTGTAACCTTGTCCCAAGAAGGGTGCTTGGTCTGAAGCAGTATGGCATTCCAAGCTCCTTGCCGTTGTACTTGTAACGCTTCGAAGAAGCCAAGTTCTCGCTCTCGCCCGTCAAGCCGTCAAAGGGATAGTAATGACTCACCTTCTCCACCTCGCCATTCTCATCCAGAACCACACAGTTATTGCCAAGGTGGTCCTTTATGTAATAATGATAGGAAGGTGACGGCGAAGAGCCGTCAGCCTTGGCATCGTATGACACGTAGCCGCCATCGAAAAGCGACATCCGCAGAGTGTCGTTCTCATACACCTTGGCAGCGCAGTAGTCAGTCCAGGTGTGCACGAGAGAGCCTTCACCGGCAGTGCCCGTGCCTCCTGCCAGTTGCGGCACCGATGCCGTCAATGGGTTCACGTAATGGTCTGTCCTCAACTTCCGTCCTCCTCCGTCATAAGTATAGGTTATGCGACTCCCGTCAAGGAAGTCGACTCTCATCGGCAAATTTAGGCAATTATACTCAATGCCGCAAATATAATATCAACATTAATACAACTTCTTATAGTTATAAACATCAATGCTGCTGATATTATTTAGCTTGTTTCTAAATAATATTTTTTTCATTACGACAATGTCAGCATTATAATATAGATTAATGTCAATTATTGTTACCCTTCCTTTTAACCTTATGTTTTTTACTAAGCCGTTATCAACAATAATATTAAAGTTTGCCAATTTCTCATATTCGAATGGGCTCAGTAAAGAGCCTGAATGAAATCGTGAATTAATTGACGAGTATTTTATATAAGTCTTTGTACCATTACTCATAATTTTTCGTTTTTCGTACCCGAACTTACCATCAGAGAACAAAGTTGAATCCATATTCTCAATAAAGCCTATAATGTCCTCAAGTAATATACTTGATTTAATTATCTTAGTAAGATACCTTTTCGAAGACATATTATAATAGAAATACTTCCAATATAATGATGGCAAAATTGAATTGGAATCCAGTTCATAACCCAAAGGGCCATAGTGATAGCTTACGAGCTTTTCGTCCTTCAAAGCTAAGGAGTCTTTAGTGTCACTCGCATTAAACAGAATAACGTTAGCCAATGAATCCTTACAATACGTTCTTTCTTCTATCCTTGTTTTATTAAAAAAAACTTCATATACGGTTACATTCTGAGAGTAAACTTTCGTTATACAAAATATCCACATTACAATTAGTAATTCTTTTTTCATAATTCAATGAGTTTTCCAAAATATCGTCAGTCCATGCTGGGCTGTTGATTTAAGCCGAATCTTGTTTTTATTATGCATTCCTCCATAATTGCTATTCGCTTTCTTGATTCTGGGAACTGTAAATTTATTCATACCAAATTTTCGTTCAATGGCTGATTTCCAGGAATTATAATGATTTATATCCATCGACCACCCCATCGTATTCATCTTGTACATTATTCGTCCATCAGAAGGTTTATCCTGATTCTCTTTTTTCACCATCGCTTGCTCCGCACCATCCCACTGGTCAGCTCCATTGCTATAATCATGCCCACCTAAAATAGCATTAATTATAGCAGCATTCGCCATTTCCATTGTCTCAGTTAGATTAGACAAATCCGTATTCCGCATTTTCTTTGCTTGGGTGTTATCAGCACCATAAGCTTTCCCGTTCCTCAAATGCACACTTGCTATAGCAAACATTTCTTCTCTATTTGCTATGCCATAAACAACTGAACTTTCTGCATAAACTGTACTTGACAATCTTATGAACTGCTCATTAGTTATAACCCTATTTTTATATGTTAACCTTTTATTATCAACATACACAAAACTTGTTGTTTTTCTATCTTGAAACAAAAAATGTCCATTATTTGAATAGTAAAAATCTTGCCCATCTGGATCTATGGAGTTTATTGGACTGTTTCCGCAATAGGCGTAAGGACTGATACCATAGTATTTCTCCGCCAATGGGTCTGGCACCATCCAGCGTGCCAACGCGGGGTCATACATCCGCGCGCCATAGTCGTACCAGTCAAGGCCATGGGTGCGGTCAAGCTCCTTGCCGTTATACTTATAGCGTTGCGAGGACGCGAGGTTCTCGCTCTCACCCATCAAACCACCAAAGGGATAGTAATGGTTCACCTGCTCCACCTCGCCGTTCTCACCCAGAACCACACGGTTATTGTCAAGGTGGTCCTTAATGTAATAATGATAGGAAGGTGACGGCGACGAGCCATCAGCCGTGGCAGCGTATGACACGTACCCGCCATCGAAGAGCGACATCCGCAGAGTGTCGTTCTCATACACCTTGCCAGCGCAGTAGTCAGTCCAGGTGTGCACGAGAGAGCCTTCACCGGCAGTGCCCGTGCCTCCTGCCAGTTGCGGCACCGATGCCGTCAATGGGTTCACGTAATGGTCTGTCCTCAACTTCCGTCCTCCTCCGTCATAAGTATAGGTTATGCGACTCCCGTCAAGGAAGTCGACTCTCATCGGCAAATTTAGGCAATTATACTCAATGCCGCAAATCCCGTGGTTCAAATCTTTCGTCAGGTTCCCGTTTTCATCGTATTCGTACTCCTTTTCCTCGTCAGCCCCGTCCACGAACGTGAAGCAGTCCTTGTAAACGGGGTCAACGGCGGAATCCTCCACACTCACGACCTGGTTGCCGTCATAGGTGTACTTGAGGTTGTCTATCTCGTCATAAGCGCCATCGTCGTGCAGTCCTTGCCTGCGGAGCATCAGGATGTTGCCCATCTGGTCATACGTGTATCGCGTGTCGTAGCTTCCGACGCCCTTGCCGGTATTCTTGCCGGAGGCGTCCTTCTCGCCGTATGTCGCAGCCGTAAGCCTGCCAAGCCCGTCATAGGTAAAGCCATAGAGCCTTGACCTGTCATCATGACCTGCCTTCCATTCCATTGATGATACATTGCCACCATAAAGCGGCTTGGCCGTCCCGCCGCTCTCATTGTAGCGCAGCTCCTCCTCAAACGCCGGATTGGTCACCTTCGTCAGCCATGAGCGCAAGTTGTAGCCGTAGGCCGTGGCAAGGGCGGTAGTGCCGCCAGCCTTGTTGACCGCCAGCCTCCCAAGCTCGTCATACTGGTTGTCAGCCAAGACACGCGCCTCGCCACCGTTTATGCGGTGCTCGACCTTCATGAGCCTTCCGGCATGGTCATAAGCGTAGCAGTATTCCTCTGCAATGTCTTTTCCCAAAAGTGGACCATGGTGCAGGAGGCACCTCTTGGTCACCCTCCCGAGAAAGTCATGTTCCATGTCCTCCACGTCATAGCCTCCCATGAGGTTCTCCGTCTCCACTCTCGCCGGCCTCGCGCGATAGTCGTACTTGATGACGGAGAAAAGTTTGCGTGGCGACACGCTGTCCGTAGCCTCTAGCACGGAATTCAAGCGGCCTGTCACCAAACCCGTGACACATTCCGCCTTCTGACCGTATGCCAGGTCGCCATTGGGCAACTTGGCATCCTCGCACAGGTCGTCAATGAAGTCGTAACTGTCATGATATGTCGCCGTGACCACCCTCGCGTCCTTCAAGGTGATACCCGTGTACGCGTAACCCGCCAGTTCGTTTCCCTCGCCCGTATAGTGGCAGTAGACCTCGCCTTGTATGACGTATCCACTTGGGAACGTGAAGGCGCACATGCCGGTAACGCATTGGCGGCCGAGGGAGTCGCGGAGGACAAACGTGGACCTGCCGCGCTTTCGCTGTTCTGAGTCCTGAATGAAGACCAACCTATCGTTGCCGTCATGGGCATAATAAATCCATCCACAACCTGGCAGCTTCTTGCCTATCATCCTGTCGTGGCTGTCATACCGGTATTGGTAAGCGTACTTGTCCATTAGTTCCTTGTCCACGTCACCGGAGGAGATTCCGTCGGATGCGGCTGGAGGAAGCACCGCGAGCAAGTTGCCGAACGGGGCGTATACGTAATAGGTGTCAAGCATCTTCCTCGTACCGCCCTCGTACAACACGCGCCTGTCCAAGACAGTCCTTTCATCACGGTCTTTGAAGGTGAGGCTGACGCTTCCGTCCTCGTCCGCCGTCCTTGTCACAGCCAATGTCCCGGAGGCGTATTCGCCGTCCGTTCTTACAATGACGTTATCACCAACGTTTGTGGTTTTGAGCCTTACGCATCCAAAGGTGTCACTACCGCTGACATTGGCGAGACTTGCCGTAACCACGCCCATGCCCTTGGCGTGCCATTCCTCGCCGGGACCGTAGGTCGCGAGCGTCCTCGATAGCGGTGAGTCCTCATACACGGAGAATGAGTATGGTTCCCTGTCAGCATAGGCTTCTCCATAGTCAAGGGAATTGGCGTCACCAAGGAGCTTGGCAAGCGGGAGGTCCGACGATGATGTCACCGGCAGCCAAACCCTGCGCTCGCGCCCGAAGCCGTCGTAGTCACGCGCCTCCACGATGTCGTTCCCCGAGGGGCTCTTGCCGCGGGCTATACTTTTTGAGAGGCGACCGAAATCGTCATACGCCGTCATGAGACTGTCTCCGTTATCCAATGCCCCGTCATGGCTGGTGAATTCGGTTATGGTGTTCCAGCCTTTCACCTCGCCCTTTCCCGGGGGCGGCAGGAGGGGAAGGCTCTCCAAGACGACTGTGATAGCTGACTGCTCACCTTGTATGACCGTGGACAACTGGTCATAAGGGTACTTTATCACGTTTTCCAAGTAGCCTCCATATACAAGGAAGTACGTCCCAGGGCTTAGCACGATTCCGCTGGTGTCCACGGCCGCGGTATCGGCGAAAACGTTCTCCTTGCCCTCTACATACCATTGGAATGAGGCTTTCAGGGAATCCTGGCTTGACGTGTCGTCGTATAGCCTGACTTCGAGCGGCAACTTGCCCTCAGGTATGCCGGAGCCGAGGCCACGCGTATAGCGGAAGCCGAGGCACCTGAAGCGTATGGTCTGCGCGTCGGTCAAGGTCAGCTTGTACCCCCTAAGGCTGTCAGGGGTGACACCGCTGTTCCAATGAAACATCGTGAGGGTGTCAGCGTAGCCTTTTGTCGGGAAGACTTCCTTGTAGAAGTCGGCTACCGACGTTTCGGCGTGATCTTCGGACATGACCTGCGACAGCGCGGGGACGGCCATGAAAGTCATCACTACGGCCAACAAGACTCGGAGGGCTGTGCTTTTCTTTGTCATGACATCTTGTTTGAACGGTTTATGGCGTGGAGCCGCCTTCAAGGTTGGCGTCGGGCCTTAATGTCTTTTGAGCGACATCGTCATTGTAGTAATCGTACTTGTAACGTTTAAGCGTGGCTTTCCGGCTGTCGCCATCGCGTTTTTCATTGAAGTAGACCTGTTGAAGCCTCCCCAAGGCGTCATGGACATAACACTCAGCCTGGAGGGAAGGGGCAGTATAGGAGTCAAGCCTTAGGCTTCCGTCATAGGTATACAAGTGTATGAGCGAGCCAGGGTATTGTTTATAGCCAAAGTCGTATGAATCATCAAGATCAGGGAAAGTTGGGTCCACGATGGTCATGGTGTCAATCTTGACGTACCCTCTCTCTCTTATCGCGATTCTCGGTTTCCCGCGCAATGCGAGGGAATAGTTCTCCAGCCTCGCACCAAGCCTTTGGCCATGGTATATCCATACGAGCGTGGAGTGCTTGCCGTTTTCAATTATCTCAGTCGGGTTGCCGTATTCGTCGGCGGACAACGCCTGGTACTCTACCTTGCCAACGCCATTCCTTGTCTTGGTCAAGCGGCTTACGTAAGGCGTTGACCGAGAATGGTCATTGGCTTCATAATCCATTACCGCCACGCGTTCCTCACCATGCATGCTCTCCTTTTTCCTCGTGACATAGTTCAGGAAGTGTCGCCTTGACATCCATGAGAGGCTCTTCTCATCGTAGGGATAAGAATACTCCACGCTCGCCCAGCTGCCGTCACTCAGGAGCGTACGCTCAGCTCTCACCATCCGCGAGGAATCGTAATCCATTTCCCTTTCGGACGTAACGAACGTGTCGCTACCCATTGACCTCACCGACTCCCTCACCGACACGGGAAGGTAGCTGAACGTATAGGCCCGCGTGACGCATCCGGCTTGGGCGGAGAGGAAATGATACGGATCCATGCAGAAGAAGACGGTCTGGCAATAAGGCATGAGGATTGAGCCGTCACGAACACGCTTGTAAGTATATTCCTCCTTTTTAATCAGAATATTATTGCTATCATAATATTCCCTTGTCAGCAACTTACCTATTTCCGGGGAGATGCTCGTGTAGGGTGTCACGCTGGCGGTGTTGTCCATGTTATAACAGTACTCCGCGCGACCGTTCATCCTGGTCTCACCGTAATTGGAAAACGTCGAGCGGACATGGCCCAAAGTATTCCCGTGACCGTCGAGCGTCTCCTCTATGACGGAGGAATAGCCCACCGGTGGCGAGACCTGTCCAGTCACGCAGGGGAAGAAGCCCCCAGCCGATATCATGTCAAGGCGGACGGTGCCATGGTCTTTCACTTGCGCTGAGTAACTTACGCCGTAGACGGGAATTTCCCTCCTTATCCCGCTGCTGTTGTGGGAACCGCAAGTGTCAGTATAGCGATACCTTTTTACGTAGGTGATTGTGTCATGCCTGTCACGGTTCCTAATCTCCGCTATGCGGAGGCCGCCGCAGATGCCGCTGGCGTCGATGACGTAAGCGTGATCGTCTGCCAACGCCTGGGAATAGTCGTTGAGTTCATACTCGAAATCCGTGAATCCGCCTGTCGGCCATTGAATCGACTTCAGTGTCATGGCCAAGGTTGCCTTCAAGTCCGGCTCTACGTTAATTGAGGTCGCGACGCTTTCAGTAAGTTTGTGGGTCCCACCAGCATAATATCCCTCGCTGTCGGTCTTTCCCATTACATAGCTGATGGGCATCGGTGTCTCGTCATAGGTGAAACGCCAGACGGGCATGTCATCGGTGGACTTGTTGGACGGCGTGTCCGTCATAGTGTACATCACCCCACCGCCTATCACCTTGCGGACAATGAGTTCTGGGGTTCCCTCGCGGCATGAAATCGAGGACAGGAGCCGTCGGGAATGTATCTTGTAATCGAAGAAAAAGCTGCGACCCTCACCGCCATACCTTTCAGACACCGCCATGCGGCGGAGGTATTTGCTCGACAGTTCCTTCATGATGCTTTTCGAGCTTCCTTCCCCTTTTGCCTTGATGAGCATGAAGAACTGTGCCTGGGGATCCGTCATGTTTATGTAAGGGTCGTGCCTGCCGATGTTCTTCTCCCAGTAAAGTGGGACTCCCTTGTCAAAATGGTCCGCGTAGCCATAGTCATGCTGATAGTCAAAGGCGACCGTCTCGTTTGGGGTGGTGATGCTCTTTATGTTTACCGGATAGACCATGAAGCCGGTGAATCCGCTTAGGCCCGTGTTATCGCTCATGAGGTACTCCACGTCCGCCTCCCAGTTGGAAAGCTGGCTTGACATGGGGACGTAGCGTATGTCGCACGTCACGCCCGACGTGTCGTAAGCGAAGTCCACGTGGTGGCCTTGTGGGGTGACTATCCTGAAAAGACGCCAGGTAGTGGGTATGAGGTCGCTGTAGTTTCTCGAATAATAGGGTATGCTGTATTCCGTGGCGTTGACACCGCCAAACTCGTAGCGGCAGCCGTCAGGCGTTATCAAGGTGAACTTGTTGAAATAGCGCTGGTTCTCTTTCTTGTATGGCCATCCACGGAACTCAGGTATGCGGTCGTCCAACGCGTCACAATAGACAAAGCCGTCACCATCAGCGTTGAACTCGAGTTTGATGTCCTTGTCTGACACGACCGTCCAACCACCGTCCTCGTTAAGGTAAAACCTGCCGCTGTATCCGCAAAAGTCGAAGGAGAACTCATCGGGAGCCAGCTCATACCAGGCGTGTGACACCCCGTCGGTCCTCGTGCTGTCCCTTATGATCCGCTTGAAGCACTCTTGAGTCATGCCTTTCATCTCCTTGGCGTGTCCGTAATAGCCATGCACGTATTGACGGCACTGTTTCTCGTCATACACGCCGTGCACGGTCCGGCTTATGTAGCCATCGGATCGCAGGCTCCAGCCAAGGCCGATTATCCCTGGTTGGGTGTGCGGCTTTACCGTTCCGGTGTGGTAAGTGGCCGTTATCGGGAAGGTGTAGTTGCCCACCCTGAGGTCGTAAAGGGGCACGGATATGTCGGGCGTGCCGGTGAACAGGCTGACGGGAACGGTGCCGTAAGTGCCCAATGTGGCGATGTCGGGACTGGGGACGTTGTACACGGGCTTTTCCTGGGCCTCGCACGCGAGACAGGAAAGGCAAAGCGTCATTGCCGTCGTCTTGAGGATGTCCAGGATTCTCATTGAGGTGATGCTTTTTTACTTGTGGTTGAATTTCTCGGTATGGACTTTCTCTCCGGTCTTGATGTGGACTATATATTGCCCTCGCGGGATGTCACCGTAACAGAGGGTCATCTCTCCGGACGTGCCATTTGCTCTTGTCTCGGTCCCGTACACGATTCCCATGGTGTTTGCCAATATGACCTTTACGCTGACCGGCGTGTCGGACGTATAGCTCACGTGGACCGTCTTGCTTGCGTCGTCTTGGGAGAAGCTGTACCTGAAATCGTCATTGCCCGCCTCGTTGCCATTAGCGTGTTTGCCGTTTCCTGCATCTCCGTTTTTCTTGTCGCCTTCCCTTATCCTGGCGTTCTCGTCATCCAAGGGAAGTTCTTCCTGGCTCTCTGGCGGGCAAATGTACGCGACGCGCGTCTTTTCCTCCGGTCGTGATTCCATATAGGCTGACCTGTATTCAAGGATGGGATAGCGATAGCCTCTGGCGTACCACCTGTATTCGTCTGACACTATGACGGCCGTGTCAATCGCCTGGCAATGAAGGATGCTGTCTACATTGAAGGCGGCAAGCGTTGAATGTACGCTGTCCAAAGGGTAATACTTGTTTGACACTCGTTTACGCAGGTGGACGCGGATGGCACGTAACGTGTCCCCGGTTGGCAGGAAGACGCGCCCCATCGCGTCAGCCTTCAACTTCCATATCCCGAAAACGCGCGTCCGCCAACGGTCGCAATAGGTGCCGACGCCATGGAAACAGCCGCTTAGGGAATCCCGGTATTCCATCGGGAAACGGAGAAGCTTGACGGGCAAGTCATAGGTAATGTCAAGGTTCCGGTTCTCACAACTCGTCACGAGAACGCCGTCTTTTCCAATCTCCAAGCCATACCTTGACCCTGAGTCATAAAGGCACAAGATGTCACCGTTGACCTTTTGATTGACATGGCGGACGACATTTCTCCTCGTGCCGACTTCATTGTCACGGAGATCCCAAATGGCGAAGTCGGAGCATTGACCTGGCGAAGTCAAGGATATGACTTGCCTTGCTACGTTATCTCCACTACGAGGCGCGTTCACTTGATAAGTCAGCTGGGCGAAGGCGAACATACAGCATACGGAAAACGACACTATGGATACGGTTCTTTTCATGCTGAGATAATCGGGGTTGGTTTTGACTAATTAGGGTTTTAGCTTACTTAGGCTTTTGCGCTTGCAATTTACTGATTATTTTCCACACTTACAAATATTTTCAAGACTTTTTGCCTATTATCTGCAAAAACACGTGCTCAAACTGCTTACAATCACCGCAAAGTTACACAAAATAGATTAATCGGCAACGACATCCTTGCCAGATTAAATAGTTATTGCTACCTTTGCGCAGTGCTATTATGAATATTTTTTACATTAAACTTTATAAAAACCAAAACATGAAAAAAAACATCCTTCTGCTTGCCTTTCTCTCGCTGCCGCTGATTGGCCTCAACGCCCAACGCACGAGACAGGAAATCAAGGAGAACCCGAACCTCGCTGCCAACAACTACCGAGATTATCCCGTACCAACCAAGAAGCTGACGCCCTCGCCCAGTGGCTACGAGCCTTTCTACATCAGCCACTACGGTCGCCACGGCTCTCGCTGGCTCATCGGCAAGAACGCCTTCAACAAGCCTTACTATACACTCGCACATGCCGACTCACTTGGCAAGCTCACCCCACGTGGCAAGGAGGTCTTTGCCTTGGTAAAGGAGATGCGCGCGCAAGGCATGAGCCGCGAAGGTGAGCTCACGCAGCTCGGCGCAGAGCAGCACCGCGGCATAGCCAAGCGCATGTACGAGCGCTTCCCGCAGGTGTTCGCCGGTGTCACCAACGTTGACGCGCGCTCCACGGTGGTCATACGCTGCATACTGTCCATGGAGAACGAGCTGCTGCAACTCGCCGCGCTCAACCCGAAGATAAAGTTCAAGAGCGACGCGTCGTACCACGACATGTACTACATGAACGACGACGCCACGAGCCCTTACGCTTCGCTCACCAACACCACGGCAGCCGTGGACAGCCTGAAGGCGTTTAAGAAGCGCCACAACAAGGCACCACACATGATGAAGACCATCTTCAATGACGCCGACTACGCAAAACAGGTGAACGAGAGCTCGCTCGCCACGCAACTTTTCAACATCGCCATAGACCTGCAAAACACGGAGCTGCGTCATCAGTTCAAGCCCATGTGGGACATATTCTCCGAAGAGGAACTCTACAACCAATGGCTCATGGCCACGGCTTACTGGTATTCTTACGCCGGACCAAACAAGCTCAACGATGGCGCGGGAATGTACACCCAGCTCAACCTCGTGAAGAACATCATGGAGACTGCCGACACCTGCGTCACCCTGGCCCACCCTGGTGCCACGATGCGCTTCGCACATGAAAGCGACGTCCTGCCGCTTGTCTGCCTGCTCAATATCAATGGCTACGGCAACCCTCGCTCATCGCTCGACAAGATCGACGCAGAGAATTGGGACGTGTACAACGTGTTCCCGATGGCGTGCAACGTCCAGTTCGTGTTCTACAAGGATGCCAAGCACCCAAAGAAAGACGTGCTGGTGAAGGTGCTGCTCAACGAAAACGAAGCCACGTTGCCAATCAAGGCTTTCAAAGGCCCCTACTACCGCTGGACCGACGTAAGGGCATACATGAACAACCTCTTGGGAAAAATCATCAAGAAATAATACAAATTGAAAAGAGCCCCGAAAGTCAAACGCTTTCGGGGCTTATTATTTCAATTGCCTTGCCATCCGCCGAGCAACCCAAATGGAAAAACAATATCAACTCATGGTGTGAGTTCTGCACTATCCATACAAAGCACCCTCCGTTTCCATACTTCGCCGGATAATAATATATTACAAAAGGTCGTCTGAGAATCGTTTTTTTTCAATCACGCAGTCTCTTGGCCGAAAAATAGCGATTCTTGAACTGCTTCAATAAATCTTTGAATATCAATAAATTATATTTTTGACAGTTTTTAGTTGTTGCCATTTTTATGAAATGGCATCGGCTTTACGGCGTAATCGTGTCAGCTTTACGGCGTAAAGGCAATGGCTCGGCGCCGTGATCGCGTCGGCTTTACGCCGTAAAGCCGACTACTTTTGGCTGATATGGCTAAAAAACAAGGTCGAAAACCCACCAAAAGCGTTGCGAAAGGGTAGCTTCAATCCATTTTTCCACTCTAAAACGACCTGTTCTCAAGTGTTAAATTTTGGCTATAATATTTTACATTTCAGCGTTGGGGAATATTACCGTTTGCTTTATCCCAACTCTCCAAGACATCCTCGCCAGAAGTATTTGCTTACGGTGAAAGGGTTGTCAACTTACAATGAATTGGGGAAACCAGTGAGATAAAGTAATCATCAATCTATATTCTAACATGGATTTATCACGTCATTTCATATTAATCGTAAAAAACGTGAGATGCTAAAAGGGCTGGACTCCACACGAGGAATCCAGCCCTAACTTGTTTGTTCGAAATATATTTTACCTGACAGCGAGATATACTAATAAGTGTAGTCGACGAAGAACTTATAGTCGTCTTCGTTGAGCCTCTGCTCTTTCAGCACACTGTCCAAGTGTGCGAACTTGTCGCGGAAGAAGTTCATTATCTCCGTAAAGTTCTTTGGGTTGTATGTAATTGCCCTTCCTGCGCTCTCCATATTGGCAAGGTCATCGGTGAGAACAATTCCGGCGTTACGCGTCTTGAGCTGGTAAACATTATTGCGTACTCGGCGCATCTGGCCTATCTCACCATTGGCCACGCACTGGTTGTTGCCCGGGTAAGTAATCTCTACCGTCTTGGCGACAGAGCAGTTTGCGTTGCCCATGTCGACAAGCAACGAAAGTGACATGCCGTCGTAGCTGAAGTCGGCGGTCTTGCCGTCCACCTTCACCTCCTGCGGAACCACGGAAGCCACCACCTTGACTTGATATTTCCTGTCGTGTGGCATTCCGGCATAAGAGCCTTCGCGCTCCCCAATTGTCACAACGAGCCTGTTGCCGCTGCGAGAAGCGGAGAGAGGAGTGACCGCATATTGCGACGCATATTGCTTGTCGTTGCCAGCGTCCTCATAATATTCAGCCTTGCTACTGCAATCACCATCCGCCGGGTAGACGGTCACGACCACGGGGGTGTCGTTGCCCCGAAGGTTCTTCAGCGTGTCGGCATACATCGGTATCACGCTGCCAGCCTTAACATAGACAGGAATCTCATCAAGCTGGAAGCCATCGTTCACGGTCTGCCCTCCTTTTATGAGCTTGCCAGAGGCCACCTCATACCAGTCGTTGCCCTTTGGCAGCCAAACGTCAGCGGTGGCCTTGGCACCGTCTCTCGGCGACGTGACAGGGCGAACGATCATGTCGTCGCCAAACATGTACTCATTCTTCATCTCGTAAGCCTGGGGACTGTCGGCATAGTCATAATACATTGGTCGGCAAAGAGGCAACGCGTTGTCGTAAGTCTTGCGCGCCATGGTGTAGATGTAGGGATTGAGGACATACCTTTCCTTCACGATGTTGCGAAGTATGCGCGTGACAGGATAGCTGAACACCCACGGCTCCTTGTTCAGGCCCGCGTTCTTCGTGGAATGGCTACGCAGTATGGGGCTGAACAAGCCAAACTGCATCCAACGCACATACATCTCAGGGTCGATGCTGTCGGCATGCATGTGCCCGCCAATGTCGTGGCTCCAATAGCAATATAGCACGTTCGAGGCCGTGCTATTGAAATAAGGCTGGAAGTCGAGCGACTTCCAAGAGATGATGGCATCGCCCGAAAAGCCTATCTGGTAACGATGGTTGCCAAGTCCGCCCCATCGGTGGTAAAGCATAGGGCGAGTGTCGCGGTTACGCTCCATGTCGGAAAACATCACATAATTTATCCACCAAGTGTTGTTAAGGTTGGTCAGCTTCTTGTCGTTGATCCATTGCTGCCAATCAATCCACCAGAAGTCAACGCCATCCTTCTCCATGGGATGCAGCACGGTGTTGAGCCATCCTGCCATGAAACGCTTGTTGGACCCCTCGTAAGGTATGTCCTTGTGCAGGGCCGTGTCGTTGCCCATCCATTCAGACATGGCAGGCCACTTCTCCTCCCATGTCTTTATGCCGTCGGCGGGATGGAGGTTCATGGTCACTTGCAACTTGTTGTCCTTTACCCAGCTCAGGAAGCCCTTAGGGTTGGGGAAGAGGGAGCGGTTCCAGGTGTAACCAGTCCAGCCGCCACGCGGCGCTTGGTTGTAGTGCCAGTCCATGTCGACGACAAGCACGTCGAGCGGAATGTTATACTGATGGAAGTTGTCAACGAGCTCGCGAAGCTCATCATCGGAATAGCTCCAATAGCGTGACCACCAGTAGCCGAAGGCATAGCGAGGAGGCAAGGGCACCTTGCCAGCGAACTTGGTGAACATGCGTAGCGCCTTCTTGTAGTCATGGCCATAGGCCAGGAAATACCAGTCTTGGGCGCGAGCCGTGTCAGGCCGCTCCTCAACCCACGGCCACTCGCTTCTGTCAAATAGGTAAGACTTGGAATCGTTGATTAATGTCCATCCACTCTTTGAGAGCAAACCATCCTCAATGGGCATTGGCTTGCCATCGCGCAAGTTGCCGTCATATCCATCAAGCGTGCGATACGTGCCTTTCAGGTTGCCAGCGTCTTTCAGTCCTGGCTTCCAAGAGAAAGGCATAGTGCCTTTTTCCCTTGCCGAAACAATGGAAAGGTTAGCTGACGTGAAAGGTCCCTTGCCCTTGACGTAAGTAATGGTCATCTCATTGGTGCTGATGCGCACCGTCTTGGACTTGTCGCTCACCTTATAGCTCACGGGAGCGTAATCCCTGATGACCGCCACCTGCGACTTGTCGTCCACGAATTTGCCGTTGGGCGCATACTCAAGCCTGGCCGCGCCATCGTCAATCATCGTGATTCTCACGTTGGCATCGCGGTAAGCCACGTTGCCCGCAGTTTGCGCCGAGGCAGGCACGCCAAGGACGGCAACGGCAAGAATTAAAAGCATTGTTTTCATATTTGTCTGTAAGGTTTAAAGATTCATGCTACAAGAACTTTTTAAGTTCCTCGTAAACACGCTCTACGGGAAGTCCCATGACATTATAGAAACTCCCGTCTATATGTGTCACGCCGACATATCCTATCCACTCCTGCACGCCATAAGAGCCTGCCTTGTCGAACGGCTTGTAACGGTCTACATAATAATTTATTTCCTCGTCTGTCAGCTTCCTGAAAGTAACGACCGTAACGTCGGAGAACGATTCGCTTCTTTGCATGGTCTTAATCGTTACTCCTGTCACGACATGATGGGAGTGGCCGCTCAACCTGTGCAGCATGGCACGCGCCGCTTCCGCGTCGGTTGGCTTACCCATTATCTCTCCGTCAAGTATTACCACGGTGTCGGCAGTGAGCAATATCTCGTCATCGGTTATGTCGTAGGCTTCTGCTTTCTCCCTGGAGATATACTCCGGCACACTGTCCACAGGAATGTATTTGGGATACTTCTCCCCCACTCCACGTTTCACCCTCACCTCAAAGTCGAGGTCAAGTCCATTGAGCAGCTCACGCCTGCGTGGTGAGTTGCTCGCCAAAATCAACTTTCTCAATGCTATGTCCTTTCTTAAAAAAATACCATTACCATCCAAAGGCCTTAGAGGAGTTGAGCCATTTGCCTTGGGCGCGCAACACTTGCTCAAGCACGTCGCGCGCGCAGCCGTTGCCACCATTGAAGGGCGACACGTAGACCGATATCTGTCTTATCTCCTCACACGCGTCCTTGGGACAACATGGGCAGCCGACACGCCTCATTATCTCATAGTCGGGAATGTCATCGCCCACATATATTA